>JAQVCK010000196.1 GCA_028689835.1 Pygmaiobacter sp. | reverse complement strand
TTGGACTACTACAACAACCGTCGCAGCAAGGCAAAGCTAAAGGGCTTGCCGCCTGCTCTTCACAGACAACAAGCCCTCTTGACTGCCTAATTAAAATATTTGTCTAACTTTTTGGGGTCACTTCAAAAACAGGCGTGCCGGGGGTTCTTTTTGTTGATTTACGATTACTTTGCTACCACATCTACTTTTTGCACCCCGTAAAACCGACACAGGGCAATTTCCTGTTCACCAAACAGCTCACCACTGCTGACAATGGGGATGGCCGGCGGGCAGGACACCATGGGGCTACCGCACACGCGGCCCAGAGCCTGTTCTATCTCAATACACTCATGTGGTGCAAGCATTGCATTGCGCACACGCATCGCCTGTACAGGTGGGGCCTGTAACGTATTATTGTGTGGCTGCAACTGCTGCCCAATATTATAGTTTACTTGACCTAGCGCTTCATATGCACGCTGAAAATCCTGTTGCTTGTTGCCGGGCGCAAACATCAGCACCACAAAATAAGGGTCGGCATATTCGCACTCCACTGCGGCACGGCGCAGCTTTTGGGCAACTGCATAACCGGTAGTGCCTGCGGCGGCCGCATTCAGTGTCAGTTTTAGCGGTTCCTGACCTGCCACTACCCAACCATTTTGCTGTAGCTGGGCGGTAAGCAGCGCAACCTGCTCCGCACATTGTGCCAGCTTTGCAGGGTAATCCATTGCAAGGTAGCGATTCGCCGCATCCAGCGACTGCAAAACGAGGTAAGACGGGCTGGTGGAACCAAAAAGGGCAAGGGCTTGCCGGGCATTTGCCGTATAGTTTTGCGGTGCCGTGGTACTAATGTGTAAGTATGCCCCGCCGGTAAGCACCGGCAGTGTTTTATGCGCAGAATCACAGCAGGCCGTCGCGCCAAGGCCGATTGGGTGCTGGCTTGGCCGCAAAAAGCGCAAGTAGGCACCATGTGCATTATCTACTAATAACGGCACACCGAAAGACTGGCACACCACCGCAAGGGCCGCAATGTCCTGCATCCCCCCTAAATAATCCGGCGATGTGACATATACGGCGCATGGGCGGCGGGTTTGGGCCGCAAATGCCTGTTTTAACTGCTGCGCAGAAACAGGGCAACTACACAGGCTTTGCTGCTGCGGCCATAGCCATGCAATGTCAAGGTCTAGCAGGGCGGCGGCCGTAATAAACGCTTTGTGGGCATTGCGGGCCGCCAAAATTAGCGGCGGCCCATCTTTTGCGGTATCCCATTGCTCGGTTGCAAGGCGCAGCATGGCACGAATGCAATGGGACGAGCCCTCGGTAGAATAAAACGTATGGGCCGTGCCAAACAGTGCCGTCGCATTCTGCTCGCTTTGCGCAATAATGCCCTGCGGTTCGTATAATTCGTCCGCCCCGGCAACCTCGGTGATATCCAGCGGCTCACAGCCCAATAAGGCATTGCCCTTATGCCCGGGCATATGCAGGCGGGACACACCGCTTTTATGATACCTGTTTACAAAATCACAGATTGGTGTGTCCACCTGCCCGCCTCCTTATTCTTCGCTTTCTGCTACTTTCATCATCAGCGCACATTCAATGCGCTTTTTAAACAGCTCACAGCCATAGTCGTACACACCGCGAATTGAGCCTGTTGCATGGTAGGCATTTGCCGCACAGCCACCGGAGCAATACAGCTTTGCCCAGCAATCACTACATTCTGGCCGCGCGTAAGCATTGCAGCATTTAAATTCGTCCCGCAGGGCCGTATTGGTCACCCCATCCCAAATGTTACCAAGGCTGTAGTGCTCGTCCCCCACAAACTGGTGGCAGGGGTACAGTTCGCCCCAGGGGGTAACCGCCATATACTCGGTGCCGCTGCCGCAGCCTGAAATGCGCTTGTAAATGCAGGGGCCGCCGGTGAGGTCCAGCATATAATGGTAAAACGTAAAGCCCCTACCCTCTTTTTTGCGGCGGATCATCTCTTTGGCAAGCAGTTCATACTGTTCAAATAAAACCGGCAAATCTTCTTGCGTCAAAGCGGCGGCATCACCGGGGGCGCACACCACGGGCTCCATACTCAGTTCGGTAAAGCCAAGGTCGGCCATGTGCAGAATGTCGTTTGTAAAATCCGTATTTGCGTGGGTAAAGGTACCGCGCATATAATAGTTTTTACCGCCACGCGCCGCCACCAGCTTTTGAAACTTCGGCACAATGCGGTCATAACTGCCATTGCCGGCATAATCCACACGCAGGCGGTCATGGATCTCCTTGCGGCCATCTAAACTTAAAACAACGTTGCTCATTTCCCGGTTGGTAAAGTCAATCACGTCGTCGTCAATCAGTACACCGTTTGTTGTTAGCGTAAAACGGAATTTTTTGTGGTGAATGGGCTCTTGTGTACGGGCATAAGCAACAAGTTGTTTCACCACATCCCAGTTCATCAGCGGCTCGCCACCAAAAAAATCAACTTCCAAATTGGTGCGCGTACCAGAATTTTCAATTAAAAAGTCCAGTGCACGTTTGCCGGTTTCAAAGCTCATTAGCGCACGCTCGCCATGGTATTTGCCCTGGCTGGCAAAGCAGTAAGAGCAATTTAGGTTGCAGGTGTGGGCGACGTGCAGGCACAGCGCTTTCACCACCGTGCTGCGCTTTTTAAAATCGTAAGCCAAATTTTCAAATACATCTGGCGTGTACAGCTTGCCGCTTTGCTTTAGCGCGGCAACGTCACTGATGCAAGCGCGCAGGTCCTGCTCCGTCACGTCTTCGTGGCCCGCATATTTTTTCAGCATTGCTGCAATTATTTCATCTTCAGTTTGCCCCTCAAACAGCGCAATAATGTCGTACGCCACTTCGTCTACTACATGAATGGACCCGGAACAAGTGTCCAGCACAATGTTATATCCATTTAACTGATATTGGTGTACCATCGAATCCCCCTTATATCGATACAAACAACAAAAAAGCCGCCGAAATGGCGGCATTTTTTTGAGAAACTAGAACTTACTTTGCTGCCTTCTCGCACGGCTGGTTTGCAACGCCACAAGATGTTTTGCAGGCAGACTGGCAGGAAGTCTGGCACTCACCACAGCCGCCAGTTTTTACGCTTTCATTCAAATCGCGCGTTGCGATCGTCTTAATTCTTTCCATAAACTATCCCTCCTCTTGCTCCCTAGAAAACAAATTTCTAAGCAAACAAAGAATACCATACACAGCCGCTTCTGTCAATAAATAAGCGCCATAAAACGCCAAGACAAGCCGCTTTGGCAACTGTGTAACAGGCAGCCGTTTTTTAAATGATAGATTCTATACCTTTTTACAAACAATCCCTATCCCCAAAGAAGCATTATCATATTTTTCACCGGTTAAATTTGATAAAATTGTCTCAACACGAAACCCATTTTTTTCAAGCTCTTTGCTTATGCTGGTGGGTGAGAAGAAAGTCTGGTAAATATTGTACTGTTTTAGCCCCGCTTCATCCAATACCGCCACAAAATCACATAACACAGGTAATTCTTTATAAACTATCGTTTTTTCTAAAACAAAATGTCTGCCAGCACTCCAAAACCCACTATCGGTCGCATACCATTTAGTTGATGCTTCTGCCTGTCTTTTTTGTAGGTCTACCATGCTGCATACGTCAAAAATAAAATAGCCGTTTTGTTTTAGTGCTCTGTGGATATTCGCTAGCAAAACACCCCTTTGCTTTGGGCTTAGCACCCCGTAATCTTTTGAAACCATGATAGCCGCCTTGAACTGATTCACCCCAAAAGGTTCAAGATAACTACCACAAATATATGAAATATCCGGGTTTTGTCCCTTGGCATAGCGAATAGAATTTTCAGACCTATCTATACCGGTTAAAAAGTAACCTTGCCGTGTAAGGTTAGCACAATACAGCCCCGGCCCACAGCCAAGATCGACAACGCGATCTCCTTTTTTAAGGCCGGCCACAGGCACCAAATAATTGCAGATGGACCGCACCGTTTGGGGCTTATAGCTTGCCTCATCCGTGTCTGGTGAAAGGTGTGCTTGAAGCATAAATTTAGATATATGGGGGTCATTCCAAAGTTCGGCCCCTGGGGCATAGGGCTTTGGGCAATCGTTCAGATGTAGTAAGTCTTCAAGTGTAATCATTTTATCTTCTCCTTGATAGTTACCAAATAAAAAAG
>JAQVCK010000029.1 GCA_028689835.1 Pygmaiobacter sp. | reverse complement strand
GTTTTTGAAAGCATGAGGGCAGGGCTTAGGTTGGTGTTGCCTTTTTGGCTCTTTCCACACTGAAAACACATGAGTTCTCAATACTTTTTTCTCAATCACCCTCTTGACTTAATACCATTAGACTTTCACAGCAAGCGGGCACTTACCTTGCGGCAAGGTCTCGTTTTTCAAACCACCAAAATGCCCCGCCCAGTGCCGCAGTAGCTACAACGAGACACAGCACTACAAAAACGATATTCAACTTACCACTAAGCAGCTCTGCTGTGGCAAAATACCGAAACGGTGAAAACCAGCGCAACAGGCTGCTTTTGTCAGACAGGTCGTACCCCACCCCTGCTACAAAAGTGGCAAGCACTAAGGCATTGCCCAGCCTTGCACCGGTTTCGGTATTGTGGGCCACCGCGGCAAACAGCGCGCCAAACGCATAAAACAGCATGCCGGTCAACAGCGCCGCCACAGCGGCGCGCAAAAACAGCGCGCTCTGGTGCGCGGCAAGGCCCAGTGTCGCCGTAGCTGCCGCTGAAAATGCAAAATACAGTGCACAGTATAGCGCCAAGTAGATCAGCGCACACAGCAGCTTTTGCGCCAAAATAAAGGCGCGGCTGCGGGGCTTTGTAAACACAAACTCATATGTTTTATCCACCGCTTCGCGTGAAACCGCACTGTTGCCAAGGTGCACTGCATAAATTGCTACCAAAACCAGCGCGTATTGTGCCAGTACGGCATAAAACCCGCCAAAGGTACCAATGTCGGCACCCGCCATGCCAAAGACGGCAAGCACCACCCGCGGGAAAGAATCCAGCAACGCGGCAAGCCCGCCGCCATCTGCCGTCACCCCGGTGGATTTGACCACACCCATAAACACCAGCACAAACAGGCCAAGCGACCAAAACAAAAACGCTTTTCGCCCGGCTTTTAGCTCTCTGCGTAAAATATTCATGCAAAGCCCCCCTACACTGCGTGGGTTTGCCCTGTGCGGTATTTTACAAATGCCGCCACAAGCAAAGCGACCGTCAGCACGCTTGCCGTTACTGCCATTGCCGTTTCAAAATGCCCTGTTTCAAATGCAAGCGCCGCATCAAAATATTGGTAAGGTGACAAATAGCGCAGCGCTTCTTCTTTTAAAATGCTTTGCAGCGCCGTCAGCAAAAAGCCGCCAAACGCCACCGCCATTGCCGTACCAGACACCGTGCGCACCTTTTTGGCAAACACCGCAATGCATACGCCGGTGGCAAAAAACACAAGCTGTGTCAGCAGCAGGGCCAATGCTGCAACCAACCGGTTGCCCAATGGCGCTGCTGCCTGCGGGGTTGCATTGCAGATTGCCAAAAACAGCGCGACATACAGCAGGTTTTGCAGCACCAGCAGCGTCAACGCCGCAAGGCCTTTTGCGGCAAACAGCGCCGTGCGGGGCCGGGGCTTTGTGAGCAAAAAATCATCGCATTTTGCCCGCTTTTCGCGCGCAAACACCGACAGCCCAAGGCCGGAGGCAAACACCGCCCCCAGCACCGCAAGGTACAAAAAGCTAAACGCATAAAAACCGCCAAAGCTGAAAATCGTCTCAATATTCAGCCCAAAAGCGGCGGCAAACTGGGGCGGAAAGCCTTCTAACGCCGCCAGCACCTGGGTACGGCCATCGTAATAGATGGGGTAAACTGAAAGCAGCAAGACACCCAGCAATGCCAGCAGTACCGCTGTCCACACCGCCGCATTTTTCCACTCGCGCCGCAACTCAAACCGGTAAACGTTCATGCCCTGCCTCCTGTTCGGTGTAGTAGTGCATAAAAATTTCTTCAAGGTCCGGTTCGGTCACATCAACGTCCTGCAACGGCAGCGCCGCTAAGGCGGACATCAATACATTGCAGTCGCCGCTGTACATAAAGCTGGCCTGCTGGCCATCCAATTGCAGGTCGGCCACGCCGGGCAACGCAAACCCTTGCAGTGGCCGCTGGGCAGTAAAACGCACTTTTTTGTAGGTGTTTTTGCGCAGGTCGGCAATTTTTTGCGTGTTGACGATGCGCCCCTCTTTAATAATGGCAACCCTATCACAGATGCGCTGCACTTCGCCCAAAATATGCGAGGAAAACAGCACGGTGGCACCGCGCCTATTTTCACGCTGGATCAAGTCAAAAAACGTGCGCTGCATCAGCGGGTCAAGGCCGCTGGTCGGCTCGTCTAAAATAATCAGCCGCGGCTCGTGCAATAGCCCCTGTACAATGCCAACCTTCTTTTTGTTGCCAAGGCTCATGTCCTCAATTTTTTTATTGAGGTCCAGCTCCAGCAGGCCCGCAAGCTCTTGAATGCGGGCGTTACAGTCTTTTTTGTAAAAGCTGGCAGAGTAGCGCAGCAGGTCAATGGCGCGCATGTTGTCGTAATAAAACACTTCACTGGGCAGGTACCCCACCTGCTCTAAAATTTGCGTGCGCTGCGTTTCGCAGTCCATGCCAAAAATGCGCGCCTGCCCGCTGGTTTTGTGCAGCAGGCCCAGCAGGGTGCGTATTGTGGTAGATTTGCCTGCGCCGTTGGGGCCGATGAAACCAAAGATTTCCCCCTCCTGCACCTGCAAATCCACCTGCGTAATACCACGTGCCTTGCCATAGTTTTTGGTCAGCTGCACTGTTTCAATCGCTGCTTTCATACACTACCTCCCCCGGTTTTGTTATTGCAACACGGCCGGGCAGCATGCTGCACCGGCCGGTTTTCACTCTTTCAGGTTCATCAGCAATGCGCGGTAATCCGTCAGCATTCTGGCGGGGTCCTGCCCGCTTTCATTGACAAAATTCAAAAAAAGAATATCCACTAAAAACAGCTGCGCATAGCGCGAAAAAATGGCCGCCACCTTGGTCACCTGCTCTACATTGGGCACCACAAGACACACGTCTGCCAGCTGTGACAGCGTCGTTTGCGCATAGCGAGTAATGGCAATTACCCGGCAGCCGTTTGCTTTGGCCTGCTTGACCGCAAGGTTCACCTCTGGTGTGATGCCGCTGTACGAAACCGCCACCGCCACATCCTGCGGGCCCGTCATCAGCGAATTTTGCGCGCTGAAATAGGCGTCCATATGGTAAATGCAGCGCTTGTGCATCTTCATCAGCTTTTGCTGCAAATCCTGCACAATCAGCGATGATGCGCCAATGCCAAACAGGTACACCGTCTGTGCCGCTTGCAGCGCCGCTGCGGCCTCTTTAAACTTTTCAATGCCATTGAGCGCCAGCGCCTCGCTGCATACCCCAGCCATATTGGTCAAAAAATGGCCGCTTAAGTCATCCTTGTTTTCGCTCCATTGCAGAATTTCGTTAAACTCATCCACCGTCTTGCCGTCCAGCCCGCGCACCAGTTCGATGCGCATCTCATTAAAGCTGGCATATTCAAGGTGATGCACAAAACGGGTCACCGTAGACGGGGCGACCCCTGCCGCCGCAGCAAGGTCGTAAATGCTCATCTTTACCGTTTCATCCGGGTGGCGGGCAACATAATCCGCCACCTTGCGCTCGGCCTTGGTAAACGAGCTGCCATATTGCTCAATTCGTGTCAGGCAGGTCATAGGCACACCCCTTTGCAACGTGCGGTTCTTTTGCCACCATTGTAGCATTTTAGGGCGGTGTGATGCAATGTCCCGCAAAATTTTGCTTGACAAACAGTTTTATATAAAACTATAATATTGTTATGGATACGACTGATATTTTATCGCTGGTTTCACTGGTTCGGCAAAAGGCGAATATGCGTATTACCACGGTACTGGCGCAACAGCAGGTCAAAGGGCTTGCACCGTCGCACGGTGATATTTTGTATGCGCTTTTTAACAACGGGCCGCTGACCATGGCAGAAATTGCGGCAAAAATTCACCGCGATAAATCCACCGTGACGGTGCTGGTTGGCAAGCTGCTGCAGCTGGGATATGTTGAAAAGCGCCGGGGTGGCACCGACGCACGGGTTTACGTGGTGTCGCTTACCGCCCGCGGGCAGGCACTGAAACCGGTGTTCGATGCCATTTCGGCCGAACTGCTGCAAACGCTTTACCATGATATCCCGCTGCAAGACCAGCAAACGCTGCTGGCAGTTTTATTAAAAATAGAAGAGAACCTCTCGTAAAACTCTTCTTTTTTTGCCCATATAGTTTTATATAAAACTATATAGATATTATGCTAAAGGTTAGGAGTTTTGAAGATGGGACCGTATTTGAGCACACTGCCCCCGCACGACAGCTTTTGGCTGGGCCAGCAAGACCTGTTTGTAGAACATTACCCCGGCAGTCGGCAAACCCCGCTACTATTGGTACACGGCGCGTATACCGGCAGCTGGATGTGGTGCAAGTACCTGCCCGCACTGGTAGAGGCGGGTTACCCCTGTTACGTGATGAACCTGCGCGGGCACTACCTAAGCCGCGCGGTGGATATGACCCGCGTGACCTTTGCCGATTATGTGGCCGATGTAGCCGAGGTGGCGGCCCTGTGTAAAACGCCACCGGTATTGGTGGGGTTCAGCATGGGGGGCATTATTGGGCAGGTGGCAGCACAAACCTTGCCGCTGCGCGGGCTGGCGCTTGCAGAATCCTCTGTTTGCCGGCAGGTATACCAGCAGGTGCCCTACCCCCACCGCGAAGTTTGCACGCTTGGCAATGTGGTGCCCGCGCCGGCACGTACTTTGCAAAGTGCGGATGAAACAGAAGCAGATATTTTGTTTCAGCAACACTACCTTGCTGAGGAATCTGCGCTGGCCTTTGCCGAATTTGCCAACTGGATCGACGGCGTAGACGGGGTTTCGGTTGACCCTGCTAAAATTCACTGCCCGGTGCTTTCTGTGCGGGGCGCGCAAACGCCGGACGACGTACGGCGGGGCCTTGCAGAGGCCGCCTATTTTAGCGGGCGCTCGGCCATTTTGCAGGGTGTCAGCCACACCGGCCTGCTGGTGGGCAGCCGCTACCGCGAAGGGCTGGATGCCTTGCTGCAATGGTTAACCGAAGCTTTATAACGCAATCAAACAACAGCCGGGCACTTATCGTGCCCGGCCGTATCGTTTCAAAAGGCTATTTAAATGCCGCCTTGCCCCAAGGCCCCGGCTCCCCACGGAATGTTTGTTTTTGCCATGCCTTTTTTACAACAAAGAAAACCAATACAACTATAAAAGAGACCGTCTGCGCAATGGTAATGCGCATCGTCTGCATGGCATCCGCACCGCCTGCCGTTACGATGTGCAGCAAGTTGATGACCGTGTTATTGAAAAAGTGGTCTGCCATTGCAGCCCAAAGTGACCCGGTAAGCTTTACCAGCAGGCCAAATTTTATGCCGGTCAGCCCGGTCGTCACCACCAGCATCAGCGCAACCAGCATTGCGCCCTTGCCGCTCATCGTGCCGCCCAAGTAACTGCGCAGCGGGGCCACCACGTGCCACAGCCCAAACAGCAGGCTGGAAAATGCCAGCGCCACCCCAAACCGAAACCGGCTTTCTGCCAGCCGCACAAACAGACCGCGAAACACGCCCTCTTCCATCACCACATTGATAATGTTGCCCACGATGCACAGTAAAAAAAACAGCGCCCCGGTTTGGTGCCCCACATTGCCATCGACCGCATAACTGGTAACGTACAACGCAAGTGACGGCTGCTGCCCCGCACCAAATTGCAAATAATACGCGGCGCCATAGGCCAGCAGATAACTGCCGGCACCCAGCAGCAGGCCCAGGGCAAGATAGCGCCCCACACGGTACCCCGCAAACCCGACTTGCCGCGCGCGTAGCCCTAAATACCGCAGCACCAACACCAGTACCAGAATGCCCGTCAGCTTATGCAATACCGCTTCGCCCACAATGCTCTGGTCGGTGCGAAGCACCAGATATTCCACCGCGCGCAATACCCAAAGGCCGGCATAAATTAATAAAATAGGGATCACCGGGGACATTTCATTTCGCTTCACCATGTCAACTCTCCATCGTCACCATATTGGGCTGGCCTGATTTTCAATAATGCTGTCGGTAATTATATCACAAATTTTATTTTTTATTCAACTAATTTATATTTTTTGTGACAATTTTAGCAAAATTGGCCCTTTTGCCTGATGTGCATAAAAAAACAACCCCACCGCCTTTGAGCGACAGGGCTGTTCGGTTCTAGGCAAATCTAAAAACAAACTCTCAACCGGTTACTATTGGTTTTTCAGTTGAAACTTTTGCATTTCCTGTTGCAACAGGCTTGCTTGTGCAGAAAGCTCTTCACTGGAAGCCGAGCTTTGCTGTGCCGTTGCGGCATTGTTTTGCACCACATCCGACACCTGGCCAAGCCCCAATGTAATCTGCTCAATTGCCGCGGCCTGCTGGGTTGACGCCTCTTCGATCTGTTTCATTGCCTCGCTAATTTCGCCAGAGCCTTGTGCCACCTTTTGCAACAGCGCCGCGGCCTGCTCGGTCTCTTGCACCCCCGCATCAATTTTCTGTGTCGACTCGCCAATCAACTCGCCCGCCTGTTTTGCAGCTTGTGCTGATTTTTCGGCAAGGTCACGCACCTCATCGGCCACTACGGCAAAGCCCTTGCCGGCTTCCCCTGCACGTGCGGCTTCAATGGCAGCGTTCAGCGCAAGAATATTGGTCTGAAATGCAATGTCCTCAATCACCTTGGTGATGCCGTTAATTTTGTTTGAAGAATCCCCAATCTCCTGCATCGTGCGCGCAAGGCCCTGCATATGCTCGTTGCTTTGCTGCACCGCAACGCCAGAGTTTTGCACCACTTCGCTCGCCGTGCGCACATGGGTCGCATTGTCCCTTGCTTGCCCCGCCACAGTGCTGATGGTGGCGTTCAGTTCCTCAATGGTGGCCGCCTGCTGTGAGGCACCGGAGGCAAGCGCCTGCGCACCTGCGGCCACCTGCTCGGCCCCCACATTGACCTGTTCGGCCGTTGCGCTAATCAGTGCCAGTGTGTGGTTTAAGCTATCATTAATTTTTTGTAGCGCCTCTTTGATTGGGGCAAAATCACCCGCGTACTCTGTTTCGATTGATGTATCAAGGTTGCCCTGTGCCATATTTGCAAGCACCGATGAAATATCACTGACATACATTTTAAGGGTGGCTGCCGTTTGCCGAAACACCTCGGCAAGACGCCCAAACTCATCACTGCTTTTCGCTTCAATACAGGTGTCTAGGCGCCCGCTTTTGATGTCCTCTGCCGAAGAAATCACTTCACTTACTAGGCGCAGCGCCCGGCTGACCAATACGGCTGCCGCCGCCATTAAGGCTACCAGTGCTGCCGCTGAAAGCAGTACGATTAACCCCACAATCGAACCGATATCTGCAAATGCTTCGGTTTTAGATACCACAAACGCGCTGGAAAGTGGCTCGTCAATACCCGTAATTTTTAGCGGCACATAAATAGCAAGATTTTTTTGCTTCGTTGCCGTATCCTGCTGCTCTAATGTTGCCTGCGTGCCCTGCTTTACTGCGTTCAGCACTTGTGCCGCCTGTTCTTCACTTATCTGCCCATCTGCACCAAATACGCTACCCATTTTGGCAGGGTCCTGCGTATTGGCCAAAAACACACCGCTGTTGGATAAAATGGCGCTGTACGAGCTTTGGTACCCGCCATTGTCGTAACTAAGCCCATTGATGGTATCGGTTTGGATATCACAGTTTGAAACGCCTAAAAACTGGCCACTGCTTGAAACGATGGGGCTGCTAATGGTAATGAGCCAAATGGTTTGGCCGTTGGTCAATGTATATTCATATGGCTCTGTAACGTGTGGGCGGCCAGTCTCTTTGGCCACCGCATAGTAATCCCCGTCTTTATAGGTGGCATAATCGTTCCAAATGTCGGTTTTGATTGAATCTCCATCGCGGTAATCATAGATAGAAAGCCCATCCGGCGTATCGCTAAAAAAACCGCTGGGCTCCCACGCGGTATAGACCGAAAAAATACGGTCATCGTCCAGTGTAGACCGCATCATATCGTGCACCAGTTTCTGTAATGTTTCTTTACTTACCTGCACCCCATTCAGCTTTGCAAGGGCTTTTGCAAGCGAATCAGAACGCACCTGCATTGTATTTAAATAATTTGCCGCAAGGTCTGCGTTTTGGTCGGCAATGCGCGCAATGGCTGCGTCTGCATTGCGGGTAACAATGCGAGAAACCGAATACCCGGTTGCAATGGTAAGCACTGTGAGGATTGCAAGCGTTAAAATACCAAGACGAAGTGATATTTTAAAAGAAAGTCGGTGGGAAATTTGCAGCTTTCCCTCTTTAGAACGGTTAGGTTTTGCAGATTTTGAATGACCTTTTTCCTTTTGGAACTTTGCCATAACAAATACTTCCTTTCCCTTCTATTCAACAGCCCCATTTTTGCCTCTCGGCCCCTGTCAAAATGTGTACTATTTATGAATATTGTACTACATGAAAATATCTATTACAACATTTTACGACGCTTTATGCTATGATTTACCATTTTTATCCCCGTTGTTTTTTGGTTTGGTTTCGTGTAATTGGCTAAACGCAAATCGCTTTCTTTTTTGGATTTCACAACCCATGTTATACTAAAGCCAAATAAGCTTGGTAAAAACAATTTCGGCAGTTACCGCTTTGTTATAAACATGCAATGCTATAAATTTTTTTTGCCGCGCAAGGTTTTGGGCCTGCCGGTCGTATTGGGTATGAAAGGGGAATTATGATGGAGAAAACACCGTACGGTACCAACGATGTAATCACCAAAGCCCTTGAGCAATATGCGGACATGGTGCGCAGAATCTGTTTTATGTATCTGCGCAACGAAGCCGATGTGCAGGACGTGTTTCAAGAGGTGTTTCTTGCCCTTTTTTTGCACGGCCCGGGGTTTGAGAGTGAGGAGCACCAAAAAGCATGGCTTTGCCGGGTAGCTATCAACAAATGCAAAGACGTTTGCAAAAGCTTTTTCAGGCGGCGGGTCTCTTCGCTGGATGAAATGGAGCTGCCCTTTGAGGACCCGCAGGAAAGCGAAGTGATGGCGGCAGTTCTTGCTTTACCGCCCCAGTACAAAGATGTCATTTACCTTTTTTACTACGAAGGCTACACCGTACCACAAATAGCAGACCTGCTGCACACAAAAGAGAATACCCTGTATTCCAAATTACACCGGGCCAGAGCTCTTTTAAAGCAGGCATTGGGAGGAAGCTATGAAAACTTTGATTAAATCTGCGCTGGACCAAGTCCATGCGGAAGAAACCTTAAAAGCCAAAACCGCAGCATTTATTCAGGCGCAGGGCGCGCCCAGCGGGAACACCGTTGCCTTTACCCCTAAAAAGAGCCGCAGCATGCACAAAAAGCTGCTTGCCGTCGCCTGCGCGCTGTTGCTGGTGTGCGGCTTAGGCGCCGGGGGGGCCCTGTACTATCAACACCCGGTGGCTTACCTCAGCCTTGACATCAACCCCAGCATTGAGCTTGGTGTCAACGCATTTGACCGTGTGGTAGCTGTAACAAGTTACAACAGCGACGGTGATGCCGTACTATCCGACCTGCAACTTTACCGCCAGTCCTCTGCCGACGCAGTGGCAACGCTGGTGCAGGCGGCCGCGCAAAAAGGCTATGTTTACAGCGACGGCTCTACTGTTATCTCGCTTACCACCGAGACCGACCAGCCGGCACTCGCCGACACCCTGCAACAAAGTGCAGCACAAGCAGCGCAGCAATCGCTGCTGGCATCTGGCAATACGGCAGTTGTTTACACCGCAGGTGTTGGGCTGGATTTGCGGGAGGAAGCGCGTACACTGGGGATCTCCCCTGGCAAGTTAAATCTCATTCAAAAGCTGCAACAGCTTGACCCCAGTATTGCCACAGAAAGCTACCAAAACGCACGGGTAACCGAGATTATGAAGCAGATTATCACGCTGAACAAAGAAGCCAAAACCAATGGTAAAGAACTGCCCGGCCTACAAGGGATTGAAAACGCCATCGCCCAGCTGGAGCAGAATGCCGAAAAAGAAGCCAACAGCGGCACCACTGAAAACAAAGAACAAAACCAGCAAAAAGAAACGAACGAAGTTGCCGGGGAAACCACAAACGGCAACGGGGCCAAAACAAAAGCAGGCAGTAATAGCGATGCTGCCTCCAGCTCTTCTGCACAAAACGGCACGGGGAATCGTGATGCTGCACCGGCCGAACCGCAACAAAACGGTGGGAAACAGCAAAATGCCCCGGCAAACAGCATGGAGGCACCGAAAGATGCACCCACGCAAAATACCGACGATACTGGCGAGGCCGACACAGCCGAACCCGCAAACACCGGCGCTACCTCTAGTGCGCAAAGCGGCGGCGGGCAAGGGCAACCGGACACTGCTGGCAATGGTGCTGGCGGACAGAACAAAAAGTAAAAGCTTGCTTTGCTGCCGGCATACGAGCGCCAATAAAAAAGAGAAGCCTTAAAGGGCTTCTCTTTTTTATTGGCGTTAAACACAAGGGAAAGCCACTGTTTTTGTGCTTCCCCCTGCTTTTGTTTTATCCTTTCATTCTGCACTACTTGAGTTCTGCATTAGTAATCCCACACACAACGCTGTTTGGATGCAAACCGCACCCCCAATTAAAACACCACTTATAAAATTATTGTTTCCTTTTCGTTATCTCTTGTTCCAATGGGATTCGTATTTCAAAAGTACAGCCGCCATTCAAGGTGTCTTTCAAAAGGATGGTGCCTTGATGAAGCTTTACAATTTCCCGCGCGATGCTCAGCCCTAACCCGTAATGGCTTTTATCCGTTCTTGAAGGATCACCGGAATAAAACCGTTCAAACACCTTTTCTTTGTCTTTGTCCGCAATGCCGGGGCCATGGTCTTTTACATAAAATGCAATTTGCTTTGACAGCCCTTTTGCTCCCAGTTCGATAGAGGACTCTGGCGCCGAATAAGCGATAGCATTATCCAGCAAAATACCCAAAACCTGAAAAATGCGCTCTTTGTCGCATACAATATGTGGATAATATTCTTCAATATCTAAATTTAGCTGAATATTTTTCTTTCGCGCCGGTTCATTAAACGCTTCCCACACCTCAATCAAAAGCGTGTTGATATCCACTTCTTTTTTATTCATTTTCCAGTTTCCAGCGTCACTTGACGCTATTGTCAGCATTGATTGAATCAGCCTTGACATTAAATCACATTCATCCAGAATCACCTTCTGCTTATGCTGCGAAGCCACGTCGTCTTTGTCAATAGAAAGCACTTCGGTGTTGATTTGGATTACCGACAGAGGCGCTTTCAACTCATGAGAGGCAGAAGAGATAAACTCCTTTTGGCTTTTCATTGCCATTTCTAAGGGGGCAGTTGCTTTGCGAATTAAAATGCGGCTCATCAGATACATCAACAAAAGCACGCAAAGCCAAAGAATCGGATACCAAATGCAATCGTTGCCCATACTTTGCCACAAAGTTGCTTGGGGATACAACATGGTCAGCTCATGCTCGGCATTATTCGAAAAAAAAATATTCTTCACTTCGTAATATGGTTCTTTTTGTGCCCCATAAACCAGATAGATAGTGCGATAGGTTTCCGGGCCGGAAATTTGATTCACCGTGACACCTTCTGATGAAATCAGTGTTTTTTTTGATTTGAATAAAATATCCGTAGGGGTTGCAAAGCATTCCGGGCTGGATTTTTTTATGACACCATCGGACAAGTAAACCCAAATATTAAAGTTCGTCGCATAAGCCGCCAAATCGTGCTCATCCATTTCCCCGCCGCTTTGCACCTGGCCCACAATACTGTCGGCCATATTGTTTACATATTCAATTTCAAAATCTCGTGCTTTTGCAACAACGTTGCTCAGCAGAATCAATAAAACTACCGTAAATATCAGCATGGTAGCAGAAAGAAACAGCAGCATCAGCTTTTTGCGAAGCTTCTCTATCATGGTGTCTCCTCCAACCGATACCCTGCGCCATAGACTGTTTTAATGCTGGTTTTACACCCCAACTCCCTCAGCCGCTTTCTAAGGAAATGAATGTAATTATCCACATTCCCATCCTCTACTTCGGCACCAGCGCCCCAAACTTTCCATAAAAGCTGGCTACGGCTTTGTGTGCTTTCGGGTCGCTCCATCAATGCGGCAATTAAGTCTGCCTCTTTTTGCGTCAGTATGACCGATTGTCCTTTGCAGGTCAATCTCCTGTGTTCCGTGTTTAAGGTAAGGTCAAAAACGGTCAACAACTCTTTATTTACAATCTCTGCCGGGCGGCGGGTCAACGCCCTAATTCTTGCAAACAGCTCTTTGACATGGAAAGGCTTGACCAAGTAATCATCTGCACCGCAATCAAACCCGACAATTTTATCGTCCAGTTCACCAAGGCCCGTAATAATCAATACGGGCGTGCAGATGTTTTTTTGTCGCATAGCCTTTAAAACAGCCATACCATCAATAATGGGCAACATCCTGTCCAACAGCACAATATCATACCCATATTCAGGGTTTAACGCATAGCCCAACGCCGTTTCACCATCATAGCAGCAGTCTAATATATACCCTGCTTTTTGCAACTGCTCTGCAATGGTTGCAGATAAGTTTTTATCATCTTCAATTAGTAATACTCTCATTTTTAAGCCCTTTCGCTTTTATTATACTACACAAATCTCTAAAAGACTTTTAAAATCCAGCAAGATCCCTCTCACTCTTTATAGGACTTTTAGAGCTTACAAAACATATAATGAGCGTGAAAAACGAACAAGGAAGTGCTTATAAAAATGAAACGCAATCTACTTTTTCTACTCATCACATTGTCACTTTTCATCTCTTGCACCGGCTGTGGCAGCGGTGTATCGCACCCGGCCGATTCTTCAAATGCAACCCCACAAAACGGGGATGCTCTTTTTGAGATTTGCAAGTTAAACGGTACCGTAACCGAGTTTTCTGATCGTGGTTGCGTGCTTACCCCTGTTATCAGCGATGACAGTGTTGCCTGCCAAGCTGCGCCTGACCATGAAGACCAGCAGGACCAGGTAACCGTTTCTTATAATGATGGGTGCTCTTTTCAAATAGCACATGCAAATCTTCAAACGGGCGAAATCACCTATGAGGATGCCAGCGTAGCGGATATTAAAAAGCAGACTGAATTGCTAATCAGTGGAGAATACGATACAAATGATACGTTACTTGCAGACCGTGTTTTTATTTATAGAGCCGAGGGGTGAGCAGATGGCTTTTTATCAACGTGCTTTTCGCTATGTTCAGCGCAAAAAAAGCAAGAGCATTCTTCTTTTTTCTTGCTTTCTAATTATAAGCACTATGGTTTTGTGCGCCACAATGATTTTACAAACCGCACAGGCGACCAGCCGCTCTATGCAGGCAAAAACCGGCTCAAAGCTTGTTTTAGAAGACCTACGTGGAGAAAACGATATTTCTGCTGAAACCCTTACCCAAATTTCAAATCTGCCCCAAGTAAAGGGCCTCAATCGGCTCGCAACTGGTACGGCATACCCTGCCAATTTTTCTCTCGTCACATTGAGCGCATCGGCCGAAACGAGCAACTCTACCGCAACTCTTCATACCGCAGACAATACCGAACTTGACGGGCCTTTTGCACAGGAAAAATACCGGCTATTAGAGGGCACCCCCATCACAGAAACCCAAAATGGTATATTGATTGACTCTATCTTGGCACAAGTGAACCAATTGAAGCTTGGCGACCAACTTACGTTTAATACAGGTACTGGGGCAACTGCCAGTGGAACAATTATTGGGACGTTCTTCTCAGGTATTGAGCGCACACAAGATGCGTCCACTAACGCTGCTTACCGCATAGAAAACCAAATTTTTGTCGACCATGCGCTGTTTGAAACACTGTTTGGTGTAGGTGGGTTTTCCTCGGTCTCCGTTTATACCGCTACCCCTGAAAACTTAAACAACCTATACCAACAAACAAAGCCTTTACTGAACGACACCACCAGCATCACCACATCCGATACGTTATACAGGCAGATGCAGGCCCCTTTGTCGCAGATAACCCATATTACATTATTGATGCTGGTACTAATTGTGTCAACAGCGGTCATTGTTACCTCTTTGCTTCTTTGCATGTGGATGCGCATGCGAACAAGGGAAATGGCAATACTAATCAGCATGGGCATCTCAAAAATAGACCTTTGGGGGCAAGTGGCTACTGAAAGCCTTGTCATCTTTCTCTTTTCTACGCTTGGGGCCGTAGCATTTAATGGGCTTGTTTTCCCAAAAATAATGCAACACATATTTTCGGCGGATAGCGTTACCGCCATAGCTGGTGCCCATTTACAAATCCAGCATATATTATTTCTGCTTTTATTGGGCAGCGCAATCGTATTGGTTGCCGTAGGCATTTCAATTTTACCCATTCTACGGTCTAACCCAAGAGACACGCTTTCAAAAATGGAGGGATAGCATGAACAGTATACAAAGGGCATGGCGTTCGGTGATTCGCAAGCCAATAAAAAGTTTGTTATTACTACTGGTAGTCGTGACAATCAGTTTGTTTATTCTTTGCGGTATGTCCTCTAAAAATGCAAGTGTGCAAACACAAGACACAACGCGACAAGCGGTTGGCGCCGGCTTGCGGTTAGACATAAACGAAACAAACCGTTCAAAGCGGTTGACTGAGTGTACAAACAAGATTGGCAATGGTGTTGAAGGCTCGTACGGTGGCATCCAACAAAAAAAAATAGAAAGTGCTTATGGTACACAATGGCTTATTACCGCAGACAACTCGTTTGAATCACTGCAAATCGCCGATATCGAAAAAATTGCCGCTATTTCAGGGATAGCCGATTATAACGTTTCTACAAGAGTTACCCCCGTAAACCCGGTTAATTTTGACCGTATTGAAGACCCCGATAATGACCAGCACAACGATTTTGGTGGTATTACCCTTATTGGCAACCGAAAAATGGCCCTTGATTTTAACGTGCTGTCTGGCAATGTAACAATCAAAAACGGGCGACTGGTTGACGTAACAGATGTGGACACCTGTGTAATTTCTGAACAACTAGCGGCAAAAAACGCCCTTGCCGTTGGCGATACCTTGCAGTTTAACGCATACCAAAACCCACAAATCGCCGCTGTTTACACTGCAACTATTGTCGGGGTTTACCAAACAAAGCAAGGGATGTCTCCGTTAATGGCCGGGGATACTTTTCGCTCTGAAAATGTCATCTTTACCGACCTTCGCTTCCCCGAAAAGGCAGAGGGAAGCGAAAATGACCCCTGTTTTCAAACCGCCTATTTTCAAGTTGCCAATGTAGATAAATACGACGACATAAAAACAAAAGTTGAAGCCTTGGGCCTAGACTGGGAACGATACGACCTCATTGACCGAAACGGCAACATGTCAACCATGTCTTCCAACTTTAGCGACCTGGAAAAAATCAGCACGCTACTTATCATCATTACATTTGCCGCAGGGTTTGTAATTTTGTCTTTCATTTTTGCTTTTTGGACGAAAAACAGAAGCCATGAAATTGGTATTTTACTTTCTCTTGGCTACCGAAAGCTCAGTATTTTAAGCCAGCTTTTCACCGAAGCACTTATCATCCTATTGCTGGCCTTTGCCATTACCTTTGCCGTCGCCCCCATAGCAGCACAAACCGCCGCGCATTATTTAGTTGCCGAACAGGCGGAACAAACCAAAACACAACAGGATATTGATGCAGATAAAGTTTTAGGCAACCAGCCGGCAGAGCAAACCGTAATCGGTGTAAATGCAGAAATAACCGACAAAATGTTGTTAACCTGTGGTGTGGGTATGGTCGCCCTTTTAGGTGCATCCGTTGGGGTTGCCGGCACTACTATTTTACGTAAAAAGCCGCGCACGATATTAAGCGAATTAAGTTAAGGAGACTGCTATGATTTTAGAAGCAAAAGAGGCATCTTATTTTTATAAGTCACAAAAGGATAAGCTCATTTTGGACCATATAAATTATGGCTTTGCATGTGGGAAAATATATGCAATTCTTGGGCCCAGCGGCTCGGGTAAAACAACATTTCTCTCTTTGCTGGCGGGGCTAGATATGCCTGCCGAAGGTGAAATCTGTTATAACGGCAAAGCCATAACTACAAGTGGGCTGGCTGAACACCGCAGGCATCACGTTTCTTTGGTGTTTCAAAGCTATAACTTGATTGACTACTTAACCCCACTTGAAAACGTGAAACTAGGCGGCAAAAAAAGCCCGGATGTTCTGCTTAACAGTGTCGGTATTGCCAAAGAACTTTGGGGCCGCAGCGTCTTACAGCTTTCAGGCGGGCAACAGCAGCGGGTGGCCATTGCCCGCGCACTAGCCAGCAATGCAACGGTGTTGTTAGCCGACGAGCCCACCGGAAACTTGGATGAAGCAACCGCTTGGGATGTAATTGACCTGCTAAAGCATATTGCCCATAATGTGTGATTGTTGTCACCCATAGCAAAGAGCTAGCCGCCGAAGCAGATGCGGTTATTCAGATAAAAGACCTTGCCCAGCCCTAAAAGAGCCACTGCAACCAACAGTTCGTCAGCGCAGCCTTTTATTGTACCTAGGTGTTATCTCCTGATTAACAAAAAAATGGTAAGCGCCCAAATCAGCTAACAGCATCAGTTTCTTCATCTTATTTAAGTGACTTTGCTATTATCGTTCGCGTTGCATAGGACCTCTAAATCACCAAAATAAAAAGAGAAGCCCAAAAGGCTTCTCTTTTTATTTTGGTGGACCCGAACGGGATCGAACCGTCGACCTCCGCGTTGCGAACGCGGCGCTCTCCCAGCTGAGCTACGGGCCCATAAACCACCCGCCGTTTTGCGGCGCTTTTATATTATAAGGCATCTTATTATTTTATGCAAGGCATATTTTCAATTTTTTTAAACCGCGTGCAGTGGCTTTTGCCCCCCGTCACGACGCTGATTGCATTGCCGCGCGCGCACAGGTATAATAAAGAAAACACATTAGCGGGCGGGGGGATAACCTGTGAAAGACGGATTTATTAAAGTAGCGGCTGCAAGCCCAAAACTAAAGGTTGCAGACTGCGGCTATAACCTAGCCGAAATTATAAAAACGGTACACCGCGCAGAGCAACTAGATGTGCAACTACTGGTGTTGCCAGAGCTTTGCCTGACCGGCTATACCTGTGGCGATTTGTTTTTTCAAACCGCATTACAACAAGCCGCATTGCAAAGCCTGCAAGCTTTAGCACAAGAGACTGCGGGTAGCGACATGCTAATTTTAGCAGGCTTACCGGTTGCCGACGGCAACAAACTGTACAACTGCGCCGCCGTGTTGCAACGTGGGCGGGTGCTGGGTTTGATACCAAAGTCAAACCTGCCAAACTATGGCGAGTTTTACGAGCGGCGGCAGTTTACCCCCGCATTTTTTGGCCAGCGGCAGATACTGTTAGGCGATGAGGCAGTGCCGTTTGGCACCAAACTGCTGTTTTGTTGCAAGCAACTGCCTGCGTTTTGCCTTGGGGTCGAAATTTGTGAGGACCTGTGGGTACCGTTTGCCCCGTCGGTTGGCCTTGCACTTGCGGGTGCCACGGTGATTGCAAACCTTTCGGCCAGTGACGAAACGATTGGCAAAGCCGCTTACCGCCGCACGCTGGTCACCTCACAATCGGCAACGCTGATTTGTGGCTATTTGTATGCCGATGCAGGCATGGGCGAATCCACCGGGGATATGGTGTTTGCCGGGCATGATTTGATTGCCGAAAACGGCACCCTGCTGGCGGAAAGCCCGCTGTTTACTGAGGGGTTGACCCTGACTGAGCTGGACGTACAGCGCCTTGCCAGTGAGCGGGTGCGTACCACCACCTACCCCGCTTTGTGCGACGACGGCTACACTAAAATTGCCTTTGACTGCGCGGTGAAGGACATTACTTTGACGCGGGAAGTTGCAACCCATCCGTTTGTGCCACAGTCGAAAACGGACCGTGACGCGCGCTGCGAAGAAATTTTTTCCATTCAGTCCACCGGCCTTGCCAAACGTGTACGGCACACAAACTGTGGTTCGCTGGTGATTGGCATCAGCGGCGGGCTGGACAGCTGCCTTGCGCTACTAGTTGCCGTGCGCGCGCTGGACCTGCTGGGCCGCCCGCGCACCGACGTGATTGCCGTGACAATGCCCTGCTTTGGCACCACGACCCGCACCCGTTCAAACGCTGAACTGCTGTGCCGCGCGCTGGGGGTGACCTTTAATACCGTCGATATCACCGAGGCGGTGCGGGTACACCTGCGGGACATTGACCACAGCGAAGCCGAACAGGACGTGGTCTACGAAAACGCACAGGCGCGCGAGCGCACCCAGGTGCTGATGGACATTGCCAACGACATGAACGGCCTTGTGGTCGGCACCGGCGACCTTTCCGAGTTGGCGCTGGGCTGGGCTACCTATAACGGGGACCACATGTCGATGTACGGCGTAAACGCATCGGTACCCAAAACGCTGGTGCGCCATATGGTGCAGTACGCCGCCGACACTGCCCCCACCGACACCCTGCAAGGGGTGCTGCTGGATATTTTAGATACCCCGGTCAGCCCAGAACTGTTGCCTGCTAACGGCGAAGAAATTGCACAGCGCACCGAGGACATTGTGGGCCCGTACGAGCTGCACGATTTTTACCTGTATTATGTGATGCGCTGGGGGTTTTCGCCGCGCAAGGTGTACCGGCTGGCACTGGCCGCATTTGAGGACAGCTTTGGCCCCGATGTCATTTTAAAATGGCTGCACGTGTTTTATCGCCGCTTTTTTGCACAACAGTTTAAGCGCAGTTGCCTGCCGGACGGGCCTAAGGTCGGCAGCGTTTCGCTGTCGCCGCGTGGCGATTGGCGTATGCCCAGCGACGCAAGCGCCGCTGTTTGGTTGCAAGAACTGGAGACACTGTAAGCCCCCTGCTTTTTATGCCTGTTTAACTTTAAAACACCGGCAGAATTTTGCCGGTGTTTTTTTGCTTTAATAGTTGACAAAAGCAACTTATTTTGCTATCCTATTTTCAATTTATTCACGCGCGTTTCGCTACATTTAGGGGGATGGTATTATGACAAAGGGACCAAATACTGCGGTCGTTGCACTGCGTAAATTCAGCCGGTTTTACACCAACCTACTGGGGTTGCTGAACAAACACCTGTTAAACTCACCGTTTTCGCTGACAGAGGCACGCATTTTGTACGAGCTTGCAGAAACACCGCACAGCACGGCAAAACAGCTTGCCACAAAGCTGGAAGTTGACCCCGGTTATTTAAGCCGCACACTAAAAAAGCTCTTGCAACAAGGGTACTTGCAACGGCAGCCCTCTGCTACCGACCGGCGGGAATATCACCTTGCATTAACGGCAAAAGGCAGCCGCACAATGGCACAACTCAGTAAACTGTCTGACGCACAGGGCAGCGGGTTACTGGCCCATTTAGGTGAAGCAGAGCAACAACAGCTGGTTGCATCGATGCAGCAGGTGCAGTTTTTGCTTTCCCCACAGCAAAAACCAGAGATAACAGTGCGTGACACCCTGCACCCAGGGGATGTAGGGGCGTTGATTGCGCTGCATGGGGAGATTTACGCGCGCGAGTGTGGGTACAACCATATATTTGAGGCATATGTATGCAAAACTTTTTTCAATTTTTTGTTGCAGTATAACCCAGAGAAAAGCCGTATTTTTATTGCCGAAGCTGCCGGGCAAGTGGTGGGCTGCATTGCAGTGATGGAACACCCGGACGGGCTGTGCCAACTGCGCTGGTTTTTATTGCGCCCCACGTTCCGCGGGGTAGGCCTTGGGGGTCAATTACTCAAAAAAGCGCTTCAATTTGCGCGCAATGCCGGATACCGCAATATGTTTTTAGAAACCACCGATGACCAACAGGCCGCGATTGCCATTTATGAAAAGCTGGGGTTTCACAAAACCGGCAGTACCCCCAATGACACTTGGGGCGTGCAGCACACAGAAATGCGGTACGAAATGGCGCTGTAAAAACAGCCTTGCTGCACTAGCATCACCAGTATAAACAATGCCCGCCCCTATTGGGGGCGGGCATTGTTTCAGTCTGAAGACAAAGTGCCAGAAGGTGGTGCTTTGTCTTTTTTTAATGCACAAGGAATGGTAAAATAGAAACAGGTGATGAAAGATGTTGAACCAAAAAAGCGAGAATGACCGGAGACAGATTG
>JAQVCK010000028.1 GCA_028689835.1 Pygmaiobacter sp. | reverse complement strand
TGGGCTTTTTGGATGAGCGCCAGCAGGAATTGTGTGAAGCCCAACTGGCAAAGTCCGGTTGGCTCAAGCACCTTTTTTTCGGCGGCCATACGCTTGCCGAGCGAAAGGTGCTTGCTGTCTATTTAGCCGATGCGCCACTGTCACAAAGCTTTCCCATTTGCTGTATTGATATTGCGGCGCCGCAAGGGATTGCACTTGCACACCGGGATTGCCTTGGTGCACTTTTGGGCCTTGGTCTGCGGCGCGAACTGGTTGGCGATATTTTGCCAGATGGTCAGCACGCCTATGCCTTTGTTTTACAGCAGGCAGAAGACCTAATTATACAAGAGCTCCGCGAGGTTGGGGCGGTGCATGTCAAGGTTACAGGTTGCAACCCGCCTCCACAACTTGCACCGGCACCGGGGCAAAGCAGCACATTTAGTGTTGCCTCCTTGCGACTGGATGCCGTGCTGGCCGGAGCACTTAAAATCGGGCGCGAGGCATCGGGTGAACTGGTGCGCAGTGGTCGTGTGCAAATCAACCATCAGCTTTGTACTTCTGTCAGTGCTGTTTTGGCAGAAAAAGATCAGATTACAGTGCGTGGGGTTGGCCGTGTAAGTGTGGACCAAGTGGGTGGTCTTTCAAAAAAGGGTCGTGTTTTTATAACTTGTATAAAATACTGATTGAGGTGGTACTCAATGTTGACATCAGAAGAAATCAGAACCGTAACATTTGAAAAATCGATGCGTGGCTATCGGCCAGAGGATGTTGATGCATTTTTAGAGCAGGTCGCCGCCGGGGTGGACCAATTAAGCTCTGAAAAAGAAGACCTTGAGAAAAAGCTGTATATCCTTGCGCAAAAGGTGGAAGAATACCGAGATCAAGAAAACACACTGAAATCGGCACTCATCAACGCGCAACGGCTGGGTGAAAACGTAATCCACGAGGCAAAGGCAAAAGCGGATTCTTTGATGCGCGAAGCCACCGGTAGGGCACAGCGTATTTTAGATGCGGCGGAGCAACGTGAGCGCGAGAAAAAAGACAATTTGCGCGACATGGAAGCGGAGATTGTTTCATTTAAGGGTGCAGTGCTGGAGCTTTACCAGCAGCACATCGAGTCGCTTTCTAAAATTGACCGTCACATTGACCATGCCCACAAAGAAGTGTTTGGTGAAGCTTATGCTCCCGAAGGTCAGCCGGAGCAAGAAGCGCCTGCCGCACAGGATGAGGTCTCTCAGGATACCGAGGAAGAAATTACCGCTGAGCTGGTAGAGGCATCCGTAGACGACGCTATCGGTTCGATTGTAGATAGCTATGAAGACGCGGTATTAAATAAGGATGCCGACTAATTTTTTTAAGGTATTCTGAAACAAGATTAGGAGAGATTATCTGTGCAGGAAGATTATAACAAGACTTTGAACTTACCGAAGACGGATTTCAGTATGCGTGCGGGGTTGCCGAAAAAAGAACCGGAGATGCTGGCTGACTGGCTGGAGAACGACCTTTATGAAAAAGTAATTGCAAACAATGAGGGCCGCCCCAAATATGTGCTGCACGACGGCCCCCCGTATGCTAATGGCAATATTCATATGGGTACTTCACTGAACAAAGTTTTAAAAGATATTGTCGTGCGATACAAAAACATGAATGGCTTTTGTTCGCCTTATGTCCCCGGTTATGATACGCACGGCCTGCCCATTGAATTGAAGGCACTTGCTGCGGCAGGGGAGAATAAATCCTCTATTTCAAAGTTAGAGTTGCGCCGTATTTGCAAAGATTTCGCACTGAAATTTGTCGATAAAATGTCGGACCAGTTTCAGCGTCTTGGTGTAATTGGCGACTTTAAAGACCCATACCTTACGCTGAAACCGGAATTTGAAGCAAAACAGATTGAAGTATTTGGCGAAATGGCGAAGAAGGGCTACATCTATAAAGGCTTGAAAGCTGTTTATTGGTGCCCAAATGACAAAACTGCGCTGGCCGAAGCAGAAATCGAATACGCCGATGACCCATGCGATTCTATCTATGTCGGCTTTCAAGTGACAAAAGATAATGGTGCGCTTGCAAAAGCGGGTATCCCCGCTGACAAGACCCGGTTTGTTATCTGGACGACCACCACATGGACACTGCCTGCCAATGTGGCAATTTGCCTTGGGCCGGATTTTGACTATGTTTTTGTACGGGTGGGCGATACCTATTATGTGATGGCTGAAGCGCTGGTGGAAGCCACCATGGCCGATTGTGGCATTACCGATTACGAAATTGTCGGCGCCCCGGTAAAGGGTAGCGAACTGGAATTGATTGAAACACAGCACCCATTTTTGGACCGTAAGTCACTTGTCAT
Source organism: Pygmaiobacter sp. (assembly GCA_028689835.1). Taxonomy (GTDB): domain Bacteria; phylum Bacillota; class Clostridia; order Oscillospirales; family Ruminococcaceae; genus Pygmaiobacter. Next base: position 17,796 of record JAQVCK010000028.1, on the reverse strand, counting down.
TTTAGGTGACCACGTTACGCTGGAATCCGGTACGGGCTGTGTACACACGGCACCCGGCCACGGCGTTGAAGACTTTGAAGTTTGCCAGAAATTTTACCCGCAGCTACCGATTGTGGTGCCGGTGGACGATGCCGGTGTATTGACTGCAGAAGCAGGCCAATTTGCCGGGCTTTCGGTTTGGGATGCAAACCCTGTTATTTTAAAGGCAATTCAGGAGAGCGGGCACCTTCTCGGCACCAAACACCTGACGCACCAATACCCGCATTGCTGGCGTTGCCACAACCCCATCATTTTCCGCGCGACAGAACAATGGTTCTGCAGTATAGATGCATTTAAAGAAGAAACCTATCGCGCAATTGAAAGCGTGAACTGGGTGCCAGAATGGGGCAAAGAGCGCATGATGGGCATGGTGCGCGACCGCAACGACTGGTGTATTTCACGTCAGCGCACGTGGGGGGTACCAATCCCTGCATTTTATTGCAAAAAATGTGGGAAATACCACATTACTGATGATTCCATCAAAGCCGTCAGCGATTTGTTCCGCAAAGAGGGCAGTGATGCATGGTACAGCTATGATGCCGCAGACATTTTGCCGGCAGGTACCAAATGTGAAAACTGTGGCGGCACTGAATTTGACAAAGATACCGACATCATGGATGTTTGGTTTGATTCTGGCTCTAGCCATGTCGCTGTGCTGGAAACTAGACCGGAGCTTACTTGGCCCTGTGATTTGTATTTAGAGGGTGCAGACCAGTACCGCGGTTGGTTCCAGTCCAGCCTGCTCACTTCGGTTGCTTGCCGTGGTGTGGCGCCATACCGCAATGTGCTCAGCTGTGGTTGGGTCGTGGACGGCGAGGGCCGCAAAATGTCCAAATCTTTGGGCAACGGCATTGAGCCGGAAGAGATTATCAAAGATTACGGTGCGGATATCATTCGCTTGTGGGTTGCATCGTCTGATTATCAGGTTGATGTGCGCATCAGCAAAGAGATTTTAAAGCAGCTTTCTGAAGCTTACCGCAAAATCCGCAATACGGCCCGGTTTATGATTGGCAACTTGTCGGATTTTGACCCTAATCACGACATTGTCGCAGAGGATGATTTGACCGAGCTCGACCACTGGGCACTTGCTGCCAGTGACCGTTTGGTGCGTACCGCGAAACAGGCATATGATACCTACGACTTCCACAAGGTGTACCAGATTGTCCACAAGTTCTGCGTAGTGGATATGTCCAACTTCTATTTGGATGTCATCAAAGACCGCCTTTATATCAATAAAGCGGATAGTACTGCGCGCCGCGCAGCGCAGACAGCAATGTTCCGTATTCTCGTTTCGCTTACCAAGTTGATTGCCCCGGTTCTGGCGTTTACCTCACAGGAAATTTGGGATTACGTACCAAGCTTTAATGGAAAACAAAAGTATGTGGCCATGGAACAGCTGGAAAGTGGAGAGACCTACCATTTAACAGAAGAAGAATGGGCAAAATGGGATGAAATCATTGCTATCCGCGACGATGTACGCAAGGCATTGGAAGAAGCTCGTAACGCCAAAGTGATTGGTGCGTCGCTGGAAGCAAAGCTGACACTGAATTGCAGTGATGCTGTATATGCATTTGCAAAGCCACTGGAAAGCCGCCTTGCAGAGCTGTGTATTGTCTCCAAAGTTACCGTTGCCAAGGGCGACGAGGGTCGAAAGGGCGAACTGGAAGGCCTTGCTGTTAAGGTTGACCATGCAGATGGCGAAAAATGTGCCCGTTGCTGGATGTACACACAGGATGTGGGCAGCCATGCCGCACACCCCACCCTTTGCGCACGCTGTGCTTCTATTATTGAATCTTAAAAAAATGCGGGCTTGCCCGTAACAGATAGCGGTGCACGAAAGCGTACCCAGTGCCTGCCGGGAATGCAAAAGGTCACCGCTATTTTGCAATAAAGTGCCCTGCAGTTATATTACTCCTTGCGCGCTGCGCAGAAAGGCCGATACTCATGCTCTTTACTGTTATTTCTATTTTGGCGATGGTTGGGCTTGACCAGCTTACGAAATATTGGGCCACCCTTGCCCTAGCACCAGACAAAGTTGCTCCATTTCTGCCGGGCATTATGGAATTTCGTTATATCCTAAATGACGGGGCTGCTTTTAGAATGTTTTCCGGGCGTTCGTGGGGGCAATGGCTTTTAGTAGGGGTCACCACAGCGGCATTGCTTGTGGTGTTGTACATCTTGCTGTTTCGCCGCAATAAATTACAACCATTGGCATACGCAGGCCTGCTTTTAATTGAAGCCGGGGGTATTGGCAATTTGATTGACCGCATTGCCAATGGTTATGTTGTGGATTTTTTTGCGACCACCTTTATCAATTTTGCGGTATTTAATGTTGCCGATTGCTTTGTCACCATTGGCGTTGCACTTTTAGTCATCTACTATCTGCGCAGTGAGATTGAACAAAAAAAACAAAAAGAAGCTGTAGTCGAAACCACGGCGCGGGGTTTAGAACCAGAAAAAAGCGCAACAGAAGAGCAGGGCGAGCACCATGTGCAATAGCACAATGCGCTTTGAGGTGCAACCGGCAGAAGACGGCAGCAGATTGGATGCTTTTTTAGCTGGGCATGTTGCAGCACTTTCCCGCAATGCGGTACAGCAACTAATTGCAGAAAACCATGTAACAGTAGATAACAAACCGGTTGCCAAAAACACAAGGCTGAAAGCCGGTAATATTGTATACTGCACTGTGCCCCCCCCCACAGAAACGCAGATTAGCGCACAACACATCCCGCTGGATGTTTATTATGAAGATGCGGACTTGTTGGTGGTTAACAAGCCCAAAGGCATGGTGGTACACCCAGCACCGGGCAACTATGATGGCACGTTGGTCAATGCCCTGCTGTGGCACTGCAAAGATAGTCTTTCTGGGGTTGGGGGCGAACTACGCCCCGGTATTGTGCATCGCATTGATAAGGATACCAGCGGCTTGCTTGTTGTTGCAAAAAATGATTTTGCGCATGCAGGCCTTGCAAAGCAACTGGCAGACCACAGCATGACACGGGTTTATCAGGCGATAGTTTACGGTGGTTTAAAACAGGATACCGGTATGGTGGATGCTTCAATTGGCCGCAGTGAACGGGACCGCAAAAAAATGGCAGTCACACAAAAGCATGCCAAAACGGCTGTGACTACTTACCGTGTTGTTGCACGTTATCACGGGTTTACCCACATCGAACTGCGGTTAAAAACTGGGCGCACACACCAAATTCGGGTGCATATGGCCAGCATTGGGCACCCCGTTGCAGGGGATGCGGTTTATGGCCCCAAAAACGTGATATCTGCATTGGGGGGGCAGTGCCTGCATGCGGGCACGTTGGGCTTTTTACACCCGCGTACCGGTGAATATTTAGAGTTCACCGCGCCGTTGCCGCAGTATTTTACAAACTTTTTACAAAAACTGCAAAGGGAAGAAAATGTATGAGTAAAACTCTGGGGGACTTACTTGTTGTCAGTGACCTGGATGGCACCCTGCTGACAGCACAGGAGGGCTTGCCGAGCTGCAATATTGCCATGATACGCTTGTTTCAAACATTGGGTGGCCGCTTTACAGTTGCAAGTGGGCGTAGTGTGGAATCAGTGCGCATAGCACTGGGTAACTTGCCGCTTGGTGCCCCGGCCATTGTATTCAATGGTGCAATGTTATATGATTATCATGAAGAATTTGCAGTCAGTGAGCATTATCTGCCTAAGGTAACAGCACTGGAAGCAATTCGTACACTCTCAAAAGCCGTACCCGGGGTTGGGGTAGAAATTTTGGCGGCGGATGGCCGCCTGTATTTACCAATCTGTGGGGAATGGGTCTGCCGGCATACGGAGCATGAAAATTTAGCTTACACGGTAGCAGAGTTAGACCAGATTCCCGGTGCATGGTATAAAGTGCTGTTTGCGGCAGCCCCGCCGCAAATTGCACAGTTGGAGCGTGTTGCCGCTGAGCGCGTGTGGGAAGGTGCCTATTTTATTGCCACCAGTTCCACCTATTTTGAGCTGATGCCGCAGGGGGTAGATAAAGGGGCTGCCCTACGGGAGCTTTGCGAATTGACGGGTACGGCCCTTGAAGATGTTGTGGCGATAGGGGATTATTTCAACGATATCCCGATGTTGCAGGCGGCAGGCCACCCGGTTGCGGTTGAAAATGCCGTACCAGAGCTTAAGTTACAAGCAGAACAACAAGTACTGTCTTGTACCGATGGGGGCGTTGCACAGATGCTGTACAGCCTGATTCGGCAATATGGGCATTAAAGAGTGGGTCTGCCGGCACACCTTGGCATTGTTTTGCATTTTATTTGCCTGTTTACTGGTAGTGTCGGTGTGGTATTATCCTCCATTGTGGTCAAATAATCCACCGCACCAAGGGACAGTATCCACCATCACCACGGTGCAAAATGACCGGCTAAATATCAATACGGCCAGTGCTGCAGACCTTACCGCACTGCCGGGTATTGGCGAAAAAAAGGCTGCTGCTATTGTGGCTTGGCGCAATGCAAATGGCCATTTTACCGAACCAGAGCAGTTATTACAGGTTGACGGAATTGGCGAAGGCATTTTAGAAAAAATTAGGCCCCATATCTGTATACACGATTAGGGGTATTGAAAAAGCGAGGGATCACCGTGAATGGCACAACTGAAAAGGACACAATCTTTATCAACCGTGAATTGAGCTGGTTGGAATTCGACCGTCGGGTACTGGAGCTTGCAAAAGACAAAAGCGTCCCCCTTGCCGAGCAGTTGAATTTTGCGTCAATTTATGCCAGCAATCTGGATGAATTTTTTATGATTCGGGTTGGTTCCTTGTATGATCAGACACTGCTAAAAGAAGAAAAACGCGAAAACAAGACAAATATGACCCCTAATGCACAATTGCGGGCTATTATGCCTGTTACTGAGGAATTGCAGGGGATTTGTGACAAGATTTTGGCAAAGCTGTTTGACCGTCTTGCCGAAGTTGGGTATCAAAAGGTCGATTTTGAAAACATTTCAAAAGACGACGAACGGGTTTGGAAAAAGTATTTTCTTTCAGAGCTTTACCCGGTGCTTTCGCCTCAAATTATCGACCGGCGGCACCCATTCCCATTTTTGCGCAACCTTGAAGTGTATATCGGTGCCCGTGTGCGCGAAAAAGACACCGGAAACGAATCGTTTGGGTTGATCCCTATCAGCAATCAGTTTGACCGCTTGATTTTTATTAAAGAAAATGATGTCACCCATTTCGCCCCGGTAGAAGATGTTGTGCGACATTTTGCGCATCTGGCATTCGGCCGTTATGCGGTGCTGGAAAGTTTTGTGTTTCGCGTTACCCGCAATGCAGATATCAATATTCAAGAGGGTATGCAGGACCAAGACATTGATTACCGCGAAGTAATGAGCGAGCTTTTAAAAAAGCGTCGCAAACTTGCCGCGGTACGGCTGCAATTTTCGCCTAAAACCTCACAGGATGTTGCCAGCTTTTTGTGTCACAAGCTGCTTTTGGATGAGCGGCAGAGCTTTCGGCAATCTGCACCGCTGGATATGAGCTTTACCCGCATGTTGGCGGGGCGGCTTTCAAAAGAGGGGCTTAGCCAGTTGTTTTACACGCCAGTGCGTCCGCTGTTGCCCGCACCGGATTTCAGCCTGACCAAGGCGGTACAAAAGCAGGATGTACTGGTAGCGTATCCATACCAGAGTATCCGCCCCTTTATTCAGCTATTGCAGGATGCGGCAGCCGACCCGGCAGTGGTTTCGATTAAAATGACGCTATACCGTATGGCGACAGACTCAAAAATTGTAGAAGCGCTGATGAGTGCAGCTGAAAATGGCAAAGAAGTTGTGACGATTGTAGAACTGCGCGCGCGGTTTGACGAGCAAAACAATATTGATTGGTCCAAACAGCTGGAGAGTGCGGGCTGTACCGTGATTTATGGGTTTGAAGATTATAAAGTGCATTCTAAATTGACTTTGATTACCCGTAAAGTGGGTGGCCAGTTTCAATATATTACGCAAATTGGTACCGGCAATTACAACGAAAAAACAGCAGAGTTATACACCGACCTTGCCTTTTTAAGTGCCGACCAAGCACTTGGTGAAGAAGTTGCCGAAGTGTTTAACGACCTTGCACTTGAAAAGGTGACAACCCAAACAGACCGTCTGCTTGCCGCCCCCTGCCGCTTTAAATCAGTTTTGATGGAAGAAATACAACGGGAGATTGATGCGAAACGTGCTGGCCGTGAAGCAGCCATTCTGTTAAAGTGTAATTCTGTGAGTGACCGAGACTTGATTTTAAAGCTTTCAGAGGCAAGCTGTGCGGGCATTACAGTGGATATGATTGTGCGCGGGATTTGCTGTTTTAAAGCAGGCATGCCGGGCCAAACCGAACACATTCAGGTGCACAGCATTGTGGGGCGTTACCTTGAGCACAGCAGAATTTATGTGTTTGGTACCGGTGAAAACCAGCGGGTCTATATTGCGTCGGGTGACTTTTTGACCCGCAATACGGAGCGTCGGGTAGAAATTGGTGTGCGTATTGAGGACGCTGCGATTAAAAAAATGTTAATCGATATTTTGCAGTGCCAGTTAAAGGACAATGTGAACACCAGGTTGATGCAACCAGATGGAACCTATACCAAAGTAAAGCGTGCCGGTAGCGAAGAAGCAGTAGATAGCCAAATGGAAATGTATCATTACTTTGCAGATACGTGGAACCGTTATGATATGGCTTACCGCGCAGAACTTTCGGCGAGAGAGCGTAAGCACCTGTTGCGCCCTGCTGACCGCAAGGGGACATTGCTAAACAGGTTGATTAGCTTAATAAAAGGGAAATCCTGATAAATAAAAGCGTTCTCTTTATAAAAGTGCCCGGGTTTTATAACTTTGGGCACTTTTTCTGTTGTCGGTTTTGTAAAATTGCGTTATCATAGAAAAAAGCATTTTTGCAGAAAGAGGGACCCAAAAGAATGGATATTCGTAAACTTGCACGCGAGGTGCAGCCAGAAGTTATTGCATTTCGTCGTGATTTGCATCAGCATCCGGAGGCTAGCCTTCAAGAGTTTCGTACCACCGACCGTATTGCCGAAGAGCTGGATAAGATGGGGGTAACCTATCGCCGGTTGGACCCCACCGGCATTATCGCAGAGATTGAGGGCAAAGGGCCCGGCAAACGCGTGGCACTGCGTGGTGACATTGACGCGCTGAGCATTACAGAAAAAACAGAGTTGCCGTTTGCCAGTGTAAACGATGGTTTTATGCACGCCTGCGGGCACGATACCCACACGGCAATGTTGCTGGGTGCTGTGAAAGTATTAAATGGCCTGCGTGATAGTTTTAATGGCACCGTGCGGTTTATTTTTCAGCCTGCCGAGGAAATTGGCAAAGGAGCCAAGCTTGCCATTAAGCAAGGGGCACTTGAAAATGTAGACTCTATTTTTGGTATTCACATTGTGGCGCAAATGCCAGTAGGTATTATTGGTGGCAATGAAGGCCCGCTGACCGCAGCGACTGACCAATTCAAAATTGTTATGAAAGGCAAGGCCTGCCATGGTGCTATGCCGGAAACTGGTGTGGATGCAGTGGTCGCGGGCAGCGCACTAGTGATGAACCTGCAAACGATGGTCAGCCGTGAGTTTGCCCCCGGTGACCCGCTTGTGGTAACGGTGGGGTCGTTCCATTCCGGTACCCGGTTCAACATCATTGCCGGCGAAGCGGTACTGGAAGGCACAATTCGCAGCTTTAGCCGCGAGACCCATGCCAAGCTGCCAGGTGTCGTAGAGCGTATTGCAAAAGAGACTGCCGCTACGTTCCGTGCCGAAGCAGAGGTGGAATACGACAGCATTACCGATGTATTGATCAACGACCATGATATGACCGAGCTTGGTTTTGCAGCAGCACGCAAAATCACCGATGAAGCCCATATCATCCGCTTGAATAAACAAATGGGTGGCGAAGATTTTGCAGAGTACACTGCGTATGCACCGGCTTCCTTTTATATGCTGGGTGGTGGCGGTAACGCACCGCAGCACAGTGACCACTTTGTGATTGAGGAAGAAGCCTTTGAAACCGGCGTAGCGCTGTACACGCAAATTGCATTGGACGCGCTTGCAAAATAAAATGTTCGTACCAGCCGGCAAGGCCCTTTTGGGGGCTTTGCCGGTTTTTGCGTTGTACTTTTGGGTGTGGTTGTTGTATAATAGACAAGAATTTGCACTGTGGCCGACATGTTGTCGCTGCGGTGTGCATAGGGGGATGGAAAAGACTTGAACCGTATTCTTGAAAAACGAGAACTGAATGCGACTACAACCCTGCTGCGCTTGCAAGCACCGGGTATTGCAAAGAAAGCGCTGCCTGGCCAGTTTGTTATGGTGCATATTGGCGAGATGGGGGAGCGTATTCCGCTGACAATAGAGGATTATGACCGCGAAGCGGGCACGATCCAGATCGTCTTTCAAAAAGTGGGTGCAACAACCATGTTATTGGGTGCCCTAAAACAGGGCGATTCGATTACAGATATTGCGGGCCCGTTAGGTGCCCCCACCCCATTAGATGGGTATAAAAAAGTGGCGGTTGTGGGCGGTGGTGTCGGTTGTGCTATTGCGTACCCGCAGGCAAAGTATCTGCATGCGGCGGGCACTACCGTTGATTTGATTGCCGGGTTTCGCAGCCGCGATATTGTGATTTTAGAAGATGAGATGAAAGCCGCTCGTGACCAGCTGTTACTTGCCCGGGAGGATGGCAGCTATGGGTCACAAGGCTTTGTGACAACTATTTTGCAGGCCCAAATTGAGGCGGGGGCGGGGTATGACCATGTCATCGCCATCGGCCCTGTGCCCATGATGCGTGCTGTCTGTAAGGTCACGAAACAGTTTAATATCCCTACCACGGTCAGCTTGAACCCTATCATGATTGATGGTACCGGCATGTGCGGCGGCTGCCGGGTCACTGTGGGTGGCGAAGTGAAATTTGCTTGCGTGGACGGGCCGGATTTTGACGGACATCAGGTAGATTTCGATGAATTGATGCGCAGAAATGGTACATTCCGCGAGAAAGAGGCAGCAAGCCGCGACCATGTTTGCCGCCTGATGGGGGTGTAAACCATGCCAAATATGTCGTTAGAGCGCAACGCGATGCCATTACAGTCACCCAAAGAGCGCCGTACCAATTTTAACGAGGTGGCACTGGGTTACACTTATGAAGCTGCAATTGATGAAGCACAGCGTTGCCTAAACTGCAAAAACAAACCCTGTGTCGAAGGTTGCCCGGTACATATTGAAATCCCGGATTTTATCAGTAAACTTGCCGCAGGGGACCTCGCGGCGTCGTTTGAGTCAATCCACCAGCATTCAGCCCTGCCTGCTGTTTGTGGCCGCGTGTGCCCGCAAGAAAGCCAGTGTGAAAAGAATTGTGTGCGTGGTATTAAGGGCCAGCCGGTCGCCATTGGCCGCCTAGAGCGCTTTGTTGCCGATTGGCACAATGCACAGCCGGAACAGCCTGCTGTAAAGCCGGTGCCCACCGGCCACCGTGTGGCGGTGGTGGGTGCAGGGCCTGCCGGCCTTACCTGTGCGGGTGACCTTGCGCGCTGCGGCCATAGTGTCACGATTTTTGAATCGCTCCATCTTGCCGGCGGTGTGTTGTCTTACGGCATCCCAGAGTTTCGCCTGCCAAAAGCCATTGTGGCAAAAGAAGTTGACGGTCTGCGCAATTTAGGGGTAACAATACGCACCAACCAGGTAATTGGGCGCATTGCTTCGGTGGATGAGCTGCTGGCCGGGGGGTATGAAGCTGTCTTTATTTCTACCGGTGCAGGGCTGCCAAACTTTATGGGTATCCCCGGTGAAATGTTGCTGGGTGTTTATTCTGCAAACGAATATCTCACCCGCATCAACCTGATGAAGGCATACCGCAAGGACGCACAGACGCCGCTTTCAAATGCCGGCCGGGTCGCAGTTATTGGGGGCGGTAACGTTGCAATGGATGCTGCCCGCTGTGCGCTGCGCATGGGCGCACAGGAGGTTTCGATTGTGTACCGGCGCAGCATGCAAGAGCTGCCCGCCAGAAAAGAAGAGGTGGAGCATGCCGAAGAAGAGGGGATTCTTTTTCGCACGCTGATCAACCCGGTTGAAATTTTGGGCGATGATACATCTCATGTCACGGCCTTGCGCTGCGTTAAAATGCAGCTTGGCGAGCCGGATGCCAGTGGCCGCAAACGGCCGGTGCCGGTGGAAGGTTCAGAGTTTGACCTGCCGGTTGACACGGTAATTATGGCGATTGGCACCAGCCCAAATCCACTGATTAAAAAAACAACGCCGGACCTTGAAACCAACCGCCGCGGTTGCTTTGTGGTGGATGATTATATGCATACCTCCAAAGACGCCGTGTGGGCTGGCGGCGATGCCGTAACCGGCGCTGCAACCGTGATTTCTGCCATGGGTGCAGGTAAGACGGCAGCAGCAGCGATTTGTGAGTTTTTAAAATAAAGTTGTTTGTTTGAAAGCGGCCTGTATCTGAAAAGCTTTTTAGCTTTACAGATACAGGCCGCTTTATTTTAAAATTTGATACCCGCTTTGCTAACCAAACAGATGCGACATCTGTTTGGTTGAGTTTTGGTTTGCGGGGCATTGCACTGGGCAGCAAATTTTGTTATAGTAAATAACAAATACTGGGTATTAATACAAAGGCAGGGGGCAGGTACCATGGGGCAGCAGGTTAGAGTTTGGTTTGCGCGCACAGGTGCTGCACGGCCACTGTCTCAGCTCAATTTGCGTAAAAGCATCCGCCAGGCTTTTTTTTGTAGCCACTTGCCTTTTTGTAACACCGCACCGGGCAAAAGTGCATTGCATTTTATTGCCCCACTTGAAGCAGGGATAGAAAGCAACACCGAATGCTTTGATTTTGAAATGCCAGAAGCTTTTTTTGACCCGGATGCCATTTTGGGGGCTTTGAACAGTGTGATGCCTGCAGGGTTGCAAATTTTTGCGGTGACACCGGTGCGGCATTCAGCGGCAGAAATCGTGGCAGCGCGTTACTTGCTTCGCCTGCGTGCGGGTACAAAGGGGTGTGCCACGGCAGAACAGCTTTTGCGGCAAACAGGCGCGCTGCCACGCGAGGTGACATCCGGGCCAACGTGCAGCACGACTATATATTATCAATGGATATTTCAAAACACGCGCAGTAGAATGGCTTGTCTTGATTTAACGGTGCCGTGCAGCCATTCCACTGGGTTTGCCCCCAGCAAGCTATTTGCTGCACCGGGCGGAGGTAAAGCGCCCGTAAACGTATTTTCTGTGTGTCGGACCCAGTTTTTATTGCCAGACGGTACGGTTTTTGAATAATGGCTTCTTGGCTATACAAACAGAGAGGGCCTGCTTTTTACAGCAGGCCCTCTCTGTGTCTGATCCAAAAGGGGAGAGTAGTAGTTGAAAAAGTTATTCGTAGTCGAATACATCTACCCAACGCAGCAAGAATTCTTTCTCTTCGGGTTTACCTTTGACTGACTGCGATGCGGCAACAATAGGCAGCCATTTTTCGACATACTGCCGCGGAGTGTCGCTTTTTTTGCAGAACAAACTCAGATATTTGTCGGCAAGCTCCTGTTTGCCCTGCAGGCAGAACAGCAGGTAGGTGCGTGCAACGTCGGCGCTGGCATTACCCTGTGTGGCATGCGACCAGTCAATAATAAACGCATTGCCGCGTGGGGTAATAATGATGTTAGCGGGGTTGAAATCGCCATGACACACTTTGTCGTGTTTGGGCATGCCGTCCAAGCGCATATGCAACTCGTATCTTGTAGTCGCATCCAGCACACTCTCGCTGATTTTGCGGTGCATTTTATCGCGCAAGTGGTTGAGCAACGGGGATTTTTTACCGTGTACTTCAAGTTGCAAATTCACAAAGGTTTCAAGGTATTCATCTGTTTTTTCGGGGTGTTCTTGCATCAGTTCTGCCAAAGTTTTACCCTCAATAAATTCAGAGGTAATTGCCCACTTGCCATCAATTTTACCAACTTCAAGCACTCTGGGGATATGAAGCCCAATTTCTTCTACGCGAGCCTGATTGAGTGCTTCATTCAGTACACTTGCTTTAGAGTAGTTTTCGCTAAAGACCTTAATTGAACAATTTCCATCACGATATACGGTTTTGTCGCTTCGCGACGCGATGACATGATCGAGTTTCATTACCGTTACTCCTCCTTAAAATGGTTCGCTTCGTTTAATTTGGGCCAGCAGGCAAGAAGAAAGGTACGGGGCCTGCGTTGAAACATGGTCAAGCGGGGACAACCTTTATTGGCCGTAATAGGCTTTCAGGTACATCTGCTTGATTTCGCTCATCAGCGGGTAACGGGGGTTCGCGCCGGTGCACTGGTCGTCAAAGGCCTGCTCCACCATCGCGTCTAGGCGGTCAAGGAAATCTTTTTCGTCCACGCCATAATCCTTAATCGTCTTTTTAATGCCAATTTTTGCTTTTAGCTCTTCCACTGCGGCAATCAGGTTTTCGACCTTTTCCTCTGCAGTTTTGCCGCCAAGGCCCATTGCAGTTGCAATTTCAGCATAGCGCTCCATCGTGTGCGGGTATGCATATTGTGGGAAAGTACCCATCTTGCGTGGGGTTGCACTGGCGTTAAAGCGAATCACTTCGCTGATCATCAGCGCGTTGGCAATGCCGTGGGGCAGGTGATGGAACGCCCCCAGCTTGTGGGCCATTGAGTGGCAAACACCAAGGAATGCATTGGCAAACGCCATACCGGCCATGGTGGAAGCATTGGCCATCTGCTCACGGGCTTCGGGGTCATTCGGGCCATTCTCATAGGCGCGCGGCAGATATTTAAAGATTAATTTCAGTGCCTCAATGGCAAGGCCGTCGGTGTACGGGGTGGCCAGCATGGCAGCGTAGGCCTCAAGAGCATGGGTCATGGAGTCAATGCCAGAAGCCGAGGTCAAGCCTTTGGGCATATTCATCATCAAATCAGCATCAATGATAGCCATATTGGGCAGCAGTTCATAATCGGCCAGTGGGTATTTTACGCCGGTCTTTTCGTCGGTGATGACCGCAAACGGGGTGACCTCACTGCCGGTACCTGCCGAGGTGGGCACTGCAATAAAGTAGGCCTTTTCGCCCATTTTAGGGAAGGTATACACGCGCTTGCGAATATCCATAAAGCGCATTGCCATATCCATAAAGTCGGCTTCCGGGTGCTCGTACATCACCCACATAATTTTGCCGGCATCCATGGCCGAGCCGCCGCCAAGGGCAATGATGCAGTCGGGCTGAAATGCGTTCATGGCAGCTGCACCCTCTTTGGCACAGGCAAGGGTGGGGTCCGGTGCAACATCGTAGAACGTGGTGTGGCGAATCCCCATTTCGTCCAGCTTGTCGGTAATGCTTTTGGTATAGCCGTTGTTGTACAGGAAAGAGTCGGTCACGATAAAAGCTTTCTTTTTGCCCATGACATTTTTCAGTTCGTCCAGCGCAACCGGCAGGCAACCTTTTTTGTGGTACACCTTGCCCGGGGTTCTAAACCAAAGCATATTTTCTCTCCTCTCGGCAACGGTTTTAATGTTGAGCAGATGCTTGACACCGACGTTTTCAGAAACCGAGTTACCGCCCCAAGAGCCGCAGCCCAGTGTCAGCGAAGGTGCAAGTTTAAAGTTATATAAATCACCAATACCGCCCTGCGACGAAGGGGTGTTGATAAGCACGCGGCAGGTTTTCATACGCGCGGCAAACTGCTGTAACTTTTCTTGCTCGGTGGTTGCATTGAGGTACAGAGAAGAAGTGTGGCCAAACCCGCCATCGGCAATCAGGTGGCTGGCTTTGTCTAGTGCGTCGGCAAAATCTTTTGCTTTGTACATTGCCAAAACAGGGGAGAGTTTTTCGTGTGCAAACTCCTCTGACAATTCCACGCTGGTCACTTCGCCAATCAGAATTTTGGCATCCTCCGGTACGGTAACGCCAGAAAGTTTGGCAATGGTAAATGCGCTTTGGCCAACAATGCGGGCGTTCAGTGCACCGTTAATCAAAATGGTCTTGCGCACCTTTTCTGTCTCGTCTGCATTTAAAAAGTAGCAGCCACGCGCTTTAAATTCTTTCTTGGCTTCATTATACACTTTTTCCAGCACGATGACAGATTGCTCGGATGCGCAAATCATGCCGTTATCAAAGGTTTTAGAATGGATAATCGAGTTGACTGCCAGTAGGATATCTGCTGTATCATCAATGATGGCGGGCGTGTTACCGGGGCCGACACCAAGGGCCGGCTTACCGGAAGAATATGCCGCTTTCACCATGCCGGGGCCGCCGGTGGCAAGAATAATATCGGCCTCTTTCATTACGGTGTTGGTCATTTCAAGTGAAGGTATGTCCACCCAGCCGATAATACCGGCAGGGGCACCGGCTGCAACCGCTGCATCCAGCACCACCTTTGCGGCGGCAATGGTGCACCCTTTTGCACGGGGGTGCGGGCTGATGATAATACCGTTGCGTGTTTTCAGTGCAATCAGTGTTTTAAAAATAGCAGTAGAGGTGGGGTTTGTTGTGGGGATAACCGCCGCAATCACACCAATAGGCTCGGCGATTTTTTTAATGCCAAACGAGGCATCTTCTTCCACAACACCACAGGTCTTGGTATTTTTGTAAGCATTGTAAATATATTCGGCCGCGTAATGGTTTTTGATGACCTTATCTTCCACAATGCCCATGCCGGTTTCTTCTACCGCCATCTTGGCAAGGGGAATGCGCGCCTGGTTTGCCGCCGTTGCGGCCGCAAGAAAAATTTTGTCGACCTGTTCTTGCGTATAGGTAGAGAAAATCCGCTGGGCCTCCCGCACCTCGGCGATTTTGGCGTCGAGAGTTTCGGGGCTGTTTACAATCCCTGTCTTGACTTCCTGAGCTGTTTTCATCTTCATACTCTCCCATCTGATTGTGATCAAACGCGGCCACAGACTGTAGCCATAAATAAGGGAAGGGCAGGGAACCCGCAACCACCCGTAAACTGTTTAGCAACCCGTCACAATTTTCTGCCCCTCTCATTACAGAGAACTTGCGGCAAGCTGCATCGGATTTCATTGCGTTAACCCTTGATATTATTTTAACAATATCACCAACAAAAAGCTAGAATCAACTTTCATCATATTTGTTTGTTAAAAATATAACAATTTGTGCGAAATCACCAAGTTTAGCCCTTTATTGTCTGCAATGTGCTTTCTATGGGGTAAAAAAGCGGGGAATGAGCCAGTATAATGAGCCAGTATAATGTAGCGTTTTCATTCTTTATCCTAATAAAACGCCTTAGGTACGGCACCATAACAGTAAAAATGTGGTGCTCTATAGAAGATCAATATAAAATAGCGGCTTACTTGCGTTTGCCGTCTTCGTGGCAAAATAAGTGTTTTGTCTATGACAGTTTTTGAAGTTGTCTACATATTATAAAAACCGTATCTAACACTTTTTAAAGGTAAAAAGGATTGCTTAGTGATAAGCATAATTCGTCAGACTGGCCAAAGAATTTTAGCAATGTCATGTTGGAACAAACTTTTAGTAAAAATTTAGTAAATATTCTTGTGCTTTCAAGGTGAGTTCCGTATAATGGGTACAGACAGAAAGGGGCTGGGGTATGGCAACGATCAAAGATGTGGCGCAGGCGGCAGGAGTGTCGGCCGCAGCGGTGTCGCGAGTATTAAACCGTGATGACAACCTTTCGGTCTCACCTGAGGTACGCAAACAAATTATTCGTGCAGCACACGACCTTGGTTATGTGCCACCCAAACAACGCAAGGCGGCCATGAGCCGCCGCACCCTGACCTTGGGGGTTGCTGATTGGCGTATTATTCGCCAAGATAGGCCCAATGTGCGTCTTTCATCCCTTGCATGTCTGGTACAAATGATGACCGACCAGTACGAAGTAGAGTTTGTCCGTCTTGTTTTTGGCAAACAACAGCAGGTAGACGGAGTAATCGCTTTTGGGGTGTTCAGTGAAGAAGAAATGTCCTTTTTGCGCAGCCTTTCTTATTATATTGTTTTTGTGAACTCCGACCGGCAAGACTACGAATATGACCAGGTGCAGGTGGATTTCGACCGCGGTATGGCACAAATGGTTGATTATCTGTTAGACCAAAAGCGCTATACCGGTGTGGGGTATATTGGCGGGCTGTATCAAACAGGTGCAGTACAGATCGGCACCCACCGCCTTGAAGCGCTGCGGCGCATTTTAAGCCAGAGGTGCCAATATGACCCCGCCGTGTTTCATGTGGGCGAAATCAGTAAACAAAATGGGTACGACATGGCGATGCAAGCGGCAAAGAACGGAGGGCTTGCGGAAGCCATGTTGCTTGGCAGTGATGAAGTGGCCGAAGGTGCGCTGGAGGCATTTCGTGAGCTGGGGTTGCGGGTGCCCAAAGATGTGGCGGTCGTAATTTACCAGGACATCGAAACCCTGCAAAGCAAATGGCCCACCGGTACCTGCATCGAAATGTTCCCGGATTATGTATGGCAAAACGCGATTGAGCTTTTGCTTAGGCGCATTGGCCAAAAGCGGGGCCAACCGATGACCGTCACGGTACCGACCCATATAAAAATAGGAGATACCGCCTGAAAAGGCAGATAAAACAGATTGCAAAGGGAAAACCCTTTACAGTACGGCGAAGCCGACCGGCAGCGCTGGTATAGATGGTAGTATCGGAATTGTGAAACGAAAATTGGAGGAAATTGAGTATGAAAAAAGCATCGACGCTTCTTTTGACCGGCCTGCTGTGTGCCAGCCTTCTGGCTGGCTGTGGTAGCACCCCCGCCTCGTCTGCTGCGGCGGCATCCAGTGTTGCGCCTTCGTCTGCTGCGGCTGCAAACAAGACGATCGACAAGCTAACGGTTGCATTTGTGCCTTCTCGCGAGCCGGATGAGATTATCACTGCAACCGAACCTCTTAAACAACTTCTAACCGACGAATTGGCAAAACAGGGTTATGATGTCGGTGAAGTGGATATCACCGTTGGCACCAGCTACGAGGCGGTAGGCGAAGCGCTGAGCGCCGGTACGGCAGATGTAGGCCTGATCCCAGGCGGCACTTACGCCCTGTACGACGACGGTTGTGATGTGCTGTTGACGGCGACCCGTGACGGCCTGAGCATTGATTCTGATAGTGCCAAGGACTGGAATGACCAGAAGCCGACCGAAGCAACCGATAAGCAGGTTACTTTCTATCGCGCACTGATTATTGCCGGCCCGTCTGAAAAAGGCAAAGCACTCGCCGCAAAAATCAACAGTGGTGAAGCATTGACTTGGGACGACATCAATGGTGCAAACTGGAGCATTATGGGTTCTTCCTCCCCCGCAGGCTATATTTACCCGTCACTGTGGTTGCAGGACAACTTCAGCAAAAGCATCCTTGACCTCTCGCACGCGGTACAGTCTGACTCTTATGGCAGCGCTTTTGCCCGCCTTGCTTCCGGCCAAATTGACGTGTTGTGCACCTATGCCGACGCGCGCCGTGACTATGTGGATAAGTGGACCAGTGAATACGGTATGACAAATTCTATTTGGGACGATACCGCGGTAGTTGGCGTGACCGCGCCCATTTATAATGATACGATTTCGGTCAGCAAAACTTCGCCGATTATGGATGACGCTTTCAAGACCGCATTGCAGAATGCCTTTATCAATATTGGCAACACCGAAGAGGGTAAGGCCGTTATCTCGATTTACAGCCACAAGGGTTATCAGGTGGCAAAGTCCTCCGATTATGACAACGAGCGTGCCGCGCAAAAGATGATCCAATCGTTGAACGCAGCAGGCTAATTTAAAAAA
>JAQVCK010000027.1 GCA_028689835.1 Pygmaiobacter sp. | reverse complement strand
CCTCGTCGACGGCAGCTCCCGCTGCTGCAGAGGGCAAAGTTCTAAACATTTGGTGCTGGAACGATGAGTTCCAGGGCCGCTTCAACGATTACTACCCCGAAGTTAAAGAGGTCGCGGCGGATAAATCCACCACGACCCTCAACGACGGTACAATCGTAAAGTGGACCATCAACCCGAACGAAAACAACAACTACCAGAACAAGCTCGACGAGGCCCTGCTTGCGCAGGACAGCGCGGCTGAAGATGACAAGATTGACATTTTCTTGGTGGAAGCCGACTACGCGCTGAAGTATGTTGACAGCGATTACACGCTGGACGTACAGAAAGACATCGGCCTTTCCGCGGATGACATGGCCGACCAATACCAGTACACCAAAGACATCGTGACCGATTCGAACGGCGCGCTGAAGGGTACTACTTGGCAGGCAACCCCGGGTCTGTTCGCGTATCGCCGCTCGATCGCGAAAGACGTACTGGGCACCGATGATCCCACCGCCGTACAGGAAGCACTGTCGTCTTGGGATAAATTCAACGACGTTGCGAAGCAGGCCGCTGCCAAGGGCTACAAAATGCTCTCCGGCTACGACGATTCGTACCGTGTGTTCTCAAACAATATATCTACACCTTGGGTGAGTGGCACGACCGTCACCGTTGACCCCATGCTGATGAAGTGGGTTGACCAGACCAAGACCTACACCGATGATGGCTACAACAACAAGACCAGCCTGTGGGCTGACGGCTGGCAAGCCGATCAGGGCCCGGAAGGCAAAGTCTTCGGCTTCTTCTACTCCACTTGGGGCATCAACTGGACACTGATGGGCAACTCGCTTGCAACCCCGGAGGCTGACGGTGGTAAACTGGAAGTTGGCAACGGCATCTTTGGTGATTACGCGGTTTGCCAGGGCCCGGCTGCTTACTACTGGGGCGGCACTTGGATCTGCGCTGCAAAGGGCACCGACAATGTTGCTACCGTGCGTGACGTCATGCAGAAGTTGACCTGCGATGCGAGCATCATGAAGAACATCACCGAGGTCACTCAGGATTACACCAACAACCAGACTGCAATGAACGAGCTGGCAACCACCGACTTTAAGTCGGACTTCCTCGGCGGCCAGAACCATATCGCTCTGTTTGCAGAAGCGGCCCCGAAGATTGACATGAGCAATGCTGGCCCGTATGACCAGGGCTTGAACGAGAGCTTCCAGGGCGCATTCAAAGATTACTTTGACGGCGTGGTGGACATGGACACCGCGAAGGCGAACTTCGAAACCGCTTTGATGGAGAAATATCCGGAGCTCACCAGTGTGGTATGGCCTTCCTAAGTAAATTGTTCAGTAACACTTAAAACAAAAGAGAAACGGGACGGGCAGAGGCCTGCCCCGTTTCCCTAATTTTTAGAAACGTCCTTTGAAGGGGGAAAAGCCCATGACGCCCCGTGCGCTCAAGTCAAAAAAGCATAGTATCAGCTATGCAAAATGGGGATATCGGTTTATTGCACCGTTTTTCCTTGTGTTTGCGGTATTTCAGTTGATCCCGCTGCTGTCTACCATTTATTACAGCTTTTTCGAATTTTATCGTAGCGGCCTCAAAGAGATTGGCCCTAACTTTGTGGGCCTTGAAAATTATCGCCAGCTTTTTGCAACCGACCTGCCCAAGTATATGGGCAACACGGTGCTTTTGTGGATCATCGGCTTTGTGCCGCAGATCGTAATCTCTCTGCTGCTAGCGGCATGGTTCACCGACATGCGTATCCGCATGCGTGCGCAGGGGTTCTTTAAAACAGTGATCTATCTGCCCAACCTGATCATGGCCTCAGCATTTGCCATGCTGTTTTTTGCGCTGTTTTCAGACAACGGGCCCATCAACTCACTGATGTTAACTTTTGGGTGGATTTCCCAGCCAATTCGCTACCTGTCGAACGTGTGGACAGTGCGAAGTATGGTCGGGCTGATGAACTTTCTGATGTGGTTCGGCAATACGACCATCCTGCTGATGGCAGCAGTGATGGGCGTGGACACCGGGCTGTACGAGGCGGCTGAAATTGATGGCTGTAACTCTCATCAGATGTTTTGGAAAATTACGATGCCACTGATTCGACCAATTTTGATTTATGTCATCATCACTTCAATGATCGGCGGCCTGCAGATGTTCGATGTGCCGCAGATTTTGACCAACGGCAAGGGCTCGCCCGACCGTGTGGCCACGACCATCATCATGTACCTCAACAACCATATGTTCAGCAAAAACTACGGTATGGCCGGTGCGGTATCGGTGGTGCTGTTTGTCATCAGCGCCGTCCTGTGCTTGGTTGTATTCTCCGTGTTGACCCGTGAGGACGACGGTCTTACCCGCGCCCAGCGCAAAGAGCTAAAGAAAAAAGGGGGTAAGGCGTAATGAAAACTCATCACAATGCCCGCGGGGGTAAAGCCTCTGGCGTTCGGTTGTTCTTTCGCTATATTTTGATGGCAATTCTGTGCTTCTTATGCCTGTTTTTCTTTTACATTTTGATCATCAATGCCACCCATTCTCACTTTGAAATTCAGCGGGGCTTCTCCTTTTTGCCGGGCAGCTCGTTTTTGATGAACCTCAACAATGTGCTAAACGACGCCAACATCCCGGTACTGTCGGGTATCCGCAACAGCCTGATCGTATCCGGGATGTCGGCCCTGCTGAGTGTGTACTTCTCAGCGCTCACGGCTTATGGCATTTACGCCTATAATTTTAAATTCAAAAAAGCCGCCTTCACCATCATCATGCTCATCATGATGATGCCGACCCAAGTGTCGGCCATGGGCTTTGTGCGTTTGATTACTGCAATCGGGCTGAAAGATACGCTGGTTGCTCTGTTTTTGCCCAGCATCGCGGCGCCAATCGTGTTCTTTTTCATGAAACAGTACATGGAGTCCAACCTGCCGATGGAGATCGTGGAAGCGGCACGTATTGACGGCTGCGGGGAGTTTTATACCTTCAACCGCATCGTGCTGCCCATCATTAAGCCCGCGCTGGCGGTGCAGGCGATCTTCGGCTTTGTCACTGCGTGGAACAACTACTTCCTGCCAGCACTGGTCATCGACAGTGCCAATAAAAAGACGATTCCTATTTTGATTGCGCAACTGCGCAGTGCCGACTTTTTGAAGTTCGACATGGGCAAGGTGTATATGATGGTGCTGCTCGCAATTTTGCCTGTCGTTATCGTTTACCTACTGTTGTCGAAATTCATCGTGCGGGGCGTCGCTTTGGGTGGCGTCAAGCAGTAATGGTTTCAGTACAACAGCATCCTTCCTGACGCAGAACGCCCCGGCAGATAGTAGACTGCCGGGGCGTTCTGTTTGTGTTTGGTTGCGGCGGCACGCCGTGCCGTTGCAGTTGCAAAAAAAGCCGAGTGAAACGCCCGTGTAACACGGCGCAGCGTTTCATTCGGCTTTTTACTGTTTTTTATTTTGCCGCAAAGGCGGCAAAGCCCTATCAGCGCACAACCCCGAGCCCTTGCGGCACGGCTGGCAAAAAGGTTAACCCCCTTGCCCATGGCCCAAACCAGTGCGGGGCGATAAAGGGGCACACAAAGTACGCATTGCCCAATCGTAAAAGGCGCGGCAGGCAGTTGCGCAAAGCCACCCCAAGGTGGCAAAATAACCCCGCAGGGGCGGGCCTACTTGCAGGCCCTTTTGCGCCCCGCTTAGAAAGGGGCTGTTATGGCTCTACCGGGCCGACAACGGGCTGGCCTGCGGAATCCAGCAGTGGAGTCAGACCACCGGCATACCCACTGGATATCCAAAAATACTGTACCCCAGTCTGAACGTCCTGCCAGATCTCCTGTGTCGACATCACGCCCTGCGTGTAAACTTTGACAAACCGTTTGCCTTTCTCCATCTGTCAGGCCTCCTTTTTTTTGAGCATCTGCACAGACGAAAAGCCCAGCAGCAGTTGCAGCACAACACAGGCCCCAATGCCCGTACCGTTGCCGGTGAATAAAAAGTAAAAAAGCCCAATCAGGCAGGCCAGCATCAGCACCAGTGTAAAGGTGGCAAACCCACGGCGCACCTTTTCGGTGCGGTTCAGCGTGGCAACCAGTGTTTCAATGTCTGCCGGTGCCGCAGCAAAATAGCGTGCGCCTGCTTTGGTAAGCTCCTCTTCGCCGCGAAAGCCCCACAGCACCCCACAGCCCTGCGTCTTGCCGTTTTTAGCGGTGTTGATGTCCACCGCACTGTCGCCGACATACAGCACTTCATATGGCTGTAGCCCAAGCTCACTAATCACCCGCAGCAGCGCGGCGGGGTCCGGTTTCACCAAGGTGCCCTGTTGCCCGGCAACAAAATCAAACACGCCGGGGAAATAGTCCTGTACCGCTTGCTTTGTAAATTCATCCGGCTTGTTGGACACCACACCAAGGCGCAGCCCCTTTGCCTTTAACCCGGTAAGTAAATCCGGGATACCGGGGTACGGGCCGGTGTTGTCGTGCAGGTGCGCGCCGTAATATTCGTCAAACAATTCGGTGGCACGCCGCACACTGGGCTCGTCGCGCCCATCCTCCGGCAGCATGCGCAAAATCAAGTTGCGCCGCCCATCGCCCACAAATTGTTTGTAATCCTCTACGGTGTGGCCGGGCAAGCCCAGCTTGCTCAAGGCGTAATTAGAGGCATCCGCAAGGTCCTGTATCGTGTTGAGCAGGGTGCCATCCAGGTCAAAAACAACAGCTTTGATCATCAGAAATTCAAACTTCCTCTCGTTGGGTGTTGGGGTGTGTGCTGCCCCGGACGCTCGCCGCGGCAAGCGTTTGGGCCAGCGGCAGCGGCAGGCTGCGCACCAGCAAGGTTTTGCGCGACGGGGTGCGAACACGCAGGTTACAGCGCCCGGCCAATTGGGCGGGTGGGGTGGCAGAGACCGAAAGTGTGCGGTCGGTGGTCAGCAGCAATACGTCATAGCGGGTCAACGCACGGGTATAACACAGCGCAAAACGACCACGGGTGTCGGCAGCGGCGCCCTCTTTGAACAGGGCTTCCACCCCACAGGCCACCCCGGCCAGCGCCAGTGCAAGCAGCACCCCCAAAAGGGGGGCAATGCCCGGCAAGATGCGCTGTGCCACCGCAAACAGTGCCGCAAGCAACAAGCTGAGCGAGCCGGGCCGCCACAGGTATTGCCCGGGGCTTTTGCGCCGTGGCTCGCAGGTGGGCGCCGGCGGGTCGTTCAGCTCGGGCAACAGTTGATATAAGGTCTGCGCGTTCCCGCGCTGGACCATCAACAACGGCAGATCGGTGGGGGCAAAGGTGCCTGCCCGCAAGTACAGGGGGCGGCGGCGCAAAACCCGTGCCAACGGCGAAATTTTTAAGGTGGCGGCTGTAATACAAGACACTCGGATGCGCCGCTCGGTGCGGTTGAGCAGCCCACCCCGGTAAACCAGTATATCGCCAAACCGGCCAGCAGAAAAACGGAAGGTGCGCAGCCAGCTTGCAATGAGGGATAACACAAAAAAGAACAGCACCACCGCGGCTAATACCGAAAGCCCTGCGGGTAAAAACAAAGCGAGTAGTTGCCCCGCATGTTGCAGCCCGCCCAGTGCCAGCGCGCCCACATCTTCGCCAATCAGCTGTGAAATGCGGTTGGCTGCCGTTACGGTAAAAAAGCCGGTTGCTGCGACATTGGCAGAGAGCAAAACAAACTGCAACCGCCCCATGCCAGCGGGTGCAAATGCGGCACGGGTAGGCCCCAGTGGCAGCAAGGTGCGGGCAAGCTCAGCCGCTTTGCCGCGCGGCAAAACCAATTTTACCCGGCGCAGGCGGGTGCCGCCGGTGAAAAACAAAAACAGTTCGGCGGCACCAAACGGTGCCAGCCACAGCGGGTGGCGCAGCTCGACCGCGCTGATGTTTGCCTTGCGGTAAAAGGCGGTGCGCCGCAAAACTAGCCCCTCGGCCACCGATACTACACCGTCTGTTAAGGCGACGCGAGACGTGCGCCACAGTACCAGCGTCAGCACAAGGCAGCCCGCCAGAATGGCAAACCCCTGCCACAGGGCGGCCCATGCACCGGGCAAATCCCACTCCAGCAGTTCTTGTATCACCGGCACAGCGCACAAAACGACGGCGTATTGGATGTAGTTGAAAAAATGCAGCGGATGCAACCGCGCCCGGCTCATCGTGGGGCCTCTGTGTCGGTCAACGCCGCACGCAATGCCATGGCATCCGCACGGGTAAGGCCAACGATGGTCAGTGCCCCACCGGTGGAGAACACCACAAGTGCGGTGGCGTTTAACAGGCGGCCCAGCGGGGTGACCAGCCGTGTCACCCCGGTGACCCCGGCCACCGGCAGCGTGTGGGTGACCTGCAAAAAATACCCGCTTGTCACGCAAAGTGCCCCGCCCGCCACCGCCACTGAAAACCGGCGGCGGCGCAAAAAAGGCAGTGGAACAAGCAGTAACAGCCCGGCCAGAGTGACTGCAACAGCCGGGCCCACCGACCACAACAGCCACACCACAAAACCGGCGGCAACAGAAAGGCCTGCCAGCCACAGTGCGGGCAGTAAAGCGCCGCGCAGCGAAACGGTATAGGTCATTGCAACGTCGCCCCCTTTACAGGTTGGGTTACCAGATCGGGCTTGCCGGTGCGCCATTGGGTAGGGTGGCAAGCACGGCAAGTACTTTTGCTACATAGGCGCTGCGCACCGCATATTGGGCGGTGCCGTTGATTTCAATGGCATAGCGCTTGGTGCCGTAGGGGATAAACCGAATGGTGTCGGTGCGCCAGGGCAGTTGCCCGTCTTGTGTTGCAGTGCTGCCCCCGGCAGCAGGCGCGGTGGCAAGCTCGTCATACACAAGGGTGATGGAGAGGTCCGGCGGGATATTCTGTGCCGGTTCGGCCATCTCGTATTCTGCCCGCAACGAGCACAGCAGCGTATAAAACGCGTCCATGGAAGGGGGTGCAATGGTACTGCCGTTAAACAGCGCAGGCGACTGTGTGAGGTCAAACTGATAACTGGTGTCGCCGGAGGTGATGGTAATGCCCCGCAAGCTGCTTTGCAGCGGTGCCATCAGGTAGCGGCTCATCAACGCGTACTCGGTGACACCGTCCCAAGTGGCGGCAAGGGCGTCCAACCGGTAAATCGCGGGGATGCCCTCGCGGTATAAATAATAAAAGTCGCCGCTGCGGTTGCCAATGCGCAAGGTCACCGTTTCGCCCAGCATCGTAAAAGACAGCACGGTGGGGGGCGTTTTGCTTTGCGGCGAAAGCCCGTACTCCTGCAAATCAAGGTCGGTGGGGTTCATGGTCACAACCCCCAGTGCCTTTAGTTGTGACAGTTCACCAAAATAGGTTTTGTAACTGTCTGGGTCCACGTAAGAGCCGCGGTCATTTTGCAACTGATACTGGTATGTTAGGCCCACACCGTCCACTGCCACCGCATCCAATTTTTTCAGCGACAGGGTCGTGCGGTTCTGCGTCAGGGTGACGGCGGTGGGCAGCGTGTTGTTGTCGGTACCGCTGGGGGTGAGCGAAAGGTTTAAATAGACGCTTTGGTCGGCCAGCAGGTAACGGATGTCGTCTTTTTCGATGCGGTAGATTGCCGCCGATTTGTCAACCCGGATGTAGTACTGGTTGGTACCCGCCACGGCGGCACCTACCTCGATATGAATACCGCCCGCGTCGGAATAGGTCACGTCTGCGGTTGCGGTGGGGGTGTCAAACCCGTAGTCAGACGGGGTGGCGTGGGTTTGGTCCACCGGGCCGTAGGCAGTCAGGCTGGTGCATTGTTGTGCCAGCGTTTCAAAGGCTTTCTGCGAGGTGGGCAGCCCATCCAGTGTTTCGCAGAGGAACACGCCGTTTTTTTCTTGCACGGTGTAACTGCCACCCGCATTCGTAATTATGCCTGCCGCAAACGCATTCTGCGCGCGGTCCGACAAGGTTACCGGCAGGTTGTCTTGCCGGTAGGTATCCGGTAACAGCGCAAACAACGCCAGTACCAACAGCCCCAGTACCGCAAAAGCACCCAGTGCTGCGATCAACTGTTTGTTGAGTCTCATCAAATAAAAGCCTCCGCACAACACGGGCACCGCCGCCCGCAACTTGAACTGATCCTGCTTTATTATACCGGATTTTGCAGCCGAAAAAAAGCGCATGACGGCGAAAAAAGCACAAAGCGGCCACAAAAAAGGCCGCAGAGGCATGTTTGCCCCACGGCCCGGTGTCAAACGGCAGTGCCGCCGTTAGATATGGTCTTGCAGGTCCCACTTTTTTGCAAGGTCGTGAAACGCCTCGTTTTTGGCGACACATACGACCTTATCCCCCGCTTCAATCAGCGTGTTGCCGCGCGGGATGATCAGCTCTTGCCCGCGGGTCAAAAATACAATAACGACGTCCTCCGGGATTTCCAGCTCGCCCAAAGAACGGCCTGCAAATTTAAAGTTATCCGGCAGTAACACCTCGGTCAGCGAGGCGTCGCCGCCCGCAATGCTCATCAAGTGATGAATGGCCGCGGTCTCCACTTCGCGCTCAATCAAATGTGCCAGGTTGTCGGTGCTGCTGACGGCAATGTCAACCCCCAGTTGTTTGAGCACCGGCGCATTTTTGGGGTTGTTTACCCGTGCGACGGTCTTTTTAACGCCAAACACCTTTTTGGCCAGCTGGCAGCAGATGAGGTTGCTCTCGTCTTTGCCGGTGACACCAATCAGTGCCTGACAGCTGCCGATTTTGGCAATGTCCAAAATTTCCACCAGCGTGCCGTCGCCGTGCACGACCGGAAAGTCTAAGCTTTCGGCAAGCCGCGCGCAGGTGGGTTCGTCGATTTCAATGATGATTGGCTCGTGCCCGTGCTCCATCAGCGTTTTCGACAGGTAGTACCCTACTTTGCCGCCGCCCACAATACAAACGCGCATCTCAGTCATCCTCCTTCATCATCGAGCTAATCAGGGCATCGACCGTCATCGTGGTGGGGCAGATGGTGCGGATGTCCATGCGGTCGGAGAAAACCTCCTGCCGGGCAGGGTCATAAATGCGTGCCGTTACATTTTTAATGCCAAAAACACGGGTTGCCACCTCGGCGACCATGATGTTGGTATTGTCGTTTGAGGTCACGGCAAATACGGCATCACAGCTTTCAATGCCCGCACTGCGCAGCACGTCCACATCAATGGGCACGCCGGTCACACACAGGCCGCCAAAGCCAGACAGGCGGATGTTGTCGCCCGGGTCAAGATTCTTAGCGCTCTCATCTACAATCGAAATATCGTGGCCCTGGTTTTCCAGCACCCGCGCGAGGTAAGAGCCGACCTTACCGCAACCGACAATAAGGATATTCAAAACATTCACCTCATAACACAGAATAGTGGGCTTTGGCAGGAATTATGCAGCCCAAAGCCCAAAGGTAAACCCTATTATAGACCACTCGCTTTAAAATGGCAATCGAATTTACAAAACCTTGGCCCCTGTGCCCTAAAGGCCGGTAAAACCAACAAAATATCACCCGGTTAGCTGTGTAAACTGCTCTGCTTTTTGCAGCAGACGGCGGTCGGCCGGGTAGGTTAAAAGCGCCATTGCCTCGGCCAGCGGCACAAAGCGGGCTTCCCGTATTTCCTCTGGCTGTGGGTGGGGGGCATCCGTTTTTGCGCGCGCCAAAAAGTAAACGACCTGCTTTGAAATGCCCCGGCGCGGCGAATAGCGGTTGGTCTCGCGAAAGCCGGGTAAAAGCGTAATGGCAACACCGGTCTCTTCCAGCACTTCACGCACGGCGGTCTGCTCTTCGGTCTCCCCTGCTTCCACATGCCCTTTGGGGAAAGCCCAGTGCCCGCCGGCCACGTGTTTGACCATCAACACGCGTGGGGCCCCCGGCCCGGGGGCAAAGCAAAGGGCACCACAACTTTTTTCATATTTCATCGCAATTTCTCTCTTTCAACAGTTTGTGTTTGGCAGCCTTGTTTGCTATAATAAAAAAGGCCAAAAACGGGGGCCGCCAAAGGCGGCACAGCCCGGGTGTTTGAGCATGTGTGTGTAAAGGAGCTTTTCATGAATACCACGGCAATCCTGAATATTGCGGGGGCAATTGTCGTCCTTGCTATCGTCCTGCTTGTTTTCTTTTTTATCCTGCGTAGCCAAAATGATGACGGCCCGCGCCCGGATAAGCATAAGCCGCACACCGACGGTGGGGTCGCTAAAATGGTGGCGGCGCTGGGGCGGTATGCTTCGATGCATGGGTTTGTGATGATTGCACCCGCCGCGCTGCAGGGCAAAGAGAAAGAGTGCCAGTTGGATGCAGTGCTGGTGACCTATGCAGGGGTCATTGGGGTGCGGTGCATGGGCCACAACGGCGAAATTTTTGCCAATACGGGCGAAAGTGATTGGCTTTGGGTAACAAGCAAGGGCCGTAGCCCGCTGCCCGACCCGGTAGCACAGGGTGCCGCCGATGTGCGCGTGTTGCGGGACGTGCTGATGCAAAACGGCAAAGGTGCGTTGCGCAATATCCCGGTGGAATGCCTGACGGTGTTCACCGACAAAACCGTACAGCTTGCCGTGCCCAAAAGCACCCCCATCTACCGCCGCAAAGAGCTGCTAAGCCTGCTGGAGAGCGAAAAATATTTGCAGGATAAGGGCATTGACTTACCGGCAGTAGCCGCCGCGCTAAAAAGCGCAGCGGGGGCACAGTGACCAGCTGCATTCAGTATACCAGATTTTTTGTCGCTTCAAAAGGCAGCTGGCCAAATTTGGTCAGCTGCTTTTTTTATAGGTGAAAATGCAAGGGTGTAGGTAAACACGGTGTAAGATCGTATCAAATAACAGAGAAGCTGAAATAGACAAGGAAAGAAAGGGGCAAAACAGATGAAACCCAGTTTACTGGTGGTAGAGGATGACCCCGATATCAATGGGTTGCTATGTGAACTGTTGCGCAAGCAGGGCTATCTGGCGCAGGCGGCCTTTTCTGGCAGTGAGGCACTGTTGCGCATGGAAAAGCAGGCGTACCACACGGTGCTGGTGGATTTGATGCTGCCGGGGCTATCTGGCGAGCAACTGGTGCAGGAAATTCGCAAAAGCAGTACGGTGCCCGTGATTGTGATTTCGGCCAAAAGTGGCCAAACCACAAAAATAGAACTGCTGCAAAGCGGGGCGGATGATTTTATTACCAAGCCGTTTGACACCGATGAAGTGGCTGCGCGGGTGGCGGCCCAGTTGCGGCGCTATTTGACCTTTGGGCATGGGGACGGCGACCAGCAGATACTGCGGTATGGCGGCCTTGTGCTGAACACCGGGTTGCATGAGGCACAGCTGAATGGGGCGGCCCTTGCGTTGACCGGCATTGAGTTTGAACTGCTTGCCCTGCTGTTGCGCTACCCAGAAAAAGTATTTACAAAGGCAAATTTGTTTGAAACGGTGTGGCAGACGCCGTTTTTGGGCGAAGACAATACCCTCAATGTCCACATCAGCAACCTGAGGTCAAAGCTGGCTGCGGCAGACCCGGAACACCGTTACATCGAAACGGTGTGGGGTATTGGGTACCGCATGGCTAAAAAATCTTGAGGAAATCTTAAGGTTTTCTTCAAGCGGTCTTAGGGCTTTACCGGTAAGATGGGGTCAGTTCAACAAATGGAGGCGATTTTTTGGAAGATCTCATTTTAAACACAGACCATCTGACTAAGACCTACAATGGGGTGTCGGTGGTAGATGGCGTTACGCTGAGTATCCGGCGCGGCGACATTTACGGCCTTGTAGGCAAAAACGGGGCGGGTAAAACGACCCTGATGCGCATGGTGGCCGGCCTGTGCCCCCCAAGCACCGGGCACTTTTTGCTGTTTGGGCAGGGCACCGCGGCTGGGTTGCGCGCAGCGCGCAGCCGCACCGGTTGTATGATCGAGGCCCCACAGTTTTTCCCGTATCTTTCCGCATCAGAAAACCTGCACTATTATTGTATTCAGCGTGGCATCCCGGACAAAGCCTGCATCCCCGAGGCATTAAAGCAGGTTGAGCTTGATTACACCGGCAATAAAAAGTTTCGCCAGTTTTCGCTGGGCATGAAACAGCGTTTAGGGCTGGCGCTTGCGGTGCTTGCAAAACCCGATTTTTTAATTTTGGACGAACCAATTAACGGGCTGGACCCCGAGGGCATTGCCAAGGTGCGCAAGCTGCTACTTTTTTTAAGCCGCGAAAAGCAGACGACCATTTTGATTTCCAGCCATATTTTAAGCGAGCTGTCGCAGATTGCCACGCAGTATGGATTTTTGCACAACGGCAAGCTGTTAAAAGAAGAAAGCGCCGAGCAGGTGTGGCAAAACTGCCAAAACCGGCTGGTGCTGAAGGTGAACGATGTGCCCCGTGCGGCCGCAGTGCTGGAACAACAACTGGGTTGCCGGGAGTTTGAGGTGGGTGAAAACAATACCATCGAGCTGACAGAGCAATTGGACAAGACGGCAAACATCAACCAAACCCTGCTCAAAAACGGTGTGGTCGTAAACGAAATGTACAGCGCCGGCAAGGATGTAGAGACTTACTTTTTAGAATTGATTGGGGGCAACGCTGATGTTTAACATTGTAAAAGCAGAACTATATAAAAATACCCGGCGGCCCTACCTGTACATCTTGACCGCAGTGTGTGCCGCAGTAATCACGCTGCTCAACTCCACGTTTTACTTTAACCATACCCAACGCGAAACGGCAATGCCCTCTATGTTGTCGCTGTCTTATGTGGGCCTGTTTTTCATCGTTTTATTTGCCGATTTGGTGCTGGCCGAAGAGTTGCGCCTTGGCACGCTGAAAAACACCGTGTCCTTTGGTGCGGCGCGCGGCAGCATTTATGTCGGCCGCCTTATTTCTGCATCTATTTTATACACTGCGTATTTTATGATTCTCTCATTCGTTTTTTGGGGGACTAGTTGCCTGTTTATGCCGGCGGGGCCGGGGTATGATGGGCAATTTATTACCAACTTTTTACTGCGGATAGTTGCCACATGGACGACGCGGCTGGGTGCGCTGAGCCTTGCACTGTTTTTGGCATTGATTTTAAAGCGCAACGCAACACTGATTTTTGCATTTTTTGGTGCGATGCTGTTGCCCGCGGGCCTATTGCTTTACCTCTCGCCGCAGGGGCAGATTTTTTCGCAGTTGCTTAGTATGACGCTGATCGTGCAATCCACAATGGTGGGCCGCACCGCAATCGAAAACATGGGGGTTATCATGCTCACCAGTGCCGTGCGGTTTGCGGTATTTGCGATTGCCGGGATGCTGGTGTTCCGCCGGCAAGAGATCAACTAAGGGAGAGAAAGAAGGGAAACCATGCTGTATGTCGCATTGGCCGGGGCAGTGGTGGTTTGTGTGGTGGCCATCGGCCTGCTTGCCGCACAAAACCGCGAGTTACACCGTATGGCACAAACATTGGACTGGATGGCGACACAGCAGACCAACACCGGCCTGCGCAGCATGGGCCCAGGTAGGCAGCTAAGGCAAATGGCAGCGGCGGTAAACCGCGCTTTAGAGGCAAGGCAGCAGGCGCTGTTATCGGAACAGGCGGCAACGCGCAAGCTGCGGGAGAACGTTGTCAACATCTCGCACGACCTGCGTACCCCGCTGACCTCGGTACTGGGGTATTTGCAGCTGCTGCAAAAAGACGAGCTGTCGCCCGCAGACAGAGCGCGTTACCTTGCCGTAGTGCGCACCCGCGCCAAAGACCTCAGCGGGTTGATTGATGGCTTTTTTGAACTCTCTCAATTGGAGGCGGCCCCCCCGACCGAAACGCTGGCCCCGGTGCGCGTGCAAGATATCCTTTCAGAACAGCTTGCCTCTTTTTACCCGGAATTTGAACAAAAAAACCTACAGGTACAAGTGACGTTGGAACAAGGTGCCCCGCCGGTGGCTGCTGATGCCGGTGCGGTGCGGCGCATTTTTGCAAACCTGCTGCAAAACCTGCTGCGATATGCAAAGCAAACAGCGCGGATTGCGTTTTCAGTTTGCGGCGAGAGTGTTGTGGCATCGTTTGAAAGCGAGGCAGTGGGGTTAACGGCACCGCAGGCGCGGCAGCTGTTTGAGCGTTTTTATACCGCAGGCAGGCTGCACGATGGCACCAGCACCGGTTTGGGGCTTGCCATTGTGCGCGAGCTTGCCATGCAGATGGGCGCGCAGGCAGAGGCAGAGCTACAGGGCAAACAGCTTTGCATCCGCATTATCTGGCCACTGCCGGGGGCAGATAATCCACAACTGGACCAATAAAAAAAGAACGGTGCCGTATGGCATCGTTCTTTTTTTGGTAAGATTTAAAATTACGCCTTGTTGGCAGAGCCAAACAGGTCAATCTTCTCGCGCACAGTTTCGGCAATCGCCTTGGCACCGGGGGCCAGCAGCTTGCGGGGGTCAAAGCCTTTGCCCTCTTTGTCCTTGCCCTCTTCAATGTACTTGCGGGTGGCAGCCGCAAACGAAAGCTGGCACTCGGTGTTGACGTTGATTTTGGCGACGCCCAGCGAAATAGCCTCTTTGATCATATCGCTGGGGATGCCGGTGCCGCCGTGCAGCACGAGCGGCAGCTCGCCGATTTGTGCCTGAATTTTGGCCAGTGCACCAAAGTCAAGGCCCTTCCAGTTCGGCGGGTACACGCCGTGGATGTTGCCAATGCCGGCGGCGAGGAAATCGACACCCAAAACGGCAATGCGCTTGCACTCATCCGGGTCGGCAACTTCGCCCATGCCAATCACGCCGTCCTCTTCGCCGCCAATCGAGCCAACTTCGGCCTCGATCGAAAGGCCCTTGCTGTGTGCCAGCGCGACCAGCTCTGTGGTCTTTTCAACGTTCTCGTCGATGGAATAATGGCTGCCGTCAAACATAATCGAGGTGAAGCCCGCCTCGATGCAAGCTTTGGCGCCTTCGTAGGTGCCGTGGTCCAGGTGCAGGGCCACCGGTACGGTGATGCCCAGCGATTCATCCATTGCGCGCACCATGGCGGCAACGGTTTTAAAACCGGTCATGTATTTGCCCGCGCCTTCCGACACGCCCAAAATGACCGGGGACTTTAGCTCTTCTGCCGTTTGCAGAACCGCTTTGGTCCACTCAAGGTTATTGATGTTGAAATGGCCTACCGCGTAGTGGCCGGCCCGTGCTTTTTTCAGCATTTCGGTTGCATTTACCAGCATATTATTTACCCCCGTAAATTAAATTATAAAAAACCGGTGTTACAGCGGTGCGGGGGCGGTTGCCCCCGGCCGGTTTGTCTTTTCTGTAACAACCTTATTATATACGAAACCACACGCAAAAACAAGCTTGCGGGGTTTGCTGGGTACCGCGCATTGGGGCCCAAAAACAACAGCGCCGCCGGCAAAGGTGCAGGTGGCGCTGTACAAGGCAATTAAATTTTATTTTTGTTCTTTGCGAAAAGCCAAAAAAGAGAAGACAAACGGAATGCCGACTATAACGACAAGCAGCACCATGCAGGCGGCAAACAGGGCGACGCCATGCAATACAAAGCCCATAACCGCCAGCACCAGCCCGCCCGCAAACCACAAAAAGCCCGAAAGCCGGTGGGTCTTGCGCCACACGGTTTCGCTGGCCAGTGCCCATGGGGTGCGCATGCCCACAAAATAGTTGGGTTTGATTTTGGGCAGGTAGTTGCCGATAAAACTCAGCATCAGGCCAATGCCGGCCAAAATTAACGCGTTGACCTGCAATGCGCCGGGGTGATAAGAGCTGTACAGCAGAATACCAGTCAGGCCGGCAAAAAAAAGAGATAAGATCAGCCGCAGCATGTGGTAAACCCCGGTAAATTTTTGGTAGTTTTGGCGTTTGGGGTCGATGAGCGGCAAAAACGACAGCATTAAATTCAGCCCCAAGGCGATGAGCGGCATTTGCAAGATGCTCAGCGGCGGGCCGTAACCGTCAATCTGGCCGGCCATGTTCCAGTGGGTGGGCACCTGCGCAGGCAAAGAGGGCAAAAAATAAAGTGCGACCAGCAGCGATGCCAGAGAAATGCCCCATGACAGCAGCTCTGTTTTACAGCGTTTCCCCATGGTCACCCTCCTTTGAAAAAGATGCCGCCCAGCGCATGAGCTCTTCGAATACCGAGGTATCCAGCTCGTAATAAATGTATTTACCCTCCCGTTGGTCACTGACAAGGCCCGCGTCTTTCAGGCAGGCAAGGTGGTGGCTGATGGTGGCGCCGGTCAGCCCCAGCCCTTCGCCCAATTGCCCGGCAGTCAGGCGGCCTTCGTGCGAAAGACGCTCTAAAATTTCGCGCCGCGTTGGGTCGCCCAGCGCCTTAAAGGTCTGCTGTATCGACATGCGGCCGCCTCCTTTTTTGTGCCCATTGGGCAATGGTTAATCGGCAAGGTAAATCAGTGCTATTGCGTCCGTGCCGGTATTGCTGGTCACTGCCGCACCAAGATGAAAAATACATTCGGGCGGGTAACCCATCGTCTCTTCGCACAGCTTTGCCAGTTGCCGGGCGTCGCCGTGGCGGTCGGCCGCATTTTTAGTGGCGCCCACCATGTAGGGGGCGGCTTCGCCCGCATGTGTTTTTAAATGGCCCGCCAGCGCAGGCAGCACCTTCGCATCGCCCCGCACCTTTTGCACCACCTTTGTTTCACCCTGCAAAATGGTGATGACCGGCCGCAGGCCCATCAACTCCCCTGCAAACGCTGCGGCGGCGGAGATACGCCCGCTGCGCTTGATAATTTTTAGGCTGTGCACCGACAGTACGACCTGCACTTTTTGAAAGCTGTCATTCAAATAGGCCACCACGTCGCCCATCTCGGCCCCCGCCGCCAGCTTTTCGGCGGCGCGCACCACAAAGCGGCCATACGCCATCGAATAAGTGTGGCTGTCCACGATGGTGACGCGCAGCGTCGAACCCGGGTGCTCTTCGGCGTACTGCTCGGCGGCAAACCGCGCGTTGGCACAGGTGGCGCTGCCCCCGCCGTTAATCGAGACATACAGCAGTTCTTCCACACCTGCGGCGTCGTATGCGGCATATTTTTCGCTAAAGGTCATCGGGGTAATCTGCGCGGTCGTCGGCATGCCCTGCGCGGCATCCAGCAGGGCATAAAAGGCTTCGCAGTCCAAATCCACCCGCTCGCTGTACTCTTTGCCGTCCAGCAGGATGGTAAAGCTTAAAATATCGATGTTGTGCTGCTGTGCCATCTCCTGCGGGATATCGCAGGCAGAATCGGTCAGCACGGCATACCGTCTCATGTGGCTTCGCCTCCCTTATTGGTGTCGCCGCCGGGGGCGCTGTCCCAGTCAAACGCGGTCAGCTGCCCTTCGGTCTGCATGCCCTCATAGTCCCATTGGCGCAACACCTCATAAGCGGCAACGGCTACACTGTTTGACAGGTTGAGGCTGCGGGCGTGGGGGTCGGCGCGCATCGGCAGCCGCACACAGCTGCTTTCGTGCTCAAACAGCAGTGGCTCCGGCAGGCCCTTGTCCTCCCGCCCAAAAACCAAATACGCGCCGTTTGGGTAGGCAACATCGCTGTGCCGGTGGCGGCCCTTGGTGGTAAAAAAGTAAAACGACCCGCTGTTTTTTGCAAAAAACTCCGGCAGGCTGTCATACAGGGTAATGTCCAGCAGGTCCCAATAGTCCAGCCCGGCGCGTTTTAACTGCCGGTCGGTGATGGTAAAACCCATTGGGCCGACTAAATGAAGCCGTGCACCGGTGACGGCACAGGTGCGGGCAATATTGCCGGTGTTTTGCGGGATCTGCGGTTCGACTAATACGAGGTTCAGCGTTGCCATTGGGGGTCCTCCTTCTGGGGCAGCAGTTCAAACAGCAACGGCTCAAACTCCACACCAAAGCGCGCGTCGCGCCCGGCGGCATAAGTGGCGCGCGCCGCGTTTTCTACAAAGCGCAGTGCCAGCTCGGCAGCACTTTGCAGTGCGTTGCCGCGCAATAGGGCACCCGTCAGCACCGCGGCAAACAAATCCCCGGTGCCGGGGTAGGTCGCGTCCACATAGCTGCATTTCAGCGAAAATACTTCCCACGCGGCTTCGCCGCGCCCTACGCACACCACACCGCCGCCCACCAGTGGCACACCGGTGATCACGACCTTGGCGGCAAAGCGCTCGGCAAGGCGGCCGCACAACGCTTCAATCTGCTGCGGCTCGTACGCGGCCAGCGGCTCTTCGCCCGCCAGCAGCGCGGCTTCGGTGGGGTTTGGCACCAGCACGTCGGCCTTGGCACACAGGGTGCGCATGGCTTCCACCATCTCGGGCCCAAACCCGTGGTACAGCCGCCCATTGTCGGCCATGGCGGGGTCGGTCACCTTCAGCGCCTCAGGGTGGCGCGGCAATTCTTCTGCCAGCAGCAAAGCCTGCTGGGGCGACGAGAGGTAGCCGGTCAAAATACAATCAAACCCAATGTCCTGTGCGCGGTAAGCGGCCAGTGCGTCGGCAACAAAGCCGGTGGTGTCCAGTTTCGTCACCGGGTCAAACCCGCCGGTGTGGCTGGACAGCAGTGCCCCGGGCAGCGGGCAGCACTGGCTGCCCATCACCGAAAGTACCGGTGACACCACGGCAAGGCTGGAGCGCCCCACCGTGGAAAGATCCTCGATACATAAAATGCGTTTCAAGTTTTCACCTCATCAGGCGCCGCTGTTGCGGGGATAAATGCACCGCACATGCAGCCCTATAAAAAGATATTCAGCTTATTATACCGCAGCCGGGCAAAAAACGAAACACCTTTTGGCCGCAAACTGTGGGTTTGGGGCAAAACAAAACGGCGGTGAGGCCACAAGGCCCCGCCGCCGTAGGTCGTATTCATTTACCGCCGGTTAAATAATGCGTACGCGAATGCAGCCCTCCAGCCCTTTCAGCCGGGCAGACACGCCGCCGCCCACCAGGCCGGAAACATCCAGCATGGTGTAGGCGATGTCGCCGCGGCTTTTGTTAACCAAATTTTCAATATTCAGCCCCGCGTCGCTGGCAGCGCCGGTGATGCCGGACAGCAGCCCCGGCACGTTGCGGTGCATCACGCAGATGCGGCTGCCGCCTGCGCGCGGCAAATCGACATTCGGCAGGTTGACGCTGTTGCGAATGTTGCCGTTCAGCAAATAGTCGCGCAGTTCGTCCGCCGCCATCACGGCGCAGTTGTCCTCACTCTCCGGGGTGGAAGCACCGAGGTGCGGCAGCGCCACGACGCCCGGCTCGCCCAGCAGGTCTTCTGCCGGGAAGTCGCACACATACGCGCCGACACGCCCACCGCGCAGTGCGGCCAGCAGTGCGGTGTTGTCCACCAGCTCGCCGCGTGCAAAGTTTAAAATGCGCACCCCCTGTTTTACCTGTGCCAGCGCCTCGCTGTTGATAAAGTGGGTGGTGTCCTTTGTGACCGGCAGGTGCAGGGTAATCAGGTCGCACTGGCTGTAAAGGTCGCCCAAGTTGACACAGTGGTGTACGGTGCGCGATAAGTTCCACGCTGCCTCCACCGAAATATACGGGTCGTAGCCATAAACCTCCAGCCCCAGGTGGGTTGCGGTGTTGGCCACCCGCACGCCAATGGCACCAAGGCCGATGACGCCCAGCTTTTTGCCGGCAAGCTCTGGCCCCACAAAGCGGCTTTTGCCCTTTTCGACCAGCTTCGGGATGGCATCGCCCTGGCC
Organism: Pygmaiobacter sp.; assembly: GCA_028689835.1. GTDB lineage: Bacteria > Bacillota > Clostridia > Oscillospirales > Ruminococcaceae > Pygmaiobacter. The sequence continues at coordinate 694 of JAQVCK010000027.1, read as the reverse complement.
TTTCAGCCCAGTTACCCATTCCAGTGCGGGGGCGATGTTGCGGCAGGAGAGCACCAGCCCCGCAATCGTCAGCTCTTTGACCGCGTTGGCGTTGGCACCGGGCGTGTTAAACACCACAATGCCCTTTTCGGTGCATTTGGGGATGGGGATGTTGTTGGTGCCGGCCCCGGCGCGGGCAATGGCCAGCAGGGTTTCGGGCAGCTCCATCTCCTGCATGTTCTGGCTGCGCACCAGAATACCGGTGGGCTGCTCGACATCGTCGCCCACGCAAAACAGGCTGCTGGGCAGGCGCTCAATCCCTTTGGGAGAAATGCTGTTTAGTGTTAAAATATCCTGTGTCATCAGCCATGCTTCCTTTCAAATTCTTTCATAAAGTCAACAAGGCCCGCAACCCCGGCGCGGGGCATGGCGTTGTAAATCGACGCGCGCATGCCGCCCACCAAACGGTGGCCCTTTAAGTTCACAAAGCCCTGCTGTGCCGCTTCGGTGCAGAACAGCTTGTCCAGCTCTTCGCTGGGGCTGGTAAAGGTGACGTTCATGATGCTGCGGTATTGTTTTTCGACTGGGTTTGCAAAAAATGCACTGGCGTCAAGGTAGTCGTACAGCAAGGCCGCTTTTTCGTTGTTGATCTGCTCCATCGCCGCAAGGCCGCCCACTTCGTCTTCAATATAGTGTAGCACAAGGCCCATCATAT
>JAQVCK010000026.1 GCA_028689835.1 Pygmaiobacter sp. | reverse complement strand
GCCTCGCTGGCGGGTACCGGCCTGACACTGACCCACGAAATCCTGCTGGACGGCACGGCAGAGGGGGTCGCCTGCCCGCAAGACCGCATTTTCAGCGTGCAGTACCACCCGGAGAGTGCCCCCGGCCCGCAGGACTCGGATTATCTGTTTGACGAGTTTATCCGGCTGATGGAACAGGAGAAGGAGGACGAGCAGCATGCCTAAGCGCACCGATATTCATAAAATTATGGTCATAGGCTCCGGCCCCATCGTCATTGGGCAAGCGGCAGAGTTTGACTACGCGGGCACACAGGCCTGCCTTGCTTTAAAAGAAGAGGGGTACGAGGTGGTGCTGGTCAACTCGAACCCGGCGACCATCATGACCGACACCGCCGTGGCGGACAAGGTGTACATGGAGCCGCTGAACCTTGAGTATGTGGCGAAGATTATCCGTTACGAGCGCCCGGACGCCATTGTGCCCGGCCTTGGCGGGCAGACGGGGCTGAACCTTGCGGTGCAGCTGGCCCGCAAAGGGGTGCTGGACGAGTGCCAGGTTGAAATTTTGGGCACGACCTTCGAGAGTATTGAACAGGCGGAAGACCGAGAAAAGTTTAAGGAGCTGTGCATCTCGCTGGGCGAGCCGGTGCTGCCCAGCCGCATTACGACCTCAATTGACGAGGCGCTTGCGGCAGTGGAGGAGATTGGCTACCCGGTGGTGCTGCGCCCCGCGTTTACGCTGGGCGGCACCGGCGGCGGGTTTGCCGATGACGAAACCGAGCTGCGCGAAGTGATGAAGCACGCGCTGAAGCTTTCGCCCACCCACGAAGTGCTGGTGGAAAAGAGCATTAAAGGTTATAAAGAGATTGAGTACGAAGTGATGCGCGACGCCAACGACACGGCCATCACGATTTGTAATATGGAAAACATTGACCCGGTGGGGGTGCACACCGGCGACTCGATGGTGGTGGCACCCAGCCAGACGCTGACCAACAAAGAGTACCAGCTATTGCGCGACTCGGCCCTGCGGCTGATCCGCGCGCTGAAAATAGAGGGCGGCTGCAACGTGCAGTTTGCGCTGGACCCGCACTCGTTCAACTACTATTTAATTGAGGTGAACCCCCGCGTGTCCCGCTCGTCTGCGCTGGCATCAAAGGCAAGCGGCTACCCCATTGCCCGCGTGTCGGCCAAAATTGCGGTGGGCCTGCGGCTAGACGAGATTGCAATTGCCAACACCCCGGCCAGCTTTGAGCCGACGCTGGACTATGTGGTGAGCAAGATTGCGCGGTTCCCGTTTGACAAATTCGCGAGCGCGTCGAACCGGCTTTCTACCCAGATGAAAGCGACCGGCGAAGTGATGAGCGTGGGCCGCACGCTGGAAGAAAGCCTGCTGAAAGCGGTGCGCAGCCTGGAGACCGGCGTGTGCCACCTGCACGCGAAAAAGTTTGACGGCATGCCCGCCGACGAGCTGCTGCGTTATGTGCACGAGGGCACCGACGACCGGCTGTTTGCGGTGGCGGAGCTGATCCGGCAGGGGGTTGACCTTGGCATCATCAACGGGGCGACCCGCATTGACCTGTTCTTCCTTGAAAAGTTTAGCAATATCGTGGCGTTTGAAACGGTGCTGCGCGCGGGCAAGCAGGACGAAACGGTGCTGCGCGACGCGAAAAAAATGGGCATCAGCGACGAGTACATCGGCCAGGTATGGGGCATGAGCGAGGGCGATGTGTACCGGCTGCGCAAAAAGCTGGGCATCCTGCCCGTGTATAAAATGATCGACACCTGCGCGTCGGAGTTTGACAGCTATGTGCCGTATTTCTACTCGACCTACGAGCAGGAGAATGAGTCGATTGTGTCCGACCGCAAAAAAATCATCGTGCTGGGCTCCGGGCCAATCCGCATCGGGCAGGGGGTGGAGTTTGACTACTCCACCGTGCACGCGGTGTGGGCCATCCGCGAAGCGGGGTACGAGGCCATCATCATCAACAACAACCCCGAAACGGTATCGACCGACTACACCACCAGCGACAAGCTGTACTTTGAGCCGCTGACGGTGGAAGATGTGATGAACGTGGTGGAGCTGGAACACCCGCTGGGGGTGATTGCCTCGCTGGGCGGGCAGACGGCCATCAACCTTGCCGGGCCACTGCATGAGCTGGGGGTCAAGATCATCGGCACCGACGTGCAGGCGATTGAAAACGCCGAAAACCGCGACTGCTTTGAAAAGATTATGGAGCACCTTGGCATCCCGCAGCCGAAAGGCCGCGCGGTGACGAACTTGCAGGACGGCTGCAAGGCCGCCGCCGGGGTGGGCTACCCGGTGCTGGTGCGCCCCAGCTATGTGCTGGGCGGGCGCGCGATGCAGATTGTGGCCGACGAAGAATCGCTGCTGCGCTACCTGCGCACGGCGGTGGAGCTGGACGAAGACCGGCCGGTGTTGGTGGACAAATACATCTACGGCAAAGAGCTGGAGGTCGACGCCATCTGCGACGGCAAAGAGGTGTTTGTGCCGGGCATTATGGAGCATGTCGAGCGCACGGGCGTGCATTCGGGCGACTCAATCAGCGTGTACCCCACCTTTAGCGTCAGCCGCAAGGTGAAGGACACGATACTGGAATACACCCGCCAGCTGGGGCTGGGGCTGGGCATCGTGGGGCTGTACAACATCCAGTTTATCGCGGTGGAAGACAATGTGTATGTGATTGAAGTAAACCCCCGCTCGTCGCGCACCGTGCCGTTTTTATCAAAGTCGACCGGTATCCCCATTGCCAACATTGCCACCAAGGTGATTTTGGGCCACTCGCTGGCCAGCCAGGGGTACGGGGTGCTGTGTGCGCCCGAGCGCAAAAAGTGGTATGTCAAGGCGCCGGCGTTCTCGTTTTCTAAAATACGCGGGCTGGACGCCTACCTGTCGCCGGAGATGAAATCCACCGGCGAAGCGATTGGCTATGACCGCAGCTTGAACCGCGCACTGTACAAGGCGTTGCAGGCGTCCGGCATGAACGTCGCAAATTACGGCACGATTTTTGTGACGATTGCCGACCGCGACAAAGACGACGCGCTGCCGCTGATCCGCCGGTTTTACGACCTTGGCTTTAACATTGAAGCGACCGAGGGCACCGCAAAATTTTTGAAGGGCCACGGCATCCGCACCCGCGCAAGGCGCAAAATCAGCGAGGGCAGCGAAGAAATTTTGGACTCGCTGCGCCGCGGCCATGTGAGCTATGTCATCAACACCAGCGCCATTGGCGGGGTGCGTGAAGCGAGTGACGGGTACGAGATTCGACGCTGTGCGGTGGAAAACGGCGTGACGGTGTTCACCGCGCTGGAAACGGTGCGGGTACTGCTGGACGTGCTGGAAGAAATCACGCTGGGGGTTTCGACCATCGACAGCGACGAATGACGCACAAAACACGACGGGAGGGAAACAGATGGAACGGCAGGGGTTTTACACCATCACCGAAAACCGCCCGCTGACCGGGCAGGTATACAAAATGGTGCTGGCGGGCGACACGACACCGCTGACGGCACCTGGCCAGTTTGTAAATGTGAAAGTGGAAGGCTGCTACCTGCGCCGCCCTATTTCGGTGGCGGATTGGGACGATGGCACGCTGACACTGCTGTATAAGTTGGTGGGTGAGGGCACCCACCGCATGGCACAGGCAACCCCCGGTGCGCAGCTGGACCTGCTTTGCGGCCTTGGCAACGGGTACGACACCACCGCCTGCCACCGCACCGCGCTGCTGCTGGGCGGCGGCGTGGGGGTGCCCCCGCTGTACGGCCTTGCGAAGCGGTTGCTGGCAGAGGGGAAAACACCGGTGGTTTTGCTGGGCTTTGGCAATGCGCAGGAGGTGTTTTACACGCAGGAGTTTGCCGCGCTGGGGTGCAAGGTGCTGCTTGCCACGGTGGACGGCAGCGCTGGCACCAAAGGCTATGTGACCGACCTGCTGCGGCAGGTGGAAGTGCCGTATGACTATTTTTACACCTGCGGCCCCGAGCCGATGCTGCGCGCGGTGTATGGCGCCTGCAGCACCAGCGGGCAGCTGAGCTTTGAAGAGCGCATGGGCTGCGGCTTTGGCGCCTGCATGGGGTGTAGCTGCAAAACACTTACCGGCGCAAAACGCATCTGCAAAGACGGCCCGGTGCTGTGCAAGGAGGAAGTGCTATGGCAGACCTGAGGGTGAGCTTGTCCGGCCTTGTGCTGGATAACCCGGTGATCCCGGCCTCCGGCACCTTTGGGTATGGGGCCGAGTTTAAGAATTTTTACGACCTGGACATTTTGGGCTCGTTTTCATTTAAAGGCACCACGTTACAGCCCCGCTTTGGCAACCCGACACCCCGCATTGCAGAATGCCCCGGCGGCATGCTGAACGCGGTGGGGCTGCAAAACCCGGGCATTGACGCCGTGCTGGCGCACGAGCTGCCGCAGATTGCAACGTTTTTCCACAAGCCGGTGATTGCGAATATCGGCGGGTTTACGGTGGAGGAATTTGCAACCTGCTGCGCCAAAATAGAGAGTGCCCCGCAGGTGGGGCTGATTGAAGTGAATGTCAGCTGCCCCAATGTGCATGAGGGCGGGGTAAACTTTGGCAGCACGCCGGAGGGCGCCGCCGCCGTGACGCGTGCGGTGAAGCAGGTGACAAGCAAGCCGGTGTACATTAAGCTGTCGCCTAATGTGGGGGACATTGCGGCGGTGGCAAAGGCCTGCGAAGAGGCGGGCGCCGACGGCCTGTCGCTGATCAACACGCTGGTGGGCATGCGCATTGACCCCAAAACCCGGCGCCCGGTGCTGGCAAACGGTATGGGCGGGCTTTCGGGGCCGGCCATCTTCCCCGTGGCGGTGCGCATGGTGTATCAGGTGGCAAAGGCGGTGCGCATTCCGGTGATTGGCATGGGGGGCATTGACAGCGCAGACAAGGTGATAGAGATGATGATGGCGGGGGCCGCCGCGGTGCAGGTGGGGGCCGCGAATTTAGTGGACCCGTATGCCAGCAAAGACATCATAGAGGCACTGCCCGCCGCGATGCAGCGGTACGGCATTGCGCGTTTGAGTGACATTGTGGGGGCCGCGCTGGCCTAGCCGGTGCCGCGCCGCCAACACCAACACACGACAAAGGAGAAAGAGTATGAAAAAAGCGGTGATCATTGCCTGCGACTTTGCCAGCGCAGCCGAAACATTTGCCTTTTTGGACCGGTTTGGGGACGAGCGCCCGTTTGTGAAAATTGGTATGGAGCTGTTTTATGCGGAGGGCCCGGCGATTGTGAAAGAGCTGAAACGGCGCGGGCACCCGATTTTCTTGGATTTGAAATTGCACGACATCCCCAATACTGTAAAAAAAGCGATGGCGGTGCTTGCAAAGCTGGACGTCGACATCTGCAACCTGCACGCGGCGGGCACCATTGAAATGATGAAGGCCGCGCTAGAAGGGCTGACCCGGCCGGACGGCACCCGCCCGCTGCTGGTGGCGGTGACGCAGCTGACCTCGACCAGTGAAGCGCGCATGCAAAAAGAGCTGCTGATTGAAAGGCCCATCAACGAAGTGATTGTGCAGTACGCCCAAAACGCCAAAGCGGCGGGGCTGGACGGCGTGGTGTGCTCGCCGCTCGAAGCCGGCATGGTGAAACAGGCCTGCGGCAGCGAGTTTGTGACGGTGACACCGGGGGTGCGGTTTGCCGACGGCGATGTGGGCGACCAGGTGCGGGTGACCACCCCGGCGCGCGCCAGTGAAATTGGCACCGACTGCATCGTGGTGGGGCGGCCTATCACGGCGGCGGCAGACCCGCTGGCCGCTTACCGCCGCTGTGTGGCGGAATTTGGCGCAGTAGCGCACAAGTAAGGGAGACGGATGAGATGGAACAACGAAAAAAAGAGATTGCAAAACAGCTGCTTTCAATCGGCGCGGTGTTTTTGCGCCCGGACGAGCCGTTTGTGTGGGCGTCGGGCATCCACAGCCCCATTTATTGTGACAACCGGCTAACCCTGACCGCCCCCGCAGTGCGCACGGCGGTAGAGGAGGGGCTGGCAGAGGTGATTCGCACCGAGTACCCCGACTGCGAATTGTTGATGGGCACTTCGACCGCCGGCATTGCCCATGCGGCCATTACCGCCCACCTGCTTGGGCTGCCGATGGGCTATGTGCGCGGCGGCAGCAAAGACCACGGCCGCAAAAACCAGATTGAGGGCCGGTTGCAGGCGGGCCAGCGGGTTGTGGTGGTGGAGGATTTGATTTCGACCGGTGGCAGCGTGCTGGAAGTGGTAAACGTATTGCGCGACGCGGGGGCCGAAGTGTTGGGCATTGCCTCTATTTTTACCTACGGTATGAAAGCGGGCAAAGAAAAGCTGGCGGCGGCCGGGGTGCGCAACGTGTCGCTGTCTGACTTTGACACACTGACTGAGGTGGCGGCAGAGCTGGGTACTATCCGCACCGAGGATTGTGCGCGGCTGCGCGCGTTCCGCGATGACCCGAAGGACGAAAGCTGGATGCAAAAAACAGAGGGATGAAAACAAAGCGCAGGGGGCCCTGCGCTTTTACCTTTGCCGGCACAGCAAATTGCGTGCAAAGGGCCACCAAAACACGGGCATTTTTGTCAACAGTGCCTATTTAAGGCAATGTAGACCGGTATATTGTTGCACCGGCGGGCGGGTGCGTGGTATGCTAAAGTTAAAACAGGCCGGTAATTTGCCGTTGCCCCGCGGCGGCAGGCCGGACCGATAACAGGCCGCACCCAAAAGGGAGCGGCCCGTAAAATGTGCAAGGGGCACGGACAAAAAGGCCGAGCAGTGCCCCTGCAAGGAGGACAAGGTATGTTGGAAACGACCCCGGGGTTGCCCCGTGCTGTTATTTGCGATATTGATGGAACACTGGTGACAAAAGAGCGCCCGCAACCGACCGAACAGCAACTTTATTGGTTGCGGCATGCCAAAGATAACGGTGCGCTGATTATGGCGGCGACCGGCCGCATTCGGCTGCTGGTGCCGCAGCCATTGTTAGAGCTTGCCGATTATTGTGTGTGCGGCAACGGCGGCATTGTGTATGACCATAGTGGTGAGGTGCTGTGCGAGACCCCATTTCAGCCGGAGCTGGTGGATGAGCTGGTGCAATTTTGTGACGAAGTGGGCGGTGGGCTGAGCTTTTCGTTTGCAAGCGGCTATGGTGCGTACCGAGATTATGAAAAAATGCGCAACATGTACCTTGAAATCACCGGGATGGATGGAAATATCACCGATGAACAAGGTGCCCGTACCCGCCATTTGACCGAGCCGCCGTTCAGTGCGTTTTTAATTGCGAACGAAAGCGAAGTGTACCGCTTTTTGCGCCACGAGCCGCGTATACAGGCAGCGCGCCAGCACCGTGACCATTTTGATGTTTACCCGGTGGCAACGACAAAAGCTGCGGGCATCAGCCAGGTGTTGCAGCGCCACCACATTGACTGGAAAGATGTAGTGGCATTTGGCGACAGCCCGAACGACCTTGAAATGCTGGCTGCCGCCGGGCGCGGGTATGCGATGGGCAATGCCAGCCCGGAGGCAAAGACCTTGACCCGGCTGCTGGCCCCCACCGTGTGGGAAGACGGCGTTTCACAGATTTTAAAAGGCATTTATAGCGAGGCTGCGGTGTAATAAATATAAGGGCGAATGCGTTATAACAGCAAAACAAAAATAATGCGGCTGCGGCGGCAGACCCGCCGCGCCCTGGCCCGTTTTAGGGGAAAGAAGGCGCAGACAGATGAAAGCAAAATTGCTGATTGTCCTGCTGGTGGCAGCACTGCTATGCACCGGCTGTGGTAAGGCCGCGCAAAGCAGCAGTGCCAGTGTATCGCCCACTGCGACGGCTGTATTGCCGACACCTACCCCGGCGCGTACGGTAAAACCGCAGACGACCCCGACCCCAACCCCGGCCCCCACCGGCAGCCCGTCTCCGTCGCCCAGTGCAACGCCCGAAACCACCGAAGCCCCGCCCAGCGCGGACGGCTGGGTGGGCAGCTATGCCAAAGACGCGGGCAGTGCGGGGCAGGTGACGATGACCGTCACCGCCGGCAGCAAAAGCGGCACGTTTCATTTTGAGCTGAATGCAAAAGGACTGATTGCCGCCGGGGACGCGGTGATTGACACCGATGGCCGCAGCGCCGTGTGCAAAGAGCAGGGCAACCTTTCGTTTGCTTTGGGCGGTGGTGGCATCACGGTGACCGAAGGCAGCCGCATCAACGACAATGTGGCGTTCAGCGGGTTTTACCAATTGGCAGACGGGCGCTGAGCGGTTGAAAAAAACAAAATAAAAAACAGGGCCATTTTGGCCCTGTTTTTTGTTGTCTGCGGTTATTCTGGCTTTGCAAGTTTGGGTGCGGGCAAAATGCCGGCCCGGGTGAGTGCGGGGCGCAGCAGCTTTGCCAGCAGTACCGAGAACAGCACGGCAAACACGGCGTTCAGCAGAGAGGTGGCACCTTTCAGCACAAGGCCGGACCAGATGGCGCCGGTGGCCTGCCCCTCGATTGTCATGAAGATGAACGATTTTGTGAGGTAGAGCAAAATGTAGGTGACGCTGCCCACGGCCGCGCCCAGCAGGTCACGGTGCAGCGTGGGGGCTTTGCCACCCCGGTGTGCAATCAGGCCGGCAAGAAAGCCGATGAAGAACTTTGTAATGAAGGTAATCCAGCTTTCGGCAATATAAACCGGGTTTGTAAAGTCGAACAGCATACTGCCAAAGCCGGAGGAAAGCCCGCCGACCAGCGGGCCAAACAGCAGGCCGCTGAGCGCACAAAACACATTGCCAAGGTGCACGCGGGCAATCTGCCCAATGGGCACTTGCACCCAGCTGAAGATGAATACCAGCGCCGAAAGCAGGCCGATGATGGCGAGCTTGCGCACCGAAAATGTCTTATTTTGATTGGACATTGGTAAAACCCCTTTATAAAAAAATTGAAATTGACAAACCTGTCATTTGAGATTATCGTTATTGTAAACGGTTTTTGGCATCATTAAAACACCCAAAAAATGTTTTTTTTATGGGGCCAGATGAAAGGAGCAACACATGGAATACCTGCCGTTCACCTTTGATGTGGCAAGCGAAAAGCCCCTGTACCAGCAACTGTACGCCTACCTTGCGGCGCAGATTGCCGCGGGCAAGCTGCCCGCGGGCGAAAGGCTGCCGCCCAAACGCAGCCTTGCGGCAAACCTTGGCACCAGCCTGAACACGGTAGAAACCGCGCTGGGGATGCTGGCGGCAGAGGGGTATGTGCAGCCGCGTGCCCGCAGCGGGGTGTATGTTGCCGATATTGCCCCACTGGTGCCCGCCGCCCGGCCACTGGCTGAAAAGCCTGTGCCGCCGCCAGCAAGCGGGGCGGAGTATAATTTTTTGACCAGCGGGGTGGACACGGCGCTCTTCCCGTTTAAAACATGGGGGCGTATCACCCGTGAGGTGCTGGCCGATGCCCCGGCACTGCTGAACCACGGCAGCGCCGAGGGGGACGACGCGCTGCGCGAAGCGATTGCGGTATACTTGCACGATTTTCGCGCGGTGAACTGCGCGCCGCACCAGATTATTGTGGGGGCCGGCATGGAATACCTGTTATCACTGCTGGCGGGGCTGCTGCCGCATACGATTGCGCTGGAGGACCCCGGTTACCTCAAAGCGCGGCAGATTTTTGAAAACGCGGGCCTTGCCGTGCGCCGCGTGGCGGTGGATGAAGAGGGCTTAAGTGTGGCGAAGCTTGCCCAAAGCGGGGCCGAAGCGGTGTATGTGACGCCATCACACCAGTTCCCCACCGGGGTGATGATGCCGTTTGGCCGGCGCAGCGCATTGTTGCAATGGGCAGCGCAGCATGAAAACAGGATCATTGTAGAGGACGATTACGACTCGGAGTTTCGGTTTGACGGGCGGCCCATCCCATCGCTACAAGGCCTCGACAGCCGGGGGCAGGTGGTGTATGTGGGCACCTTTTCGCGCAGTATTGCGCCGGGCATTCGCATTGGGTATCTGGTGTTGCCCCCGCGACTGCTGAAAGCGTACCACACGCGGTTTGCGGCGTACTCGTGCACGGTGTCCCGCATAGAGCAGCAGACCCTTGCACGGTTTTTGACCGACGGGCACTTTACCCGTTGTGTCAACCGCGCACGGGGGCATTACCGCGCGCGCCGCGATACCCTGCTGGCAGCGTTGCACAGCGAATTGGGGCCGGTGCCGGTACACGGCGCACACACCGGGCTGCATTTGGTGGCATCGCCCCCCATGGCCCTGACAGAGGAACAGCTGACTGCCCGTGCACAGGCCGCCGGGGTGGCGCTGCGTGGCATTTCGCACTACGGCACAGTGCCCCGCTGGCTGCCGGGGCCCTCGGTGGTACTGGGCTACGGCACACTGGACGAAGCGGGCATTTTGGCAGGGGTGCGGCGGCTTGCAGCAGCGTGGCGGCACGGCTGAAAGGCCGGCGGTGACCGGGTGGTACTTTTTTGCGCCACAAACGCACACTTGTCGCTTTTATGACACGATAAAATGTGATATACTGGCTGCAAGTAACAAAACAAACAGGCCGCCGCCGGCGGCCGCGAAAGGAGTGTTGTTTGATGGTAGGTTGGATCATATTAATCCTTGTGGTGGCCTTTGTTGTGGTGCTGCTGGTGCGCGCGGCGCGCTTTGTGCCGGCAAGTACCCAGCACAGTGAACCGACGCCCTGTGAGGTGGATGCGCAGAGCGCGGCACAGCATCTGGCACAGATGATCCGCATCCCCACAGTGTCAAGCTACAAGGTAGAAGAATTTGACGAGGAAAAATTTGAGCAGTTTCGGCAACTGCTGCCCACTTTATACCCCCACGTGTTTGAAACCTGCAGCTATGAGCGGCTGGACCACACCGAAATGTTGTTTACCTGGAAAGGGAAAAGCAGTGCCGCCCCGGTGGTGCTGATGGCCCATTATGATGTGGTGCCGGTGGAGGAAGCGCGCTGGCAGCACCCGCCGTTTTGCGGTGAGATTTTTGACGGCGCACTGTGGGGCCGCGGCACGCTGGACACCAAAATTACATTGATGGGTATTTTAGAGGCGGCCGAGCAGAAGATTAAAGAGGGGTTTGTGCCCCAGAATGATATTTACCTTGCTTTTTCGGGCGATGAAGAGGTGAGTGGTAACGGTGCCCCCGCCGCAGTGGAAGCACTGAAAAGCCGTGGGGTGCGCCCCGCGATGGTGGTGGATGAAGGCGGTGCGGTCGTGCAGGGGGTATTCCCCGGTGTCAGTGCGCCGATGGCGGTAATTGGTATTGGCGAAAAAGGCCTTGCCGACATGGAAGTGGTTGCAAAAAGTGAGGGCGGCCACGCCAGCCACCCGCCGGTACATGGCGCAGTGGGTAAAATGAGCCGCGCTGTGATGGCCTGCGAAAAACACCAGTTTAAGGCAGAGCTATCGACCCCGATCCGCGCGATGCTGAACACGGTGGGCCCGTATGCCCCGTTTGGCCTGCGTATCGTATTTGCCAACCTGTGGTGCTTTGGCGGCCTGCTGGCTGCGGCGGCAAACAAGCTTGGCAGCGAGATGAACGCCATGATGCGTACCACGATGGCCTTTACGATGGCCCGTGGCTCGAAACAGACCAACGTGATGCCAAACGAAGCGGTGGCCAGCGTAAACCTGCGGCTACTGAACACCACGACAGTGGAACAGGCCGCCGAGCATCTGCGCCGGGCCATCAACGACCCGGAGGTGGAAGTGCGGGTGCGTGACGGCATGAACGCATCGCCCTATGCCGATGTGGACAGTGACGCGTGGAAAACGCTGGCTGCCGCCGTGGGCGAAACCTGGACGAAGGCCATTGTGACACCGTATTTGATGATTGCCTGTTCGGATTCACGGCATTTTTCTGCAATCTGTAAAAACGTATTTAAATTTTCGGCTATGGAGCTGAGCGCCGAGCAGCGGGGGCTGATCCACAACGATGACGAGCGCATTGAAGTGGCAAAAATCGGCGAGACGGTGGAGTTTTTCTCCCGCCTGATTCAAAAACTGTAACCGGAAAGTAAAGGCGGCGCAGCCAGCGTCGCCTTTTTTGTAAAGGAGGAGGACCGTGGCAAAGAAAGAAGAAAAAACAAATGTAATGCGCCTGTTGGAAAAGGCGCAGGTGCTGTACACGGCGCACACCTATGACCACGCCGACGGGGTGATTGACGGGGTTGGGGTGGCACGCAAGCTGGGGCAGGACCCAGAGCGGGTGTTTAAGACACTGGTGACCAAGGGGGCTTCGGGCCAGTATACCGTGTTTTGTGTGCCGGTACAGGCGGAGCTGGACCTGAAAAAGGCAGCCCGCGTGGCGGGCGAAAAGTCGGTGGAGATGATCCACGTGGCCGACATCAACAAGGTGACCGGGTATATCCGTGGTGGGTGCAGCCCGCTGGGGATGAAAAAACGGTATTTGACGGTGATGGACGAGAGTGTTTTAAAGTACAATACGGTGATGGTTTCCGCCGGCAAAATAGGGTTTCAGATTGAGCTTGCACCGGCAGACTTGCTGCGGCTGAGCGCCGCAAAAACCGGGCAGATTACAGCAAAATGACAAGAAATGAGTAGGAAAACAAAATACCGAAAAAAGTGTCGAAAAGCGGGTAGCGCACACTCTTTTTTTATGGTATGATGTGGGCGAAAACCTTGAAAGGGATGGTGAATATGAGGTTTAACCATTTCAATTTTAACGTGCTTGACCTAGAAAAAAGCATTGCGTTTTATAAAGAGGCGCTGGGGTTTGTGCCGGTGCGTACCAAAGAGGGCGATGGGTTTACACTGGTGTTTATGGGGGATGGCGAGAGTGATTTTCAACTGGAGCTGACCTACCTGCATGACCGCACCGAACCCTATGACCTTGGAGAGTGTGAATTTCATCTTGCGGTGAGCGCACCGGATATGAACGAGGCCCATGACCGGCACGAGAAAATGGGCTGCATTTGTTTTGAAAACCCGGCAATGGGCATTTACTTTATTGCAGACCCGGACGGTTATTGGATTGAAGTGGTCCCGGAGCGCTGAAAAGGCAATGAACAAAACAAAAAGTGCCGCGCCATGCGGCACTTTTTTATTGTAAAAAAATAAAATTGGCAAAGAACATAGGGCAGTACAAGCAGAAAGAGGCGACTTGATGGAGTATCAACTGCAAGTCAATATGGGGGATATCTTGCAGTGCCTTTCAAAGGCACAAAGTATTCTTTCGCCCCAAGTGGGGCAGCACCAATTAAAGGTGGCCTACCTTGCCTACCGGTTGGCGGAAGAGTTGGCGTTTTCGACAGAGGAGCGCAAGAAAATCTTTTTAGCTGCATTGGTGCACGATATTGGCGCGCTTTCGATGAAAGAAAAGCTGGAGCTGGTGGATGGGCGCAGCAAAGACACGCAGACGCATGCACTGCGTGGCGCATTGCTGGTGCGTGATTTTGGCCCGTTACAGTGTACCGTGCCGCTAATCCGTTGCCACCATGTAGCATGGGCAAACGGGGCGGGTAGCAACTGGCAGGGGCAGCCGGTGCCGCGTGGGGCACACCTGTTGCATCTGGCAGACAGCATGTGTATTCGGTTGCCGGCACAGCGCAATGTCTTGTCGCAGTTGCCCGGCACTTTTGCCGAGATGCAGGCGATGAGCGGGAGTGAATTTGTGCCGCAGCAGGTAGCCGCGCTGGAAAACCTGATACGAAAAGAATATATCTGGTTTGACCTTGCGGCGACAAACCCACTGGACCGGTTGCCCCAATGGCTGATGCCGGTGGTTGGCCTGAGTGTAGATGACATGGTGCGGTTGGCGGAAATTATTTCGCACCTGATTGATTTTGGCAGTGAATTTACGTCGCGCCATTCTGCCGGGGTGGCAAAGGTGGCAGAGCACCTTGCCTCGTTGAGCGGATTTTCTGCGGATGGATGCAAAAAAATGCTGATTGCGGGTTATTTGCATGATTTGGGAAAACTGGCGGTGAATAATGCGATTTTGGAAAAGGACGCGGCACTGAACACCACAGAGTTCAATGAGGTGCGTGCGCATACCTATTACACATACTATCTGCTGGATTCGATCCCCGAATTTGGTGAAATTAAACAGTGGGCAGCCTATCACCATGAACGCTTGGACGGCACAGGATACCCCTTTCACATCAATGGGGACTTTTTGCCGCTGGGCTCGCGCATTATGGCGGTGGCGGACACCTTTACTGCCATCGCGGAGGACCGACCTTACCGCAAAGGGGTAGAAGCGAACAAAACTGTAGATATTTTGCGCAATATGGCCCGCAGGCAGGTGCTGGATGAACGACTGGTAGAACTGCTGATTAAAAACTATGAAACCATTGATATGCTGCGACAGGCCGCGCAACGGGGAGCTGTCAGGTACTATGAGGATTTTTTTAGCAGCGTAAAGCAAGCGGATGCAGAATAAAAAAGCAAACCCAGTTGCAGCACCAGCACAAGGTGCGGGATAACCTTTTGCAAAAGCACGCCCTTGCGACTACGGGATTTGAAAAACAAAAAAAGGCCTTGCGTGGGCAGTTTCCACGCAAGGCCTTTTTGCTATCTTATCAATGTGGCTATTCCGGTGCTTTCAGGCTTTCTACCATGCTGATGTGGCGCAGCTTGCGCTGCATGACAAGGCTAACTAAGGCGGTGAATACCATCGTGAGCAGTGCGGACCACAGATAGCTGGGCAGGTAGATTGAACGGCCGAACATCACACGGTCGATTTCTGCGGTGAGCACGACAAAACGGTGTAAAAACACGCCGAAACCGAGCCCACACAGGGTGCCGATGATGGCGAGCACCCCGGTTTCACGGTAAATATAAGAGGAGACCTCTTTATGGTAAAACCCGAGCACCTTAATGGTGGCAAGCTCTTTTTCGCGCTCCGTAATGTTAATATTGGTGAGGTTGTACAGCACAACGAAGGCCAGCGCTGCCGCCGAGAAAATGAGCACGACCACAATGAAATTGACACTGGTCATGCTGCGCTCAAAGCTGGCTGAAAGCTCGGTGGTGAACTGGGTGCCCGCAACGTCTCGGCATTTTAGCAAATCCCCCGCAAGGGCGGAATCGCCTGCTGCCTGACCACTGGGCAGCTTGCACAGTAGCAGGTTGGGTGCAGCCTCCTCGCCAAAGGCGGCGGTATAAGCGCCCTGCGACAGGTAAATATAGTGGCCGACATAGTTTTCAAAAATGTCGGAAATGACAAGGCTGGCCTGTTTGCCGTCTTTGTTTTGCACGGTGATGGTATCGCCGACCGACCAGTGTTGGCGCTCGGCCAGCTTTTCACTGACAAGGACCGAATTTTCATCAAAGGTGACAGGGATATCGGGGTTGGTGCGGTGCCGGAACTCAAAATATTCTTTAAACTGTTCGATATCCTGCGGGGCCTCCAGCACAATGCTGTCGGCAGGGTTGTTGCCGGACTGCACAACCTTGCCCTCATTGTGCATGACGGTGGTAAAACTCTCAATGCGGGCCTTGTCGGACAAGATTGCATTCAGGTCACTGCCATTTAGTGCGTCAGCATCTTTCAGCGCGACCATCAGCTGGTAGCTTTGCAGGTCGTTGAACTGCTTGGAGACGATGTCGGAAATCGAATCCCGCAGGCCAAACCCGGTGACCAACAGTGCGGTACAGCCCGCAATGCCAAAGACGGTCATGAAGAAGCGCTTTTTATACCGGAACAAATTGCGCGCAGTTACCTTTTGCGTGAATTTCATGCGGCGCCAGATAGGGGTGATATATTCCAGCAGGATACGTTTGCCCGCTTTGGGGGCCTTGGGCAACAGCAGGCGGGCGGGTACCTCGCGCAGCTCGGCCCAGCAGGCATTCAGTGTGGCAATAAGCACCACACCAATGGCGGCCCCGGCCGCGAGGAAGCCGTATTCGGTGTTGAACGGAGTGAGTGCCTGCGGCACGTCGTACATAATGTTATAGGCATTGATGACGATGGAGGGGAAAAGTTTCATGCCAACGAGCATACCGGCAAGGCTGCCAAGCAGGCTGGCAAGCAGGGCATAAAAAATATATTTTGCCGCAATCTGCCCCGGGGTGTAGCCCAATGCTTTGAGGGTGCCAATTTGCAGTCGTTCCTCTTCGACCATACGGGTCATGGTGGTAAGGGCCACCAGCGCCGCGACGAGGAAGAAGAAAACCGGGAAGACTTTGGCGATATTGCCGACCTTTTCGGCGTTGGAGTCGTAACTGGAATAGCTGGTGTTGTCACTGCGGTCCCATAAATACCACTCGGCTTGTTCAATGTCCCGTACGGCGGCTTTGGCATCGGCAAGTTGTTCGGCGCCATCGGCCAGCTTTGTATCGGCTTCTGCCTTGGCGTCATCGTATTCCTTCTGCCCGTCGGCCAGTTCTTTGCGGGCCTGTGCCAGGTCTTTGACCCCCTGATCGTACTGGGCGCGCGCATCCAGCAGTTTTGCATCCGCGTCGGCAAACGCCGCGGTGGCGGTGCGGATGCCGGCGTCAAGCTGTGCGGCAGAGGCATCCAGTGTTGCACGCTGCTGTGCGAGAGCCTGCTTTTGGGCGGCAAGCTGTGCCGCGGTGGCATCCAGCTGCGCTTTTGCGGTGCCCAGCGCCGCGCGCGATGCCTCGGTGGTGGTGCCGGCAGCGGCGAGCGCACTAAGGCCGCTTTGCAGGGCAGAGAGCTGTGCCGCGTTTTCTGCCGGCAGGGCCGGGTTTGCAAGCAGGCTGGGCAGGGCCGCCAGCACGGTGGCATCGCTGGTGTCGGGCAGCGGGCTGCCAAAGGCGGCAGCAAGTTGTGCCGTGGCGGCCTTGCCTTGCTCTAGCCCGGTAATATTGGCGTTTTGGGTTTCGTAGTCTTGCATGCCGGCAGAAAGCTGTGCTTCGCCTGCTGCCAGTTGCGCGTCGTAACCATCCAGCGTCGCATACCCATCTTGAATTTGCTTTTGCTGGGCGGGTACCGTGGCATAAAATTGGTCTTTTTGGTCGTCCAGCTGCTGTTGCCCACTTTCAATCTGCGCCTTAGCATCGGCCAGCTTTTGCTCGCCGCTTTGCAACTCTGTTTTGCCATCTTGCAATTTTTGGGCAGCATCCGCCAGCTTGGTATCCGCTTCGGCTTTCGCATCATTGTATTCCGCTTCGGCATCGGCCAGCTTTTGATTTGCCTCGGTAATGACCTGCTGAGACCGGGCTTTTTCGCGCGCGGGGCGAAGGGCGTCCAATTCGTCTGACACGCCACCGACGAGGTCATGGTAAGCGGGGCTGAATGAATCGAGCGCACGGGCACCGGCAACGGTTAAGTAGATACCAGTATAATAATCGTAAGAGAAACTGTCGAGCGTGGTGTAGGCAATCAGCCCCACAGTGCCGCTGCCCACGGTAGTATGTTCGGGCTCCATTGACATATAAACCGGGGATTTGGCAAAGCCAACGACGGTAAACTCACTGGGCGCGTGGTCCAGCACGGTTTCGTCATTATCCGGGGTAACGGTGAGGGTGTCACCAATAGAAAGGCCCTCGTCAACAAGGCTTTTGGTGAGGATAATGACACATTCGCCCGCGGCCGTGGGCAACCGCCCATCGGTTAAGGTCAAATCGTTGATGCCATCGCTGCCCGATGTGCCACCGGTAAGGGTGTGCATGCGCGTGGTGTATGTATCGCCCGCCTTAGAAAACAGCATTAGGTCGGTGTCCCGCGCGGGCTGCGCCGCCTCGATACCGGGCAGCGCACGAATGGCGGCAAGGTCATCGTCTGTAAGCCCCAGGGTGGAGACGACCCGCAGATCGTGCAGGCGGTCTGCATCATAGTAGTTATCAGCGGAATAGCGCATATCGACCGGGGAAGCCAGCAGGCCGGACAAGAAGCCGACCCCCAGCGCCACAATGGCAAAGATGGCAAGAAACCGCGACAGGCTGGAGCGGATGGTGCGTGCTATGGATTTGCGATATGTTTTTTTTAGCATGTTACCACTCGATTTCTTCTACCGGGATGGGGTTTTCGTTGCGCTCATTGGACAGCGTTTTACCGCTTTTAATGTGAATGACGCGGTCTGCCATAGCAGTGAGTGCACTGTTGTGGGTGATGACAATGACCGTGCGCCCGGTTTTGCGGCAGGTGTCCTGCAACAGCGAAAGCACCTGTTTGCCGGTATTATAATCCAGCGCACCGGTGGGCTCGTCGCACAAGAGAATTTTGGGGTTTTTGGCCAGCGCCCGCGCAATGGAAACACGCTGTTGCTCGCCGCCCGAAAGCTGCGCGGGGAAATTGTTCATGCGCTCTGCAAGGCCCACGTGTTGCAGCATCTCCTCTGCGGGCAGGGGGTCGCGGCAAATTTCGCTTGCAAGCTCCACGTTTTCGAGGGCAGTGAGGTTTTGCACCAGGTTGTAAAACTGAAATACAAACCCCACGTCGTACCGCCGGTAGGTTGTAAGCTGGCGCTGATTGTAATCGCTGACGACGTTGCCGTCGAGCAGAATGCGACCCTCGTCACAGCCGTCCATACCACCAAGCATATTGAGCACCGTGGTTTTGCCTGCGCCGGACGGCCCGACGATGACGCAGAATTCGCCCTGATCGACAAAAAAATTGACATGGTCGGCGGCAGCGATGCGGGTCGCCCCCATTTGATAATATTTGCAAACGTTATCAAAGGTAATGAAATGTTGCTGTATCATGTTACTTCTTCCTTTGCTGGAACCACCCAGTTTACTTATGATATGAAATTGCTTAGTGTATTGTAGCAAATAAAACTGCCCAAAAACATGAACGAACTGTAAAAAACCCCGCAACAAAGCCAAAAATCGGGACTGTGCACCAAAAAACAGGTAAAAAGAACCCTGTTTTTGGTCGCAAATAAGTATCTTACAACCCGTAGCCAGCCCCCCAATACAGCTTGTTTGGTGGGGAAAGCCGATACAACACTTTGTTACACACCGTGAAGCCGCGAGAAAAGAGGGGGAAAGGGCCGGGGATAGTGTGAGGCGCAAAGGCGTAAATAAAAGAAAATGGGCAAGATTGAAAAATAAGACGAGAGAGTTTTAAAACATTGCATAAAAAACGGAAATAACTGACAAAAATAACATTTTCCTTGACAATCTATGCAGCATAACTATAATTTAATAGGCGACACTGTGGTGTTGTAATGGACACAGTGTGCGTGAGGGTGTGAGAAAGAGCAACCTGCATTTTGCCACCAAGGGGGAAACAAAATTGGTTTACATCTGTGATAATTGCAGATTTCTGTTTGAGCGGCAGGGCGAAGTGCTGCAATGCCCGGATTGCGGCAGTGGGCATATCCGCCCCGCGGTGGAACCGGAAATTACAGAATATAACAACCGCAGGCAGAGCGAGGAGCAATGAGCTCCTCGTTTTTATTTAATAAAAGGTGAAAAATGGCGTGTTTGCTGGCGCTGCACCCACAAAAATTTGCGCATTTTTACTTTATGCCTTGTGCGTGCCGCTGGCGGATGGTAAAATAATACAACAAAGATGATTTTGCCGCTGTAAAAGCGGAAAACAAAGGGGTTCGCAGAAATGAAATATACCATAGGGATTGACCTTGGCGGCACGAACATTGTTGCTGGCCTGGTAAATGAAAAAGGCGAGATTGAAGAAAAGATTGCTGCAAAAACACAACCAGAAAAAGGGTTTGATTTTGTTACCGATACCATGGCACGGCTTGTAAAAGAGTTGTTCACACGTGCAGCGCTGACACCGGCCGAAGTGAGCAGTATTGGTATTGGCAGCCCTGGCACATCGGATAAATCTGCCGGCACGATTGTTTTTTCAAACAACCTGAATTGGCACGATGCGCCGCTAGTGGCAACCATGAAAGAAAAAACGGGGATTGACACCTATATCGCCAACGACGCAGATTGTGCGGCGTTGGGCGAATTTGCGGTGGGCGCCGGTGAAAAGTACAATTCAATGGTGATGATTACGATTGGCACCGGTGTGGGTAGCGGTGTGGTGCTGGACGGCAAGCTGTTTGCACCGGCCGGCTCTAGTGCGACCGAATTGGGGCACACAACAATGATTACCGGGGGCGAAGCTTGCACCTGTGGTCGCAAAGGCTGTGTGGAAGCGTATGCCAGCTTTAGTGCGCTGATTCGCGATGGTAACCGCGCCGCCGACGCGCACCCCGAAAGCATGCTGGCCGAGCTGCGCGCAAAGGGGCAGGCGCTAAACGGCAAAAATATTTTTGACTGTGCCAAAGAGGGCGATGCTGTGGCAAAAGCGCTGGTAGACCGGTTTATCGATTTTATGGGCCAGTTCTTTGTCAATGTTGCCAACTCGTTTGGGGTAAAAGTGATTGTTGTGGGCGGTGGCATCAGCAAAGAAGGCCAGTGGCTAGCCGACCAGTTGCGCGAAATCGTAGTGCGTGAGATGTACGCGGGCGAGCGGTTTGCGCCGGCGATTGTGATGGCGACACTGGGCAACGATGCCGGGGTAATCGGTGCTGCTATGCTGGAACAATACCAGTAAGGACAACCAAAAAAGCAAAGGCCCGGGGCAGTGTGCCCCGGGCCTCAGTCTGAAGACAAAGTGCCAGAAGGTGGTGCTTTGTCTTTTTTTAATGCACAAGGAATGGTAAAATAGAAACAGGTGATGAAAGATGTTGAACCAAAAAAGCGAGAATGACCGGAGACAGATTG
>JAQVCK010000025.1 GCA_028689835.1 Pygmaiobacter sp. | reverse complement strand
AACAGGGTGAAATAAACGTTTTGATACCCCCAGGTACACACGGTGCCAAACATCCCCAAATCAAACGGTACCTCGGAAATCAGGGCAAAGAGGAACAGCCTGCCCAAATATTTTTTTAGGTCATGGGTGTGCAAAACGCCCTGCACCAGCAAAAAGCAAAACAGCGGGAAGGCGATGCGCCCCACCTGCCGCAAGGCCACATAGGTATAATACAGCCCCGCGTGGGCCGCCATAAAGGCCGCGCTACCCTCGGCATCCACAACCTCCAGCACGCCATAGCCAACCAGCGCCCGCATCAAAACGATGGCCCCGGTATGGTCCAGCAGCATACTGAGCATGGCAATAAGCTTTAGCGTGCTGCCGGTGATGCCTCGGCGGCTGATTTTTGCCGGGTTCTTTTGCCCGCTTATTTCTGCTTGTGCCCGTGTTTCTGTTTGCGCTTGCGTTTGTGCTTCTGTTTGTGCCTGTGTTTCTGTTTCTGTTTGGGCTTGCGTTTCTGTCCGCATTTCTGTATCCATCGTATACCCCCTGTTTCTTGCCGCTACCGCGCCAAAAACCCGCCCCAGGGCGCCACCGGCCAACGGTTGCAGGGCAGGCTTACCGTTTTGTATAGTATAGCATAAAAAAGCATATGCTGCCTATTTTTTTAGCCCATTGCCCCTGCCCCCCTTGCCACGCCGGGGGGCGTGGGCAGGGCTGGGGCCACACCCACAAACATGGCGTTTTCGGTCTTTCATTTAATTTTAGGTATCCCCCCTGCGTAATTCTGCAAAAGTTCGCACGAAAGGGAACGCCGGTCTTTGGGTTGAAAGGTACTGGAGATTTGGCCGTCCCCTGGGGGGCGATTGATACTCGAATTTCAAAAAAAGAAAACTATACCACTATACAAAATTATATAGACAATGAGCAACCGCGCAGTCAGCTGATGACACACACGGTTGCTCATTTTATTTGTACGCTTAAATTTTTTTCAATTCGAGTACGCATGAATTCCCGCTATATCAAATGCACACTTTTTCTGATATAATTAAAAAATCTTTGGCACAGTTGTCAGTTGGGTTAACAAAACGGAAAACAATCAAAAAAGTAGGTGGATAAAATGGCACGAGAAGAGCGCAAATGGCACCATAAGTTTATTCAATATATGGACATGATTGTAAACAATCAAAATTATAGAGGCTTGCGAATAGAGAAGAAGGCGGATGGTTCGTACAGTTGGATAGCAACAGCTAAGTCCGAAACAGGAAAAGCCCGGATTGCATGGTGTGAAAACAAGGCAAAAGAACTGGGGATTCCCATTCAGCCTGGTGTATATGCAGATGTCATGCTTGCGATACACCCAACGAAGTGGAAGGTGTGCCAGACCTGTGGATGCGAGATGTCATTGTATTATCATTATCCCAACGCTAATTTCCTGAAATCATTAAATCAAACTTTTCAGTCCGATTATACTGAATGTGATCATATTAGCGATATTTGGGATGATCTTATAGCAAATGGAATTTGCAATGAGCGTATTGCTGCATTTCTTATTAGCAAAGGGGGATTGTCACTAAACTCTTGCACCGCAAGTAAGCAAGAAGTCATCAATGCATTAGAATACGCTTGCCGGAAAGGAAACAAGAAATGCCTTGGTCCGGGTGCAATGTCGAATTTTCCAGATCGGTTTGATGGATTTCATACATATAACCGCTGCTGCCGTGCTTCTCAGGATAAAGGCCGTTCAAAAGAAAATCTCAAATCATATACAAAAGACAGAAGAGCCTATGAGTATTGGAGTGATGGAAATATTCATGCGGCAAACCAGTTTATGGGCAGTTCATTCTTTGATGGGATATCTGCTGATCATATTGGCCCGATTTCGCTTGGCTTTGTTCATGATCCACGATATCTTCAACCAATGACCACCAGCGATAATTCAACAAAACGCGATCGTTTGCAATTAATCGACATCGAGAAAGTAATTGAAACAGAGGCACGCACTGGAGTTTACCCCATGTCGTGGTATTCAAGACTTATTTGGGAGTTCATTAAGGAACACTACAGAAATAATGTTTCTAAGATTCCAAATGCGTATCGAGATGCGCTCAAACAAAATATGGCAAACTTCATGTATATTCTTTGGTACATTCTTAGGTATGCTCCCCAAAACGGTGAAGGTTTCCTTGTACACGCATTTTTGCAACCAAACTTTAAGTATTTTGAGTACTCCTATTCATTTAATAAACTGGGGGAAATCACAAGTAAAACCCCTCGTCATTTTACAGATAGAAACTCTAATGAAACAGAGCGTTATTGCCGTATTGCCATTGGCGCAGTCTATGATTTTAGCGACAAAGAGAATCGTCAATTGACTCCACAGATAACTTCCGAAGAACAGCGCACGCTCGCATTCATTTGCGCTAAAATTGAGAGCGGAGGGCCTTGTGGTGAAATCAAGGAAGATGTTTGCACACTTGTAGACAAGATTCAAGTTCGGATAATTCTACACATTTAAGGGGAGATATCCCATGAGTACAATTCTTCTTAGCTTTGAACCGAAATGGTTTGACATAATCGAATCTGGAATGAAAAGATTTGAATATCGTAAGCATTTTCCATTGGGAGAAACAACGGTGTTTTTTATGTAAGTGAACCAGTCAAAGGCATTAGCGGTATGGCGAAGTTTGGTGAAAGGAAAAGGCTTGAGGACAGGCTGGATGCTGTAAAAGAGCGGATAAAAGATTTCATGACTGACTGCCAATTTGCAATGTCGTTGGTCCAGCTTCAAGAACAAGTATTCTTTCTCTTGAGCAAATTCGAAAAGAATGCCCATCATTTGTTGTGCCTCGAATGTATTATTATATCGACAATAGCCCGGTTTTGCCATATATTAAATCTCAATTGAAGATAATTGGTGCCCCCAGAATTGAAACAAGAAATAGCATTCTTGATGATATATGTCAATAAAATTTCGTCTCATTTTTCTTGTCTCCTTTTTGCGTTTGTGGTATAATACTCTCATCACATTTGGAGGTATCCGTTATGGACATAAATGCAGATAATGATTCTGCTCTTTGGCATAAAATATCACAAGATAGCACCAATTTTGAACAGTCGATGGATGCCTCGCATAGGAAACAAACAGGGAGCTACTATACTGCATTAGAGCTTACTCTTACAATGATGCAAAAACTGGTTGACAGCCTTGATGAACAAGAGCGAAAGACACTGTATACCAAAACTTTTTTTGAGCCGTGCGTTGGTACTGGAAACTTCGTTTTTGCTTATTTATGTACTTGCAAAAACCTTGTATTCACCCAGGAAGAATATTGCCAGTTGATAAACAACATCTACGTTTGCGACATAAACAAAGACGCGCTCGCTGTTTACAAAACGAACCTAAAACGCTATGTTTTTGATGTATTCGGAATTTCTCTCTCAGAAGAGTATTTTAACATACATATTGGCGCAGGGCTGCTGTTTGATCTTGATGCAAAAGAAGTTGCTTATCAAAGTGTCAATGAAGTATTCCCCAGCCATGTCGTGAAAAATGGTTTTGATATTGTTGTTACTAACCCTCCATACAAAAATCTGAAGGCCGAGAAAAGTCACTACCAATCGCCAGATCAATATGCGCTTGACAAATCAAAGTACGATACCATTGGGAAAATAGCTTGCAACCACTTCTTATACGCTCTTACGGGAACCCTTAACCTTTATAAGTTATTTATTGAGGAGATTACTGAGAGATATGTTGCACCAGATGGAATTTGCTCCTTACTAATTCCGGCATCAATATTGTCTGATAAGACTTGCTCAAAACTGCGGACAAGAATTATCGATACCTGTGCGATAAAGTCACTACGAATCATCTCGGAAAACAGTTCCTATGTAGATGCCTCCCAGGCTTTATGTGCTATGCTCTTTCATAAAGGAAAGAAAACCTCAAGTCTTTTTATTGATGGGTCATTCAATGGCAATGTGGACGGTGGCACAACTATGCGCATCGATGACATTGTTGATTCAGACACTGGAAATGCAATTCTTGTATTGTCCAAAAATGCGTACGCCGTTCGAAAGAAAATGAAGCGATTTCCCACAATTAAAAAACTCTCTTATATTGATAATCTGCGTGGCGAACTGGATTTAACATTAAATAAGGACCACATTACTTCAGCCTCCACACCTTACAAATTGCTACGCGGAAGGCACATAGGGTATTATCGACTAATTGATATACCGGGTATCGAATATGTTGATTCAGAATTTGTTCAAAATTCCGCAAAGAGAAAGTACATTTTGAAACCTCGACTTATTTGCCAGCAAATAGTTAATATGGCAAAAAAGCGCAGGATTTCTTTTGCTCCAGTTCCTTCTAATGTTGTGTTGGGAAATAGTTGCAATTTCATATCGCTACATGAAAACAATGATGGCGTTGATTTCTTCTTTCTTCTTGGAATTTTGAATTCTTCTTTAATTGACTGGTATTTCAAATTAACAAGTAGCAATAACCACATAAATAACTATGAAATTGACAATTTCCCTATTCCGGTAAATGCCACTAACAAAAAAGAAATCTCTGAAAATGTGCAGAATTATTTGGTTAGCAAAGACGATTCGGTTCTCCAGATAATTGATGCTTTGGTATATGAAGCATATGGCATTGTACTCGACACACAGAGCGTAGAAACACTTCACAATAACGAAATCCAAGAAAAGCATAGGGCCTCAGTAAGTCCAACTGAATTGCTCCGTAGAGATTTATCATACATCATCCCAACTGTTACGCTTGAAGATTGCAGTGCAATGATTAGTGGGCAAGCATCCGTGAGAGAAATTTGTTTTCAAAAAAAGCCTGACGCCGATAAATTTGAGAAGCGTGTTGCGGACGAAATCGAAAAAAAGTACAGAAAGATTTCCCAAGGCATTATCTTAAACCACACGACATTTAAGTTAAGCGACTTGGATTTGGAAATGATTCGTTCTGTACCACAAGGCGGCAGTTGGAAGGACATTCCAACGGAAACCGTAAAGAAGTCCAAGAGGCTAGAAAGGATAACACAAACCGGCGGACGCACGACCCTGTATGGAAGAGTCGATTATTCCAAACCTTCATACACGATTACAACATATTTTAGCAGACCGGGAAATGGCACATATGTGCATCCTATACATCAACGCGTTCTCAGCGTTCGAGAAGCCGCAAGGTTTCAATGCTTTCCAGATAATTATGCATTCTGTGGCAATAAAACAGATATGCTTAAGCAGGTAGGAAACGCCGTCCCTGTTCTTTTAGCCTACAGCATAGGAAAAGCCATTCGGGAAAAAACAGATTGTTGTACATCGATCGACTTATTCTCTGGTGCTGGTGGAATGACATATGGCTTGAAATTGGCTGGAATAAACGCTTCCATAGCAAGTGACATCATGGAAAGTGCTTGTGTTACATTAAAGGCCAATAGCCCGGAGATTCCGGTCTTTTGCGGAGATATTACGGAAGAAGCAACAAAACAGCGAATTATTGAAGCAGGCAAACGAGCAAATGCCGATATCATTTGTGGTGGTCCTCCTTGCCAAGGTTTCTCCATGGCAGGGTGGAGAATGAAAGACGATCCGCGAAATCAGTTGTTTAGGCATTTCGTAGATATTGTCGCAAGTGTATACCCCAAAGTCATTGTGTTTGAAAATGTTGAAGGTATCCTTAGTTATGAAGGTGGAAAAACATACCGTGACATAATCCAATTGTTTTCCGAATTGGGTTATCACACCGAGGGCAGGAAATTACTTGCTAATCATTATGGTGTTCCCCAACGCCGTAAAAGAGTCATCATTCTGTGTACCAGAAAAGATATTGGA
The DNA here is from genome assembly GCA_028689835.1 of Pygmaiobacter sp. Taxonomy (GTDB): domain Bacteria; phylum Bacillota; class Clostridia; order Oscillospirales; family Ruminococcaceae; genus Pygmaiobacter. The sequence continues at coordinate 14,761 of JAQVCK010000025.1, read as the reverse complement.
GTATTGCCGAAAGATATCTACCCCGCACCGTTAACACCAAATGATGACAGGCAAGTAAGTGCATACGAAACAATCTATGACCTTGAAAATGTTGAATGTTCTGATAATGCAAGATACACAAGTATGTACACTTCACCCATTCTTCAGTTTTTCAGAGGAACTATAGATGCTGACGAGTATATAAAGAAAATCCGTGACGAACGTGGAATGTTGTCGAACGAAAGCGACAACATTTCAGATGATGACAAGGATGCTTGTGCCAGTGATAGCTTTTCTGAGATAAAAAGCCAATCTAATCAACAAAAATTTGAACAGCTGACATTGTTCTAACCGCTTGATTGCTCAACTTATTTTCTGAAGCAGAAAACGACCATTCAGAGTAATTCCACTCTGACATGGTCGTTTTCCTTTAGCACCGCCTAGGGAGGCATCATTAAAAACTTGATTTTCTCAAATCCCTAAGTTGCACTCCCCCTTTGGGGTTGGGGGTTGTTTTAGGGGGCTAGAAAACCGCCACCAAACCTTGCAGCGCCGGTTTTAAAGCAGCCCGGCAATATCCAAATTTTCCCCGGTCAAGGTGGCCATGGCCCCGGCGGCGGCTTCGGCGCTATCGGGGTGGGCCAGCAGCCACTTGTTGCAGGCCCACAGGTAGGCATCATCGCCGCCCTTATTTTCAATTTCCGGCTTATCGCCATTGGTGCCAGCGGGCAGCGCCACCAACACCCGGAAGCCCTTGGCCGGGTCGGTGTGGCAGGGCGCATAGTGCAGCGTGGTGGCGTACACCTCCACCAGCACACCCGCCGGGCAGCGGAACGCCTTCGCCTTGGCGGTATCCAGCTTGCCACCCTCAATTTCCTCCTGCCGGGCCAGCAGCAGGATAAAATCCTCGGTGCCCAGGTTAAATTCGCTATCGCGGTGGTATTCCAGGCAGTTCAGCTTGGTGTTGTGGCCGTTGCACCAGCCAAGCTGCACCGGCATCCCACCATACAAATGCTCGGATACCTCGGTGGCGGCGGGCAGCTCCTGCAAGGCAGGCTCCTCGGCCCGGTAATCGGTGGCGGCGGGCAGCGGGGTGGTAGCAAGGGCCTCCAAAATTTCGGCCTTGGCGGCCTCCATACCGGCCACAACGCGGCCATACGCTTTAAATTCCGGGTCGGTTACCGAATAAATTTTCATAAAAATTAGCCCTCCATCTCTTGATAAATCGGTTTCAGCGCCGGGTACAGCTTGTGCCAAACCGCGTACCGCCGCGCATATTTTTCTACCAGTGCCGGGTCAGGGCGGGTTTCGCCCTGAATTTTTACCAACTTTTCGGCACAGGCCTTTACATCCGGGTAGGCCCCGCAGGCCACCGCCGCCAGCATGGCACCGCCGTAGCCGGGGCCCTGCTCGGTTTGGGGCAGTTGCAGGGTAATGCCCAGCACGTTGGCCATAATTTTCCGCCACAGCGGGCTTTTTGCGCCGCCGCCGCATACCGTGCTGGCCGTGACGGCCACCCCCTGCTTTTGGGCAATCTCCAAACAATCTTTGATGGCAAAGGCCACACCTTCCAGCACAGCCTGGGTCATATCCGCCCGGGTAGAATCCATCCGCAGGCCGATAAACGCCCCACGCGCGGCGGGGTCGTTGTGGGGGCTGCGCTCCCCCATCAGGTACGGCAGGAAGTATACATCGTTTTCGCCCAACTTTTCGGGGGTGATGGGGGCTTGCTCATCGGCATAGGCCTGGGTTTTCAGCACATCGTCCATCCACCATTTGTTGCAGCTTGCGGCGCTTAAAATGCAGCCCATCAGGTGGTAGCTGCCATCGGCATGGTCAAAGCTATGCAGGGCGTTGGCGCGGTCCACCCCAAATTTTTCGCTGGTGATAAACACCGTGCCCGAGGTACCAAGGCTGATGTTACAGCGGCTATCGCCCACGGCCCCGCAGCCCACCGCAGCGGCGGCGTTATCGCCCGCACCGGCGCACACCACCACCCCCTGGGGCAGGCCCAACGCGGCAGCCACCGCCGGGGTCAGGGTGCCAACCGGGTCGGCACTTTCAAACAGGGCGGGCATCTGGGCCTCGGTTAGGCCGCAAATTTCCAGCATCTCCTTGCTCCAGCATTTGTGGGCAACATCCAGCAACAGCATACCCGAAGCATCCGAGTAATCGGTGCAATGCACGCCGGTAAGCTTGTAGTTGATATAATCTTTGGGCAGCATAATTTTATCAATGCGGGCAAATAGTTCCGGCTCATTCTCCCGCATCCAAAGCAGCTTGGGGGCGGTAAAGCCCGCAAAGGCAATGTTGGCGGTGTACTGGCTCAGTTTTTCTTTGCCAACCACCTGGTTCAGGTACTCTACCTGTTTTTGGGTGCGGCCATCGTTCCACAAAATGGCGGGGCGCAGCACCTGGCCGGCCTTATCCAGCACCACCAGGCCGTGCATCTGCCCGCCAACGCCAATGCCCTTAACCGCTGCGGCATCAAAACCGCTAAGCAGCTCCGGGATGCCGGCGCACACCCCCTGCCACCAATCCGCCGGGGCCTGCTGGCTCCAGCCCGGGTGGGGAAATTCAATGGGGTATTCCTTGCTAACAATCTGCAAAATTTTGCCGGCCTCGTCCATCAGCAGCAGCTTTACCGCCGAAGTACCCAGGTCTACGCCAATGTACAACATGATGTATGCCCCTTTCCATCGCTGAATCGCGGATGAATTGATTTTAAAATAACTTTTGTAAATTAGCTTATTGTATCTTCTTTCCTTTACTATACCCTACATCCCTGCGGCTGTCAACCGCTTTTTTGCCGCCGTATTTTCCCCGCTTGTGCCGCCGTTTTGGTGGCTTAGGGGGGTGGTTTTTTGGGTAGCTTTTCGCCCTCTTTTTGCCGCCTTTGGCAGGGCAAGAATTGACATATCCCCTAAACAGCGCCATAATAAAAGTAGATTTCATAAAGTAGCTGCCAAAAGTTCTATAGCGCGTGCTATGTAGCGCAGCCATCGCCAACCATCCGCCCGCCCATCCGGCAGGGCCACGCCAAAAAGTAAAAGGGGGCCGCACCCATGCCAACGCTGAACGAGCCGGTTACCGAACGCCGCCGCATCACCCGCAACAGCATTTACCGCTACCTTTACCAGGCGCAAACGCCCCGCACCAAGCAGGATATTGCCCAGGCGCTGGCCTTCAGCCTGCCCACCGTCCACCAAAATTTGAGCGAGCTTCTGGCCGCCGGGCTGGTGGAGCGGGGGGCGCTGCAACGCTCCACCGGCGGGCGGCGGGCCACCGGCATGGCCATTGCCGCCAACGCGCGGTTTGCGGTGGGGGTATCGGTCACGCAGGAGCGGTTCCGTTTTTTGGCCGCCAACCTGCGCATGGAGGAAATTGCCTACCGCAGTGAGGAAACCGGCCTGCCCCCACACACGGCCGATGCCGCCGCCCTGGGGGTGCGCCTTGCCGCCGCGCTGGAGCATTTTTTGACGGATTTTGGCCTAAACCGCAACAAGCTGCTGGGGGTGGGAATCGCACTGCCCGCCATTTTGGATGCCCAGGGGCAAACCATCCTGTTCTCCCCCACCATGGCGCTAAACCATTGCCGCACCGCGGATTTAACCCAGGCGTTGCCCTACCCGGCCCACCTTGCCAACGATGCCACCGCCGGCGGCTATGCCGAGTGGTTGACTCAGGGCAGCGGCAGCAGCCTAGCCTATCTTTCGCTGGAAAACGGCGTGGGCGGCGCGGTTTTGTTGGGTGGTGCCCCCTACCACGGCCTAAACGGGCGCAGTGGCGAGTTTGGGCATATCTGCATTGTGCCGGGCGGGCTGCCCTGCCCCTGCGGCAAGCGCGGCTGCTTGGAGGCCTACTGCTCGGCCGCCCGCATCAGCAGCGATTTGGGGCTTACGGTGGAAGATTTTTTTGAAGCCTTAGCCCGCACCCCCGCCCAATACCAGCCCCTGTGGGAGGATTACCTGCAACATTTGGCCATTGGCATCCACAATATTCGGATGATTTTGGATTGTGATATTGTGCTGGGCGGCTTTTTAACCCAGTACCTTGCCCCCTATATGCCCCACCTGCAAGCGCTGGTTGCCGCCCAAAGCCCTTTTCAGGAGAATGCCGGTTACCTGCGCTTAGGGCAATACCCCAAGCGCGCCATCCCCCTGGGGGTTGCCCTGCATTTTATCAACGATTTTATCCAAAAGCTGTAATGGCCCGGCGCAAAAAGCCGGGGTGTGTTGTGGCGCAGCCCGGGTGCAGCCGGAGAATGCCCACCTTGCCGCGCTGCGGCCAAAAACCAGGAATTCGGCACTTTGTACATGATATGCACAATAAAATTGTACGTTTAGAATAGAATCTGTGAAAGACCCACAAAACAGCATAAAATCCTCCACCTTTTATCAAGATTTTGCGTTTTCGTTGCCGCGCAAGGCCGGTACAATAAGACCATGACGCAAGGGCAACACCCACACACACAAATTTGCCCTTGCCTGAACACCGCACAAAAAGAAGGAGGAGCAACCCCATGAAAAAACTACTTTCCATTGCCCTTGCAACCAGCATGGCACTTTCCTTAGCTGCCTGTGGCGCACCCGCCAGCAGCACCGCATCTTCCACGGCACCCGCCGCGGATTCGGCTTCCTCTACCGCCAGTTCCGCCCCGGCCGAAAGTGCCGAGCCCGTCACCATCAAGGTATTTTCCAACCTGCCGGATCGTACCACCGGCCAGGGCCTTGTGGAGCAAACCATTTTTGATTCCTACATGGCAGCCAACCCCAACGTCACCATCGAGTGCGAGGAGCTGGACGATGCCGCCTACAAAACCAAGTTCAAGGCCTATGCCGCCGGCAGCCAGATGCCTGACCTTGTCAGCGTTTGGGGCCAGCCGGGCTTTATTGATGAAGTGATTGATGCCGGGCTGCTGGCAGAGCTAAACCCCGATGATTACAAGGATTATGGCTTTGTGAACGGTTCGCTGGATGGTTTCTCGGCGGATGGCAAGCTGTATGGCCTGGCCCGCAACACCGATATGGCAGCGTTTTTCTACAATGCCAAAATTTTTGAGGATAACGGCTGGGCCGTGCCCACCACCTACGATGAGTTGCTGGCGTTGGCCGATAAGGCAAAGGCCGCCGGTGTAGCCGCTGTTTCGATGGATGGCGCCGACAAATGGCCGCTGGCCGTTTACCTGACCGATTTGATGGAGAAGGTGGATGCCACCGGTGTGATGACCAAAAACCACGATGCCATCACCGGCAAAGATTTTAGCGACCCCACCTATACCAAAGCCTGCGAGCTGCTTCAGCAGGCCACCACGGCAGGGTTGTTCCAGCCCGGCTACGAAACCGCCGATTACGGCACCGCCAAAAACCTGTTTACCAACGGCCAGGCCGCCATGTTCTACATGGGTAGCTGGGAGATGAGCATGGCCTCCAGCGAGGATATCCCCGAGGATATCCGCAACAACATCAAGGTGTTCACCATGCCCACCGTGGAGGGTGGTAAAGGCACCGCCACCGATATCAGCGCCTGGAACGGCGGCGGCTACTCTGTTACTGCCAGCGGTGCCCAAAAAGAAGAAGCCATCAAGCTGCTGAACTATATGTTCCAGCCTGACCAATGGACCCGCATTGCCTGGGAAAATGGCGTATGTATGTCCGCACAGGATTTCTCGAAGTTTGCCACCGGCAGCGAAACCCAGACCCAGAAGGATTTGATGAACATCTTTGCCGCCGCCACCAACCTTTCGGGCACCCCTCTCAACGATATGGGTACCTCTCAGTTCAAAACCGTATGCGAAGACTCGGTGCAGGAACTTGCCATCGGCAAAATTGATGCCGCTGCATTCCTCGATAAGCTCACCACCGTAGGCTGAGCGTACACAGTATCAGGCGGTCGTTTGCCCCATCTGGGCGGGCGGCCGCCTATTTTGATAAGGAGGTACCCCCATGAAAAAGGCATACAGCAATAAGGCCATTATTTTCAGCCTTGTATTTCCGGGGATTTTGGTGTTCATTTTTGCAATTCTCGCCCCCATCTGCCTAAGCGTTTACTATGGCTTCACCAATTTCAGCGGCATCGGCAGCTACGATATGATCGGCTTTAAAAACTATATTGAGCTTTTTAAGGACGAAGCCTTTCAGGTTTCGCTGCGCAACTCGTTTTTGCTGGCGGTGGGCTTTATCTGCATCCAGCACCCGCTGGCCATCATTACGGCGGCGGTGCTGGATAAGCTGGGCCGCCACGCGGAAGGCTTTTTCCGCTGCGTATACTTTTTGCCCAACGTCATCTCGGTGGCGGTTATCGCCTACCTGTGGAAGTTTATCTACAACCCCAGCTTTGGCTTGCTGAACAACATCATCAAGCTGTTTGGTGGCAAGGGAGATTTCAACTGGCTGGGCAGCGGCTCCGCCATCTGGAGCGTGCTGGTGGTGCTGATTTGGCACGGCTTCGGCTGGGGGATGCTGATTTACTATACCGGCATCAAAAATATTGACCCTAGCCTGTACGAGGCCGCCGCCATTGACGGTGCCACCAACCGCACCACCTTTTTGCGCATCACCCTGCCGCTGATGCGCCCGGTAATTCAGGTGAACGTAACGCTCGCCATCATCTCGGCCCTCAAGCAGATGGAAACCGTTTACCTGCTTACCAACGGCGGCCCCGGCAACGAAACACAGTTTATGGCCAACTACCTATACAAGCAGGCGTTCTCCAGCTTCCGGTATGGCTATGGCAACGCCATCAGTGTCATTTTTATCATCGTCTGCATCCTGGCAACCCAGGTGCTGAACCGGGTATTTAAACAAGATGAGGGGGTAGCCGCATGAAAACCGTAGCAAACGCCGCCGTGCTGCAACAGCCCGCGCTAAACAAAAAGAAAAAGAACTTCCAACCCGCCAATATTGTGCTGTGGGTACTACTGAGTTTTCTTGCCGTGCTGCAAATTTTCCCGCTGATTTGGTTGTTGGATTTTTCGCTTGCCAGCAGCAACGAAATGTTCACCAGTGGCCTGTTAATTTGGCCCAAGCAGATACGCTGGGATAACTATGTTTCCGCCTTTGTGGATGGCCACTTCCTGCTTTACTTCCGCAACAGCCTGTTTATCAATGTGCTGGCGGTTGTGCTGGTGCTGCTTTTATCGGTTATGCTCTCCTTCGCCTGCACCCGGATGCACTGGAAGCTTTCGGGCTTAGTGAAAGGGCTAATCTTGCTGGGCATCATGATTCCTATCCACGCCACCCTGCTGCCCAACTATGTCATCTACGACCGGCTGCACCTGACCGATACGCTGTGGGCACTGCTGATTCCCTACATTGCGTTCAGCCTGCCCCAGGGCCTGTTTTTGACAAGCGGCTTTATGGAAAGCATCCCGCGCGAGATTGAGGAGGCCGCCATGATTGATGGGGCCGGCATCTACCGCATTTTGTTCCAAATTATCACCCCCATGCTCAAAACCTCCCTCGTCACCGTTTCCATCATGACCTTTTTAAACAACTGGAACGAATTTATGATGGCCAGCACCTACCTAAGCAGCCCCAAATGGAAAACCCTGCCCTTCAGTGTGCTGGAATTTACCGGAATGTATTCAAGCAATTACGCGGTGCAGTTTGCCGTGATGGCCCTCACGGCGGCACCGATGGTGATTATTTACATCCTGTTAAACAAACAAATTACCCGCGGCGTGGCCATGGGTGCCGTAAAGGGTTGACGGTACCCGGTAAATTTTGGTAAGCTTTTGGTGGTGCCGTAAAAAGTAGCCACAGGCTATTTCGCCACCTGCCCCGGCTGCCCCCAGCCCCGGCAAAACAAACCAAGATAGGAGCGCCCATGAAAAAGCTTCGGTGCTGGTTTTCGCGGCTCAAGCTGCGGTATAAATTGATTTTGGCAATCTACACGGTGTTGTTCCCGGTGTTGATTGTCTGCGCCGCTGTGCTGTATTGGCTGGATTATACCAACACCATGCGGGAAAATACCCGCCTGTACGAGCGTTTTACCCAAAACATCTGCACCGAAATTGGGTACCTACAGGCCGATGTGGTGGATATTGCCACCTACTTTGCCGTGAACAGCGAGGTAAAAACCCTGTTGGAGGCCTCGGCCGCCCAGCCCCCGCAAAGCGCCCTGTTTTGGTACGAGGAAACCCCGGTGGCCTTTTTGCAAAATATTTTGGCCATCAAAAGCCACATCAAAACCTTGATTCTATACCCCGAAAATGGGTTTGCGCCCTTTTACATCAGCCGGGATGCCAGCGTGCACGATACCAACCTGGCAAACCTGCGCGAACAACCGCTTTACCGCGCGGCAAGCGAGGCCCGGGGGGATATTGTGTGGGCCAGGGTGGCGGCGGATAGCGGCTTTTACCTAAAAAACAAAGGCGATAAAATTGTGGCCAGCCGCGAACTGTACGACCTTGCCAAGCGAAGGCCACTGGGCTTTTTGGTGCTGGGCATGGATGCGGGCGAGTATGTGCGCATCTGCCAGCGGAGCTTGCAGGAGCCAAACGAGGGCATTGTGGTGCTTTCCGGCCAGGGGGACGAATTTGTTACCGTGGGGCAAATCAGCGAGGAAGCCCGCGCCGCCATCCGTGACCCGGCAACCCAAGCCCAGCTTGCCAAAAACGGCAGCACCAGCCTAAGCGCCGGGGGCGATTATCTGTTTTGCTGCGCCAGCAAGGATACCGGGGTGCAGGTTTACTACTGTTCCCCCCGGCAAAACTGGGTGCGCAGCGCCCGCGGCACCCTGGTGCTGCCCCTGGTGTTGGCGCTGGTGCTGATGCTGGCCTCCATCCCCCTCTCGGCGGCGCTGGCCCGCGTTACCCTGCGCGGCCCCCGCGCCCTGTGTGATAGCATGGCAAAATTCCGCCAGGGAGATTTTACCCAGCGGGTGCCGGTTACCACCCAGGATGAAATTGGGGTGCTCTCGGCGGCCTTCAACAAGATGGTGTGCGACATCCGCGAATTGATTGACAAAACCTATGTGCTGCAATTGAAGGAGCGGGAGATTGAGTTGGATGTTTTGCAGGCGCAAATCAACCCCCACTTTTTGTACAACGTGCTCGATTCCTTATATTGGCAGGCCGAAACCGCCGGGAACGAGGAGCTTTCGGAAAATATCCTGGCACTATCGCGGATGTTCCGGTTGCTGCTCAACCAAGGGGCCAGCAAAAGCACCGTCGGGCAGGAGGTAGCGCTGATAAACTGCTACCTGCAAATACAAAAAATGCGTTTTGGCGGGCGGCTGCACTATACCGTCACGGTTGACCCCGCCCTGTTGGATTGCCCGCTGCCCAAGCTGACACTGCAACCCTTTGTGGAAAATGCCGTGGTGCACGGGGTGGAGCAGAGCGAGCAGGGCGGCAGCATCTGGCTGACCGGCCAGCCGGATGGCGCACAGATGCGCTTTGTGGTGGGGGACGATGGCGTGGGCATGGCCCAAACGGTGGCCGATGCCCTGCTGAACGCCGATGCCCCACCCAAGGCCGGCTCTGCCGCCATTGGGCATTACGCCATCTGCAACATCCGCCAGCGGCTGGAGCTGGAATACCCAGGCCGCTACACCCTACGCCTGCACAGTGAAATTGGCTGTGGCACCCGTGTGGAGCTGGCGCTGCCCATGGAGCCGCCCCCGGAGCCGCCAACGGAGCTGCCCGCAGCACCGCCCCCTGTAGCACCCCCACCCGCAGCAAATGAAAAGGAGGAAGCACCCCATGGAGAACGGGAATGAGCAGGAAACAACCACCGGGTATACCTTGCTGATTGCGGATGACGAGGAAAATATTTTGCATGGGATGCAGCGCTACATTGAAGCGCACACCACAAAATTTTGCAAAATTCTTTGTGCCAGCAACGGCCAGCAAGCCCTGGAGATGATTTTGCAATACCGCCCCCAGGTGCTTTTGCTGGATATCCAGATGCCGGTAAAAAGCGGGCTGGAGGTTATGCGGGAAAGCCGGGCCGCCGGTGTTTGCCCCCGCACCGTGATTTTATCGGGTTACGATACCTTTGCCTATGCCCAGCAGGCGCTGCGCCTGGGCGCGGTAGATTATATGCTCAAGCCCTGCCGCTCGGCCGATTTATTGCAAAAGCTGGAAAGCTTAGTACCCGGCGAAGCCGCCGCCCCTGCCCAGGCCGGGGAAGCGCTGCCCGCCAGCCGAATGGTGCAGCAGGCCATTGCCTACTGCAAGGAGCATCTATCGGAGGAAATTACCTTGGGGGATGTTGCCCGCCATGTGGCGGTAAGCCCCGCCTACCTCTCCCGCCAATTTGGGCGGGAACGGGGCGGCTTTGTAGACTATTTAAACGGCCTGCGCATCCACTATGCCTGCGATTATATGCGCAACAGCAGCATGAAAATGTACGAGATTGCCTATGCGGTGGGCTTCCGGGATGAAAAATATTTCTCCAAGGTTTTCAAAAAGGTAACCGGCCAAAGCCCCTCCACCTACCGCAACCAGTTGGATGCCGGCGCGCCCCTGCCCTTGTAGGCGCAACCCCCGGTGGGCTTTGTGGGGCCGCGTTGCCCTGCCCTGCCTCCTGCCCTAATAAATACCCGGGATTGCAAGGGGCTATCCCCCCAAAAAAAGTAAAAGTGCCTAAGCAGGTTGAAACATCTGCCTAGGCACTTTTTATTGGGGTTGCCGGGTTGCCGGGTTGCCGGGTTGCCGGGCAGTTGCCACTTTTTAAGCGGCCAAAACGCCGGAAGGCGAAAGGCCAGAAACACCAAACCCCCGAACCCCGGAAGCCCCCTACCCAAAATGCAATAAATACAATTTTTGCTGCAGCGCGGTTCTTGTACACCACCCCAAAAGGCCAAAGGATGGGGCAAATTCACTCCGCCGCGTGCAGCCGCTCCACCACGGTTTGCTTGGCAATCACCCGGTAAACGGCCAGCGGGATCAGCACGCCCAGCGCCACAAACACCGGTGTGACGCAGGCGAGCGGCAGCAGGGTGAACCGGTAGGTGAAAAACCACAACACCTGCCCCACCACCTTCTCCATGGCCGCGCCCACGCCAAGGCTTAACACCAGCGAGGCCGCGGCGGCCAGCAGCGCGTACAGCAGCCCCTCCCACACCAGCATGGTTGTGAGCTGCCGCCCCGTCATACCAATGGCTTGCAGCACGGCAAACTCCCGCCGCCGCGCCAAAATGGAGGTGAGCATTGCGTTGAGAAAATTCAGCACGCCCACAACCGCCACCACGGCAGAGAGCACCCCGCCCAGCAGCATAAACATCCCCCGCAGCTGGTCAAACTGGGCCACATAAATTGCCTTGCTCTCATAGTTAAGGTTTGGCATCTCGTTCTCGGTGTATTTTTTTAGGAAGTCTTCCATCGCGTCGCTATTTTCCGGCGCGGTGTTGAAGGCATAGTTCAAAATCAGTGCCTCGCCCCGCGTTCCCCTATCCGCGTCCAAAACCTGCCGGTTCAGCACGAACTGCGGCGCGCCGCTGTAGCGGAAGCTGATGGCCCGCGGCACCTCGACGAGCGCCGCCACGGTATATTCCACATCATGCCAGCGTTTGGGGCGCTGGTTGACCAGCGTTAAATCGGCGATTTCGTCGGGGTCAGGGATAATCTCGCCGGTCTGGTTGTTGTAAGACTCCCACTCGTCGACATAGCGCACCGTCATGGTGTCGCCCAGCTTGACAAAATTGCTGTCGCTGTATGGCTCGCCGTAGTCGTCAGTCTGCATCACGGCGGCGATGGCTTTTTTCGTGGGGTCGCGCAGCGCGGCCACGTCGCCCGCAAAGACCTTCAGCTTGCCCAGCGTGAAATCCTCCATGCCATAGAAGTCACTGCCGGTGGAAACACGGTCCTGCGCGTCCCGCTGCTCGTTGGCGATGGACGTGGTGATGTCCTCCTCCGGGATAAAACCGGCATAGCGGGCGCGGTAAAATTCCTCCGGCACGAACACAACGGCGGAATGCCAGCTGGTAATCACCCCGCCCTCCGCCACAAGGCCGGTGGCGTCGATGGCCTCTACATCGGCCTGCGTCATCGTGCCCAGTGAGCGGCTCTGGAAGTACCCGGCATCGGCCACAACAAAATCTGTAGTGACGAAATTCCGCAAATATTTGTCCATATCAAAGCCGGTCGCCAGTGAGTAGGTCACCTGCATCAGCACAACAGCGAGGGAGAGCGAGATGACGACCAGCGCCGTCTTTTTGCCGCTGCGGCCAAGGTTTGCCAGCGCCATCCCCCGCGGGCTGCCGCCGTTTTTGGCGCGGCGCTTGGCCTTTTTGGGGCCGCTGCCCTCGGTGTAGCGCACCGCCTCAATGGGGGAAACTTTGCCCGCCATCCGCCCCGGCTTGGCGCAGGAAATCAGCACCGTGAAGAGAGAAAACACCGCCGCCCCCACAAAAATCCGCGGGTCGGCGCTCGTGTACAGCCGCGTGTAGGAGAGCATACCCAGCGTGGCCGGGGCCAGCACCACGCCAAGGCCGTAGCCCAGCGCCAACCCCAGCGGAATGCCCGCAAGGCAGAGCGTAAGCGCTTGCTGCCGCAAAATGCTGCGTATCTGGCGCGGCGTGGTGCCAATGGTTTTGAGCAGCCCGTAAAAACGAATGTCATTGCTGACCGAAATTTGGAAAATATTGTAGATAATCAAATAGCCCGTCAGCACAATGACGGCCAGCACCGCCGCCATACTCAGCACCGCAAACGGGTCGGCCTTGCTCTCGAACGCGGTGGAGAAGAGCGCCCAGTTTACGCCGATGCCAATATAGTTTTCGGCGCTTTGGTCGTCACACTGGTAGCCGTGGTTCGCCAAAATCGTGCGCAGGTCGTCCTCAATGTGGGCGTTGCTTTTCAGGTTGACGTTCAGTGTCCATTTGCCGGTGGTATCGTTGGGGGTACGTTTGTAATCCTGCAAAATATTTTCCACATAGCTGCGCGGCACCAGCGCCATGCTGGCGATGTTGGCTTGGTCGTAGGTCCACCAGCCCACCAACGTAAAGGTGTCCGCGCCCTTGGTGCCGTCGCTCAACTGGTAGGGCATCGTCACCGTGGCGCCCAGCGTTGGCGTTACGCCCAGTAGTTGCAAAATGCGGCTGTCGCAGGCAATCTCCATCGTGCCTTCGGCGGGCAGGCGGCCCTGCTCAGGGGCGCAAAAGGTGTGCTTGGCACAGGCGGCGTCCATGTAGCTGACTTCCACATGCGCCTTGTTAAAGGGCACGTCCTGCGGCATCCCCAGCATCAGCCGCGCGCCGTAGTCTTGAATTAGCGGGTCGGTTTTCAGCTCGTCCATCTGTTCAAGGGTTACATCCTTGAAGGCACCGCTGTAATCGCCGCCAATCTGGCGCATGGTCTGCTGCTCAAAGGTGTTGGCAAGCGTCATCGCAATCGTGAACAAGGCCGTGAACAGCATCGTTGTCAGCGCAATGGCCGCCACGGCAACCAGGTTGCGGGTGCGGTTGGCGCGCAGGCTTTTGCGGGCCAGCCGCGCAATGGCAGGGCGGTTGTTGACCTTGTTCATGCCCGCTCACCACCTAAAATACGCCCGTCCTCAATGTGGACAATGCGGTCAGACATCTGGGCCAGCTCCTCATTGTGGGTAATCATCACGATGGTTTGGCTGAACTTTTGGCTGGTGACCTTTAATAGCCCCATCACATCCTGGCTGGTTTTGCTGTCCAGGTTGCCGGTCGGCTCGTCGGCCAGCAAAATGGCGGGCTTGGTGGCCAGTGCCCGCGCAATCGCCACCCGCTGCTGCTGCCCGCCCGATAGGTTCGCGGGCAAATTTTCCAGCTTGCCGCGCAAACCCAGTGTATCAATGATGTTGGCAACATAGGCGGTATCGGGCGCATTGCCATCCAGTTGGATGGGCAGCACAATGTTCTCATAAACGCTGAGTACCGGCACCAGAGTGTAGTTCTGGAACACAAACCCAAACTTGCGGCGGCGGAAGATGGTCAGCGCTTCGTCCTTTAGGGCAAAAATATCCTTGCCGTCCACCAGGACGTTGCCGGAGGTTGGCCGGTCCAGCCCGCCCAGCATATGCAGCAAGGTGGATTTGCCACTGCCCGAGGTGCCGACAATTGCGACAAACTCCCCCTTCTCCACCGCCAGGTCTACCCCATCCAGCGCGTGTACAGCGGTATCCCCGCTGCCGTATATCTTTTTTAACCCCTGCGTCTGCAAAATTGTCATACTATTTTCCTCCTAAAAACTCTGCCTTGTGTTTACAATACCGACTATACCACAACAATCTTTCCAGAATCTTTCCGCAGCGCTGCCAAATCTATCAGTTTTGTAAGATTTGGGCGGGAATTTGCAGTTTTTCTATCACAGCAGGGGCAAAAACCAAAAAACGCCATGCTACCGGTTGTACATCCGTACACCAGCCGCATGGCATTTTTGCGTGGTTCTTTATTTTTTTGAATACACCGAAGGAGGAACACCGGCCGGGGCAGCGGCCACAAAGCAAGGGTTTTAAAAAAACACACGCCCAATGGCCAATAGCCCCCGCGAAGCCCTGCGCAACAACCTTTTGTGGGGAAACAGCGAAAGGACGCAGCGGTATGAAAAAAGCCCCGCTAAAAGCGAGGCTTTTTGAATGGAGCACAGTCCATTGAAATGTGGTGACCCGTACGGGAATCGAACCCATGTTAACGGCGTGAGAGGCCGCTGTCTTAACCGCTTGACCAACGGGCCAAATTAAAAGAGAAAGCCGGCGTCTACCTATTTTCACAGGCCGTTTCCAGCCAACTATTTTCGGCACAAGTGAGCTTAACTTCTGTGTTCGGAATGGGAACAGGTGGAGCCTCACCGTCATCGACACCGGCC
>JAQVCK010000024.1 GCA_028689835.1 Pygmaiobacter sp. | reverse complement strand
GACCGTTTGCTGTAACTGTCCACATTGTCATTGAGAATCCACGGGTCCAGCACCAAAATCAGGTTTTTCGACAACCGATTGTATTTATCAAGCAGTGAAACTGTACCCATGATGTCATAAAAATCCTCACCCGACATCCCTGCATTATAAAAGCTGCCGGTTTCCCCCGCGATATCGGCAGTAATCTGCAACCCGCGGCTGGAACCAATCACCAGCGTATCGTAGCTTTGCTGCATGCTTTTAATGTAAAGCTTTAGAACTTGCCTCTCATCCATCTGGTCAAAGTTTGATACCGGGTCACCCTGCATCAAAATTCCAGCAAGCTCCAGCTCATATTTGCCCCCACGAAACAGGCCGGTTTGATCTACAAAATAATTGACCCACAGCACCAGCAGCGCAAGCGGTACAAGCAACAGTAAACGCAATGCCGTTTTTATAATTCCTTTCCATGCGGCCATCCGTCATGTTCCTCCTGTTTGGGCGATTTTTTACACCTTGTGCACCATTATACTATAAATAGCAGCAGAAGAAAACGGCACGGCAAAAGCAAAAAACAACTTTTGCAAACCTTGTGCCTGTTTTATTCGGCAAAGACACAAAATGCACGGTAGCACATATAGATGTCCAGCTTTGCCGCAATTTCATACGGTGCGTGCATAGAGAGCAACGGCACCCCAATGTCTACAACGTCAACGTTGTGCTGTGCCACATATTTGGCAACTGTGCCGCCACCACCGGCATCCACCTTGCCCAGTTCTCCAGCCTGCCACACAACGCTGCCCGCGTCCAACAGGCCCGCTACAAACGCCATCGTCTCCGCCGATGCATCCGATGCATCACTTTTGCCGCGTGCCCCGGTGTATTTCATCACAACCACACCATGGTTCAGCCGGGCGGCATTATGCTTTTCAAACACATCATCAAAGGTCGGGTCCAGCGCGGCACTCACATCTGCCGAAAGGCATTTGCTGGCGGCCAAAACCCCTTTTACGTCTGCCCCCTGCCCCTCGGCAAGATAAGTCAGGTAATGCAGCAGGTAATCTGCATTCAGGCCGGTATTCCCCTGAGAGCCAATCTCCTCTTTATCTGCAAGGCACAGCACGGTGGTGTACTGTGGGGCCTGTGCCCCAATCTCCGCGCGCAGTGCCGTATAGGCACAAACACGGTCATCATGCCCGTATGCGCCGATCATGCTGCGGTCAAACCCAAGGTCACGCGCGGGGAACGCCGGTACCGCTGTCAATTCCGCACACAAAAAATCGCGCTCGGTCACACCGTATTTTTCGTGCAGCAGTTGCATGGTGTACAGCTTTACACGGTTTTTGGCATCTTCATCCGGGTAAGGCAGCGAGCCGACAAGGATATTCAGTTCCTCGGCGCGCACGCCATCCGCCAAGGTGCGGCTATCCTGCTTTTTAGAAAGATGAGGCAGCAAATCACTGATGGTAAACACGGGGTCGTTTTCATCCTCGCCAATGCACACGGGCACCACTTCGCCGTTGGTGCGCACAAAAACACCGTGCAGCGCCAGCGGGATCGTTGTCCACTGGTATTTGCGAATTCCCCCGTAATAATGAGTTTTCAGCCCCGCCAGCTCTTCTTTTTCGTACAGCGGGTTTGGTTTTAAATCCAAACGCGGTGAATCGATGTGCGCGGCATTCATACGTACCCCTTCACTGAGTGGACGGCTGCCAAACGTGGTGGCAAGCAGCGCTTTTTGCCGGTTGACCCAATACACTTTCTGCCCCGGCACATAACGGGTGCCGGGCTGGTACGCCTGATAACCTGCCTTTTGCAGCATCTCGACGGCCTGTGCAACAAATTCGCGCTCGGTTTTGGCACGGTTCATAAAGTTGCGGTATTCTTCGCAAAACGCCCATGCGGCATCTTTGACCACCGGCTGGGCATCCAGCACATGGGGCACCGTATAGAATAACTGCGCGGCAAGTTCTTTCGCGCTACTTGTTTCTTCGTTCATTAAGGATCACTCCTTTTCCTGTGCATATAATGTTTGATATTTTTGATAAGCGGCATCCACCTTTTGCACATAGCGTGCCATTTGTGGGTAGGGAAACTGAGCCAGCGTATCTTCGCTTGCGGCATTGCCCGGGTCACTAAGCAGATTATCTACCGTGCCCCAACCACTGTGGTAGGCAGCGCTTGCTGTTGCAAGGTCTCCACCATACCGCGACAGGCAGCGTGAGAGATAGTAGGTGCCAAAACGGATATTCACCTGGGGCTGGTAAAGGTCATCAAATGAAATTTCTTCCTCCGGGGCAATCTTTTGTTTGATCCACGCAAAGGTCTCCTCTGTAATCTGCATCAGCCCGCGTGCGCCGACATTTGACTGTGCCCCTGCATCAAAACCACTTTCGGTGCGGATAATGGCAAACACCATCAAAGGGTCTACCTCGTATTCTGCCGCGTATTGCTCAACTGTTTCACGGTAGGTTTGGGGGTAGACCCGTTTTTCTATGGCTGTAATAAGGCGCGGTAGTACAAGTAGCCCTACCAGTATCACCAGCAGTAGCCCCGCCAATATGAACATGTTTTTTTGCGGTTTTTTCATGGTGTTTCCTTTAATTTGTTCAGCAGTAGCTGCATTTTTTCGGTCAGTTCCTGTTTTTCACCATTATTTTCAAGCACAAAGTCGGCGCGTTGCCGCAATCTCTCCGGCGGTGTTTGCCGGGCAATGCGTATTTTTGCTGCTTTCAGCGAAATGCCGTCCCGCTCGGCAATACGGGCAGCCTGAAGCGCCGCATCCGATAGTACCGCAATAATCTGGTCACAAAGCCGTTCAAACGGGGTGTCTACAATCAGCGCCCCATCTATAAACACAAGGGTACTTCCCTGCTCGGCCGCTTCGTGGATGCGCCGTTCGATTTCTTTGTAAATCAGCGGGGTCGTGGCTTCAGTGAGCTGCCGGGTAGCCGCAGGTGTTGCAAAGGCCCGCTCGGCCACTTTTCGGCGCAGCAGGTTACCCTCTTTGTCTAAAATATCCGGCCCAAACTGCCGCACCAACGCCTGCACATAAGGGCTGCCGGGCTGCGCCAGGTCACGGGTAACGGCGTCCCCGTCAATCACCACATAACCCTGCCGGGCCAGCCAGCGGCTTACCGTTGTTTTACCACTGCCGGAATTGCCGGTAATTGCAACTGTTTTCATAATTCAATCACCTGAAAAGCCGCGGCGCGCACCAGGCGGTTATAAACCGCCATCGACACCCCACTTTTTGCGGGGCTGTGGGCATAAACCACCTTTGCCCCCCTATCATCTACTTCACGTAGTGCATGAAACAATGCGTGGGCCTGTGACGCGGGGTTATCCTTGCGCCCGCACGGGATACACGGCACTGAAAGCAGCGGTTGCTCTTCTTCGTAGCACATGGCAAACACACCGTCGCCCGCATGCGCTTCGACATAAGTACGGTAGGCATCAAACTCGCCGGTCAACATAATAACATCCGCCCGCGGCGAGTAATGCTTATACTTCATACCGGGCGAAGCTGCCACTGCACCGTCCGGCAGACGGTTTAAAATGGCCTGCGAAAGCGCCACAGGCACCCCCAGCACTTCTTCTAACTGCTCTTTTGTAATATAGCCCGGCCGCAATAGCGTGGGGGTATCCCCTGCAAGGGTAATGACAGTGGATTCGACCCCCACTTCGCAAGGGCCACCATCCAGCACCAACGGGATACGCCCGTTCATATCGCGAAACGTGTGTTGGGCAGTGGTGGGGCTGGGCAGCCCGGATAAATTAGCTGATGGGGCCGCCAGCGGCAGACCACTGGCCCGGATGACCGCTTGTGCCACCGGGTGTGATGGCATGCGGACCGCAACGGTATCCAGCCCCGCACTGGTTTGCAGTGGAATAGCGTCGCTTTTTTTCATAATAATTGTCAGGGGGCCCGGCCAAAACGCCTTCGCCAGTGCCACCGCACCTTGGGGCACCTCGCGCACGATACCTGGCAGCTCTGCCATATCGGCAATATGCACAATCAGTGGGTTATCTTGCGGGCGGCCCTTTGCCGCAAAAATTTTGGCAACCGCCGCCGGGTTTGTGGCATCTGCCGCAAGCCCGTACACCGTTTCGGTGGGGATCCCCACTGCCTGCCCGTCACGTAGCAGTTCGGCGGCAAGTTGTATTGCCTCCGGGCTTGCTTGATATAATTTTGTTTCCAAAAAAATCCCTCTATTCCTGCGACGAAGATTTCAGCTTTTCTGCCTGGTCTGCCGTCACCAGCGCATTGACGATCTCGTCAAGGTCGCCATCCAGGATGGAATCCAGTTTATATAGTGTCAGCCCAATACGGTGGTCGGTCACCCGCCCCTGCGGATAATTGTAAGTGCGGATGCGCCCACTGCGGTCGCCAGTACCCACCTGGCTTTTGCGCTCGGCAGAAATTTCAGCGTTGCGCGCATCCTGCTGGCGTTGCAACAGCCGGCTGCGCAGCACACGCAATGCTTTGTCTTTATTTTTGTACTGGCTGCGCTCATCCTGACATTCCACCACAAGGCCGGTGGGCAGATGGGTCACGCGGATTGCCGAAGAAGTTTTGTTGATGTGCTGCCCACCTGCGCCGGACGAGCGGAACGTGTCGATTTTTAAATCCTTCGGGTCAAGGTCCAGCTCGACCTCTTCCGCTTCCGGCATCACCGCAACGGTCGCCGCCGAAGTATGCACCCGCCCCTGCGTTTCAGTTTCGGGCACACGCTGCACACGGTGCGTACCCGCTTCAAATTTTAAGCGGCTGTATGCGCCATCACCATTCACCGTAAAGCTAATTTCTTTAATGCCGCCAAGCTCGGTCTCATTTACGTTGTTCACTTCAATCGACCAACCCTGCGCTTCCGCATACATGGTGTACATGCGGTACAGGCTGTGGGCAAACAGCGCCGCCTCTTCGCCACCGGTGCCGCCGCGAATTTCCATAATAATATTTTTATCGTCGTTTTCATCCCGCGGCAGCATCAAAATGCGCAGTTCCTCTGCGGCCTGCTCGCACCGCTGTTTGTTGTCATCATATTCCGCCTGCACCATGATGCGAAAATCCAGCTCAAGGCCCCCCTCTTCCAGCAAGGCTTTGGCTTCTTCAAATTCTGCTTGGGCATGCTCGTATTCGTTATATTTTTCAATTACCGGTGTCAGCTTTTTATATTCTTTCATCAAGTTACGGTAAAGCACATTGTCACTAATGACCGTAGGGTCTGAAAGTTGGTGGCCAATCTCTTCATAGTGATGGCGCACTTCGGTTAATTTATCCAGCATGGGTTTGCTCCTTTATATTCAGTTCTATAAAAACAAAGCTGGCCCGTGCTACTGTTTGCTATCCCGTACTATTTTTTTGATATTGCGCTCTATTTTGGCGCGCGGCACCATGACCTCACGCCCACATTTTGTGCAGCGGATGCGAAAATCCATCCCGACCCGCAACGCAACAAATTCATTGCTGCCGCAGGGGTGCGCTTTTTTCATCTGCAATACATCGCCTACCTGCACGTCCATTGCACAACTTCACCTCTTATGCCTTAACTTTTGGCCGCCAAACACCCCGATAACCGGCGCGGTGACGGTAACTATTATTATAATACATTCTGGTTTGCTGTGCAAACTGCACAATTATTTTTTATTGAGATGCTCTGGGGGATCCTTTTGCCCGCCCAACCCGGCACAGCCTGCCATTTTGTCCCTAGGCCCGTTGCTGGCGGTTGAGCAATACCTGTGAGTATGTTATACTATGTTTAATTGTATGATATGTGTTTTACTGCTGACAAAGGGGGCTCAAAAATGGCAAACTCCGCGTTTACCGGTGGTGTTCGGCCGGGTGGACTGACAACTTCAACCGAAATTCGCATTTTGCTTTGTTATCTTTTGAAAAATGTCGGCATACCTCTGCGCCGCGAAGAAATTGAAACGGCCCTGTTAAGCGAAGAACTGGTCAATTACTTTGAACTTTCAGACGCGTTGGACAAACTTTGTACACTGGGGCATTTAAAGTTGGAAAACGACGCTTATTCCGTATCTCCCAGCGGTGCCGAGCTTGCGGAAATGCTGCAAAATGAGCTGCCCCGCTCGGTGCGTGAAAGCGCGGTGAATGCGGTGCTGACGGCCCAGCAATACAAGCGCAAGCAGGCGCAACACAAGGCGTTTGTCACCAGTGCAAAAGACGGCTGGCGTGTCACCTGCACCATTGAAGATTTAGGAGAAACAGTGTTTTCGTTTGAACTATATTTGCCGGACGAGTTGACAGCCAACACTGTAAAAGAAAAGTTTATTGCGGAAGGTGACTCGATTTTCCGCTGTATGTTGGGCCTTTTGACCGGCAACAAACAAATGCTTTCTGATTTTTTAAAGGAATAAAAGCTCCTAAAACTTTTTCTTCGCTGTGTAAAGCGGAAAATTTTGTTTAGGCAATTACTTTATTCAAATTAAGGCCATAAAACACAGCCGGTGCAGAAATGCACCGGCTGTGTTTTATGGTTTCTCGTGTTTGCCTTCTACAATGCCTTTACTAAACAGTACATTTTTAATTGTAAAAAAGAAAATTTTGATGTCCAGCAAAAAACTTTGGTGCTGCACATAGTACCCGTCATATTTTGCCTTTACAGGGATTGGTAACTCATCACGCCCGTTCACCTGTGCCCACCCGGTCAACCCCGGGGTCAACGCATTGGCACCGTAAAGGTCACGCTCGGCAATCAAATCGTCCTGGTTCCACAGCGCGGGGCGTGGGCCCACAATGCTCATTTGCCCGGCAAAGATGTTAAACAGCTGGGGCAACTCGTCTAAGCTGGTTTTGCGCAAAAAGCGCCCCACCGGTGTGATGGCATTTTGGGCGTTTTGCAGCAAATGAGTTGGAATATCCCGCGGGGTATCAATGCGCATACTGCGAAATTTTAAAATTTCGAAATAGCTTTTGTTTTTACCCACACGTTTTTGACGAAATAGCACCGGCCCAGGGCTAGTGAATTTCACCAATAGTGCCAACAAGATCAACAGGGGTGATAATACCAAAATGCCCAACAGCGAGCAAAAAATATCCAGCAGTCGTTTGATTACGGGGTACATGCGCACAACTCCTAAATTTTATGATCGAAGGTCGGTACGATATCGGTGATAAACGCAAGCAAACGGTCCGAATCATTGGAATACGCAATTTCTTTCAGCGATGCTAAATGTGAGAAGAAATTGACCTTGTCCATTTTTAAAGGTGAACCGACAAAGATTTTTTTGTTTGGCGTTTTGTGCACGGTCTCTTCGTCCATCGTCAACTCTTCATACAACTTTTCACCAGGGCGCAAACCGGTAAACACAATATCAATATCGCGGTACGGGATAAAACCAGCAAGCTTAATTAGGTTTTCAGCAAGGTCTAAAATACGCACCGGCTGGCCCATATCCAGCACGAAAATATTGCCCTGACCACTCATACCGGCAGCCTGTAGCACCAAACTTACCGCTTCGGGTATCGTCATAAAATAGCGCACGATATCGGGGTCGGTAACCGTCAGTGGACCACCCTCGGCAATCTGCTGCTTGAACAGTGGCAACACCGAACCATTGGACCCCAGTACATTGCCAAACCGCACTGCGGTAAAATTAGTCTTACTGGTTTCCGCTAATGTCTGTACAATCATTTCGCAGATGCGCTTCGTTGCCCCCATCACACTGGTAGGGTTGACCGCCTTGTCGGTTGAAATCAACACAAAGCGTTCGGCGCCATATTTTTCTGCACACAGTGCCGTGTTATAGGTACCAAACACATTGTTTTTTACCGCTTCCTCCGGGCTTGTTTCCATCAGAGGCACATGCTTATGCGCCGCTGCATGAAACACGATAGCCGGGCGATAAATCGCAAATAAACGGTCCATCTTACGGCTGTCACGCACTGAGGCGATTTGCACCTCCAAATCCAGCTTACCGGCATATTTGCGCAACAGCTCTTGCTGAATGGCATAGGCGTTATTTTCGTAAATATCGATGATAACCAGTTTTTTGGGCCCCGCGGCAGCAATTTGCCTGCACAGCTCGCTGCCAATTGAACCGCCACCGCCAGTAACCATGACGACCCTGCCTTCAATCAGCGTGTTGGTGACAGCATCCATATCCACTACTTCGCGCCCAAGCAAATCTTCTACTTTAACATCGCGGATACGAGAAAAAATGTCTTTCCCATCTGATATCAACTTTACAATATCCGGGACAATGCGCAAATTACAGTTTGTTTTTGAACAAATAGAAAGAATACGCCTTTTATCTGTTTCTTCAATGGTGGGGATGCACAGCAAAATCGTTTCAATCCCACATCGCTGCACAAGTTCTGGGATATCTGCTGTGGTGCCCATGATCTGCACCCCTAAAATAGAGCGCCCCACCTTTTGCGGCGAATCGTCCACCGCGCAGATGATGTTAAGCTCCCCTGCCGGGTTGCGGTTTACTTCGTGCAGCAACATACTGGCTGCATCGCCCGCACCAATCAACATTACGCGGCGACGTTTTTGTTTTGCTGCTTTAATTTTAGTGTTGCGGTACATACGGTACGCAAGGCGGGTAAGTAGCGTTGTCGCAGAGGCAAACATCGCACTCATCATATAAACCGCAAGCGGGATACGCTTTTCGGTAAAGACAAACTGCGACAGAAACACAAACGCCCCAACGGCAAGTACCGACGCCACACAGAAACGGAAAAACTCGATCACCTCTGCATAACGCCAAAGGCTGTCATACATCCCCATGAACGCATAGACAATAACATAGCAGGCAACAAAGAAAAAGCAACTTGCAACCATCAGGCTGAAGTACTTTCGGTAGGGGCTCCCAATCGTGGCCATCCCCACAGTACCCACTATGCTCTCACCTAACAAATCACTCCCCTGTAATGTTAGCATCCAAGTGCCAATATAACAGGAAGCAACCGCGATCATATCAAACAAGACAAGGAACATTCTGCGATGACGGCGCAAAATCTCCCCAATGGCTTTTGACATGGTATCACCAATCTTTAATTTTTAAACACAGGGCACCCAGCCCATGTGCCCGGGCCCCATTCTGGCAACCCTGATATCTTGTTTATTTTACAACATCCGGCGCGAATAAGCAAACCGAAATTCTCATATAGATTGCTATCCGGGCAGCCAGTAGGCCGCACTTGCCTGCACAAATTAGAAACGAGTTCTTTCTAAAGCGCCAAAACACCTGCCGCGCTTCTCTTGTTGTGAAAAAGGTCACAAAAAGCACAAGAGAGCCGCACATTATACGTCTCTTGTGCTTTTTCTTTTAAATCACAACAAGTACACTACTACTTCATTTTACTATACATCAGCAGCAGCGTCCCCTGTGCGACTGTAATTTTTGCCTGAGGTTCTATCATTTCGTTACTGACCCCTATGGGGAAATACGCACTGACGGTGGCATTATTTAAAGGGTATTTCATGCCTTGCAATGTGACACCATAAGCCGTACCGTCTGCTGCAAAAACCGAAAAATAATATCCTTGCTGTCGCGGTAACACGATGCTGCCGTTTTGCAACGCGGTGATTTCTGTAGTGGGGTCGGTGACCCAGCCGCGTACCCCCTGCTGCGTTAGATAAAGCAACGTTGCAATGTTTGCCTG
This sequence comes from Pygmaiobacter sp., assembly GCA_028689835.1. Classification (GTDB taxonomy): domain Bacteria; phylum Bacillota; class Clostridia; order Oscillospirales; family Ruminococcaceae; genus Pygmaiobacter. The sequence continues at coordinate 11,103 of JAQVCK010000024.1, read as the reverse complement.
CGTGTGGTCTAGCCGGCCGCCAAGGCAACCCAACATTAATACCTCGGCAAACCCGCGCTGCACGGCAATACGGGCCGCGTGGTGCGTGTCAGTGTCATCTTTTTCTGTGGGCAATGTAATGATTTCCTTGCCTGTTTCGGGCGGCGGGCACGAGTCCCAATCACCCAACAAAATATCCGGGGTGATACCTGCATTGCTTGCGGCAAGCCGGCCGGCATCCGCCGCAATTATGGTGTCCTCTGCCCTCAAGCAACGAAGTTCTTGCAGTTGCAAGGGCCCGCCACCTAAAATCACACAGCGTCCAGCCCTATCTGCCATTTTGTTCCCACTCCCGTATGGCACTTGCACTTTCGTACAAGGCCAGATAATTTTCGTACCGCCGCGGGTGGATCTCCCCTGCTTCTACCGCTGCGCGCACCGCACAACCAAGCTCTTTGCGGTGCGAACAGCCGGTAAAGCGACACTGGGTAAGATAAGGGCGAAACTCGGGGAAGCAAAGCTGTAAATTTTCTTTTAAAACGACATTCGTGCGCTCCATTTCCAGCGAAGAAAACCCCGGCGTGTCGGCAATTAAGCCGCCAAACGCACTAAAGAGCTGTGCTTCTCGGGTCGTATGACGCCCGCGTCCCAATTTTTTGCTAATTTCACCCGTCTGCTGGCCCAGCTCGGGCAGAAGGCGGTTAAGCAAGGTCGATTTACCTACACCAGAGTTGCCGGTAAATGCACACAGATGGCCGTCAATCAGCTGTTTCAGCCGCATAGGGGCCGCTTCTGTCTCGTCTACAACAATCAGTTCAATGCCTGATTTTTCATAGATTTCGCGAAGCTGCTGCGGTGCAGATAAATCGGTTTTTGTGGCAACAATCACCGGCGTAATATCACGGTCGATTGCAATGGCGCACATCTTATCCATCACAAGATAATTGGGGCCAGGCTCTGCTGTAGCTGCCACTACAAATAACAGGTCAAGGTTTGCCACCGGCGGCCGCACTAAAAAGTTTTTTCGCGGTAACACGTCCGCAATCACCGCGGTGTCGCCCTCTTGTTCCAGCAAGACAAGGTCACCCGCCAACGGGGTAATTTTGCGCTTGCGCAAAATACCCTTGGCGCGGCATTCTACAAGGCCCTGCGGTGTGTCGACATAGTAAAACCCGCCGATGCCTTTCATAATTCTATTTTCTGTCTTTTTCTGCTGCATGCATGCTCCTGTATCAAAGGGCCCGCCCTCTGCTTTCAATCCATATTGCCGTTAAGGGCCAACCACCGGCGTGGGTACGGGCGTTGGTACCGGCGTTGGCGGTACGGGCGTTGGAGGCACCGGCGTTGGTGGTACGGGAGTCGGAGGCACCGGCGTTGGCGGTACGGGAGTCGGAGGTACCGGTGTGGGGGCTGGTGTAGAGGCAGGGGTCGGTGTCGGCTTAGCACCCTCAAATGTAATTGTAACCGGCGCCGGGTTGTCAAAGTTAATCTCCACGACCCGCCCATTAGAAAAGCTGATGGACGCGGGGCCACTAGTACCGGTCGTAACAAAGGTCCACGTACGGTTGGTGTCGGTGACATCAAACGAACTTTCACCGCCGGGGAAGCTGGCCGACCAGTGCCCATTTGTCATATACTGGTCAAACACAACTGTCACGCTGATTTGCCTTGAAGTTGGGGTGACAACCCCCGTGCTAATCACGATATTCACCTTAGTGCCAACTGCAACCTCTGTACCGGCCAACGGGTCTTGCGATAGAACCGTGCCACCGGGCAACGTGCTTTCTGCGGTTGTCACTGTACCAATGCGTAACCGCAGCGGCTCAAGCGCCTTCGTCGCATCTGAACTACTGGGTAAACCCGCTAAGTCTGGTACGACCACTTTATCGGAGCGTGCAGCACGGCTGACATACAAAGTCACCGCGTCTCCACTGGTTAGTACGGTCCCTTTTTCGGGTGAAAAATGAATAACCTTGCCTTCGGCAACTGTGTCGCTTTGTTCCGGCACAATGCTGACCGAAAGCCCCAGCTTTGTCAACTCTTTTTCAGCTTCGCCACGGGTCATGCCCGCAAGCTCCGGCACTTTGACCTCCTGCTTGCCCAGGCTGACCTTAACCTTAATTTTAGTGCCCTGCTTGACAATTTTAGGTGGTTTGGGGCTTTGGTCGTAAATCACGCCCTCGGCCACATTGGGGTTATAATTTTCTTCTACCACCAGTTTAAAATTATCCGTGTACTCGGCATTTGCCTTTACATCGGCAAGTGACATATCGGTGAATTTCACCACCTCAACGTCCGGCTTTGAGCTAAACAGCCCACTGGTTTTAAAAATCATAAAACAAAGGATAAACGACCCTATGGCACAGGCCACCGCAAGGCCTGCGATAATGGGTACCGTAAAACGAAGCTTCGACTTTTTTTTGCCCGCCGGTTTTTGGGGCTTGTCGCCCTGAGCGGGCTTTTTGCTTTTGATACTGTTTAACACTTTTCCAATATACCTCGCAGGAAGATCTTCTTTCATGTATTGATATTCAAAACGAACACTGGGGTTCTTTTTAAATTCCTCAATCGCGGCAAGCATCTCGCCGGCGCTCTGGTAGCGGTATTGCACCTCTTTTGCCATTGCGCGTTGCGTGATCTCTTCCAGCGCCTCGGGGATATCCGGGTTGATGGCGCGCGGCGGCACCGCTTTATCTGAAATCTGCTTGATTGCCACCGAAACAGCACTATCACTTTCAAACGGCAATTTGCCGGTCAGCATCTCATACATCATGACCCCGGTGGAATAAATATCCGCACGGCTGTCAATATTGTCTCCACGTGCCTGCTCTGGGCTGATATAATGCACCGAACCAATGGCTTTATTGGTTTCCGTGTGTGTTTCCCCGCGCGAAAAACGGGCAATGCCAAAGTCCATCACACGGATACTGCCATCCGGCAACAGCATAATGTTTTGCGGCTTGATATCGCGGTGCACAATTCCTTTTTTGTGTGCATGCTGCAATGCATCTAATGTTTGCGTAATGAAAAGCAGGGTCTCTTTCCAGTTCAAAATGCCACGCTGCTCCATATACTCTTTCAACGTGACACCATTGATGTATTCCATTGCGATATATTGAATTTTATCTGAAACGCTTACATCATACACCCGCACAATGTTGGGGTGCGAAAGCAGCGAAATGGCTTTTGACTCATTTTTAAACCGTTGCACAAGGTCGCTGTCGGACATAAATTCATCCCGCAGGATTTTGACGGCGACCACACGGTTTTCAAGCAAATCTTTTGCTTTATAAACATTTGCCATACCACCGACGCCAATCAGCGTTTCAATCTCATAGCGGCCATCCAGCCGTTTGCCGATATACTTGTCCATCATTGCTCCTTTGTTGCGTCTACCTGCACCAGCACGGCAGTGATGTTGTCTTTCCCACCTGCGGCGAGTGCTTGTTGCACCATCGCGGATGCCGTATCAAAAAAGTCGCTTTGTTTTATAATTTCACTAAGTTCTTCTTCTGTCACTGCGTTGGTCAACCCGTCGCTGCAAAGCAGTAAGGTATCCTCGGGGCGCATCTGCCGCTCGCTATACTCTACGGCAAGCTCTGGCCCTACACCCACTGCGCGGGTGATTAGGTTTTTATTGGGGTGTACCTCTGCTTCTTCTGGGGTAAGCGAACCGTTTTCCACCAGCTCCTGCACCATCGAATGGTCTCTGGTCAAACGCTCTAACCAGCCATCACGGTACAGATAGGCACGTGAGTCGCCCGCATGGATAATATGGGCAAGGCCGTCTTTCAGCACCAGCGCCACCAGTGTGGTACCCATCCCGTGCTTGTCTTCATCTTGCTGCGCCAGCTCATAAATTTCGTGGTTGGCACGGTTGGCGGCGGTTTCCATCAGGCTGCGTACCCCGGCAGCAGGCAGCGCGGGCACCAGCCCTTTGACAAACTCGGCCTCAAAGGTGGTCACCGCCATACTGCTTGCAAACGCCCCGCCGCGTGCGCCACCCATGCCGTCGCACACAACTGCCCATACCGTATCATCGCTTTGTCGCCCTGCACGGTAATTGTCCTGGTTTTCGTTTCGGGCTTTTCCAATATCGGTTTTGGCAACAATTTTCATCATGTCACTGTTCCCCCCCTGCCTCTTCCTGCCGCAGCTGACCGCAGGCAGCGCTGATATCGACCCCAAGGCGGCGGCGCACCGTTGCATTGATACCAAGATGCTCTAACTGACTGCGGAATTGCTCCACATTGGCCGCATCACTGGCGGTATACGCCGACCCATCTACCGGGTTAATGGGGATTAAATTAACATGTGCCCCCATACCCCGCAATAATTTTGCCAGCTGCTGTGCGCAGCTTTGTGTATCATTGGCCCCTTTTACCATTGCGTATTCAAAGCTGATACGCCTGCCGGTGGTTTTTTGATACGCTCTGCAAGCTGGGATCAGCACCTCTAGCGGATACGCATCATTGACCGGCATCATAGAGGAACGCAGCTCGTTATTTGGCGCATGCAGTGAAACCGACAGTGTCAGCCCCAGCTTTTCGCCCGCGAGCCGCTCAATCTGCGGCACAAGGCCGCAGGTAGAAAGGCTGATGTTGCGCATCCCGATGTTGAGCCCCTCGGGCGAAGAGATGATGCCCAAAAACTTCAGTACGTTTTCATAGTTATCCAGTGGCTCGCCAATACCCATCAGTACGATATGAGACATTTTTTCGCCAAGGTCAGCCGCAGCGCCATAAACCTGCGCGGCAATTTCGCCCGCGGTCAGCCTGCGCGCCAGCCCATTTTGGGTAGACGCACAAAAACGGCAGCCCATCGCGCAGCCAACCTCGCTGGAAACGCAGATGCTGTTGCCGTAATGGTAGCGCATCACTACGCTTTCAATGCAGTTGCCATCCGGCAGGCGAAACAAATATTTCACCGTACCATCCTTTGAAATCTGCTTACGGGCCACTGTAAGTGTTTCAATTTCGCAGGCATCCGCCAGCTGGGCCGACAGTGCTTTTGAAACATCGGTCATCTGCGAAAAATCAGTCACCCCGCGCTGATGCAGCCATTTAAAAATCTGCCCTGCGCGAAATGCCGGCTGCCCCAATTCTTTGATATAATCCGCAAGCTGCTGACGGGACAGCAAGGTAATTCTGATTTTTTCCATTTTACCACACTCTCTCTAAAGATGCCACAAAAAAGCCGTCGGTATCCGCTTCTCCCGGCAAAAAGGTCACCATACCATCCTCTAACTGCGCGCCTTTCATTTGCGGCGCAATTTCACACAGGCGAAACGCCGGGTTTTGTGCTAAAAAGTCGCGCACGACTGCACCATTTTCTGCCGGGTTTACGGTGCAGGTCGAATAGACCAGCCGCCCGCCCACAGAAAGCAGTGCAGACCCCTGCTCCAGTATTTTTTTCTGCGTGTCAATCAAGCTGGGCAGGTCGGCTAAATTTTTATACCGAATGTCTGGCTTTTTTGCCAATACCCCGAGCCCCGAACAAGGTACGTCACACAAAACGCGCTGTGCCCCTTGGCCTGCGGCAAAGGGCCGCGTGGCATCGTGCCGCTGCACGCTGGCGCAACTGACACCAAGGCGGCCAAACAAGTTTTCAATCAACGAAAGGCGGCCGCTTGCCGAATCTCCACATAGCAACTCGCCGGTATTCTGCATCTGCTGGGCTATGGTGGCCGACTTGCCCCCCGGTGCGGCACATAAATCTACCACACGCTGCCCCGGCTGCACCGCAAGCTGCTGTACCGCAAACTGCGACGCAAGCCCCTGCACATGAAGCAGCCCTGTTTGAAAGACCTCTAGTGCAGTGACATCCCCGGCATCCAGCAATTCTAAAGCGTTTGGCAGTTCTGTTTTGCGCGTTGCAACGCCCTGCTGTTGCAGCAACTGTTGCAGCTCTTGCGTGCTGGTGCGCAGAGTATTCACCCGCACAATCAGCCGCGGCGTTTCGTGCGAAGCTGCCAGAATTTTTTCTGCGCTGAGCCCATAGCTGTGCCAAAGCAAAGCTGCGATTTCATCCGACACTGAATATTGCACAGCAAGACGCTGTAGCTCGCTTTCAAATACCGGCTGCCACGGCCCGGCTGCACGGCGCAGCACGGCATTCACCATACCCGCAGCAGAGCTTTTGCCCATGGCGCGCACCAGTTTGACCGATTCGTTAACGGCAGCAGGTACCGGTACCGTATCCATATATATCATTTGGTACAGGCCGGCGCGCAGTACGGCGCGCACTTCGGCATCCAAACGGCTGAGCGACTTTTTTAAATGCGGGGAAAGCCTTGCATCCAACGTGCGCCGCCGCTCGGTCGCGCCATAGGCAATACGGGTGGCAAATGCCCGATCGCGCGGGGAAAGCCCACTGTGCGCAAGCAGTGAGGGCAGTACCAGATTGGGGTACCCTCCCCGCTCAATGCGCAACAGCGCTTCGGCGGCAAGGCGGCGTGGATTTTGCATGCAGGTTCCTCCTGAGTTTTTGGGTTTATCGTCTCTTAGAATTTAATCGCGGCCACCACGGCGCCCGCCCGCAAGGGCCAAAAGGCGCAACAGGTTGGCAAGTGAAACAGCCAGTGCCGCCACATAGGTAAGCGCCGCCGCAGATAATACGCGGCGCACACCGGTTTCTTCTTCACGCGAAACCATGCCGCTGTCTGCAAGTATATTGGCTGCGCGGCTACTGGCGTTATATTCTACCGGCAAGGTAATCAGTTGGAACAGTGTAACGATGGCAAACAGCAAAATACCGGCGTTCATCAACGAGGGGAACGAGAAAATCAGCCCGATAAAGAACAGCGGCATCGCAAGGGTAGAGCCAATTTGCGTTGCAGGGATGATGGCATTGCGCAGCCGCAACGGCATATAGCCGTTTGCATGCTGGACTGCATGCCCGCATTCGTGCGCAGCAACGCCCACTGCGGCCACAGTGGCCGCGCTGTACACCTCGCGTGAAAGGTTTACCGTGCGGGTGCGCGGGTCGTAATGGTCGCTCAGGTTTCCATCCACCATATTAACCGTCACGTCCTGTAACCCGTTAAAATTCAAAATAGCGCGCGCGGCATCTGCGCCGGTCATATGGCCGCCGGTTGGTACGCGGGAATATTTGTTGAACGTAGATTTGACATTCGCCTGTGCCCACATTGCAAAAATAAATGCGGGCAGAACGAGCATGAGAACATACGGGTCAATGCCATAGAAATACATTTAAAATCCCTCTCCTTCAAGAACTGCCGCACAAATCAAATACTTACAGTTTCTCACACATTTTCACAAAATCAGGGACAAATATAATCCCCCGGCTTCAAGCGGCGCCCTGCGGCCCACTCTTGCCCGGTCATCGGCCGTTTGCCCTGCGGCACCACCTCTGCCAGCTTAAGCGCCCCCTGCGCACAAGCTATGATGAGCGGCTTAACCGATAACACTTCGCCGGGGCTGCCCGCCCCTGCTTCTATTTCGGCCCGGTTGACCTTGATGCGTACACCGCCTGCCTCAAACTGGGCGACCGGCCACGGGTATAACCCGCGGATTTTATTGTGTAGCGCCTTCGCCGGGGCATCAAAATCAAACAGTGCCATCTCTTTGGTCAGCGGCGGTGCTTTTGTGGCATCTTCGTGCCGCTGCGGCGTGCGCTGCACCGGGCCTACGGCAAGGGCCTGCACCGTATCGGCAAGGGCTTTTGCACCGGTAGCCGCCACCTTTTCAAACACATCGGCACTTGTCTCCTGCGGGCCAATGGGTACTGGGGTAACTGCCAAAATGTCGCCGGTGTCCACCCCTTCGTCCATTGCCATAATTGTCACACCGGTCATTTCATCCCCGTTGAGCACCGCCCATTGAATGGGTGCCGCGCCGCGGTATTTGGGCAACAGCGAAACATGCAGGTTGACACACCCAAGTGGGGACAACGTTAAAATTTCACGCGGCAAAATGCGGCCATACGCCACCACGACAATCAGTTGAGGGGCCAGCGCACGCAAAATTTCTTCTGCTTTGCCGTCCCGCAGGGTTTTGGGCTGGTAAACCGGGATACCGTGCTGCTGGGCCACCACCTTGACCGGCGGGGCGGTGAGTACCTGCTTGCGACCCACCGGTTTATCCTCGCGGGTAAACACTGCAACAACCTCGTGGCCAGCCTGCAACAGCGCCTCTAGCGCAGTGGCAGCAATGTCCGGCGTGCCCATAAAAACAAGTTTCAATCGGTTCCCTCCCTGTGGTATGCTAGGCAGCCCAATTAAGCTTAGCCTTCTTCTTCGTCCTCATCATGCTCGACATCTTCATAAAAATACTCTGCGAGGTCCATAATGGTGACCCCATTCAAATGGTCAATCTCGTGGCAGATGGCGCGTGCTGTCATGCCGTGGCGGGTAAGGGTATACTCTTTGCCGGTGCGGTCAAACGCGCGCACCGTGACCTGCTCGGGCCGGGCAATAGCACCGTTGTGACCGGGGAAAGAAAGGCACCCCTCATACAAGGTTACCGAGCCCTCGCGGTCGGTGATTTCGGGGTTGATGAGCTCAATGAACTCGGGCTCGGGCAGCACTTCATCCTCTGCGGGGGCCTCACCGCTATCCTCCGGCGGCAGGTCAATCACAATGCATACCCGGCGCAGCACCCCCACCTGTGGGGCTGCAAGGCCAAGGCCGTTTGCATCAATCAATGTTTCTTTCATGTCGTCAATCAACTGGGCGGTGCGCTCGTTAAAATCAGTCACCGGGCGGCAGACTTTCTTCAAAATAGGGTCGCCGTCTAAAACTATCGTTCTCAGTGCCATTTGCACATTACTCCTTTGTTGCGGCAAAGCCGCTTTTTACTGTTTTATCTTGTTCAGTCATTATCACTGTTAAAATCAATGCTTACTGCGGTTTTCCCCACATAAGGGCTGTCGGTATACCTGCGCTGTACAGCCCGCAGCAAATCACGAAATGCCCTGTCGTTGCGGCATTTCACCGTTAACTTATAACGGTACTTGCCGTGGATCATCGCCACGTTGGCGGGTGCAGGCCCCAACACCCGCAGCGGCAGGCCGGGGGTTGCAGAAGCCTCCTGCCGCAAAAACAAGCCAAACGCTGCGGCGGCTTTTGCCGCCTGCTGCTCTTGCACCGCAGAAAAGCGGATGACACAAAAGCTACAAAACGGCGGGTAGAGGTGCAATTGCCGAAAGGCGATTTCCTCCTCATAAAAAGCATCATAGTCTTGTTTTGCCGCAAGCGCAAGTACCCGGTTGTGCGGATCGAACGTCTGAATCAATGCCCGTCCCGGCAAATCGGCCCGGCCACCGCGCCCAACCACCTGCGTCACCAACGAAAACACCCGCTCAAATGCGCGGTAGCTTTGCGCAAACAACAGCTGGTCGATGCCCAACACCCCCACCAGGGACACCCGGGGGAAATCCAACCCCTTTGCGACCATTTGGGTACCAATCATAATATCGTACTCCCCACGGGCAAAGGCGGAAAGCAGTCTTTCGTGACTGTTTTTCGTTTGGGTGGTGTCCATGTCCATGCGCAGTACCCGCGCTTTGGGGAAGCGGGTCTGCAATTCCTCTTCCACCCGCTGTGTGCCAACACCGGTATACCGCAGCTGGCCGCCACAGGCGGGGCAGGTTTGGGGCGGCGGGGCCTGCGTGGCACCACAGTAATGGCACAGCAGGCGGTTTTCTTTTTTGTGGTACACCATCGGCACACTGCACATGCCACAGCGCACCGCTTCGCCACATTCTTTACAAACCGCAACCGTGTGGTATCCGCGGCGGTTGAGCAACAAAATGGTCTGCTGGCCAGCCGCAAGGTTTTTGCCAATCTCATCGTTTAGCCGTCCGCTGATTGCCCCGGTATTACCAGCCGCAAGCTCGCCTTGCAGGTTGACAATTTCGACGTTCGGCAACGGTAAATCGTTATAACGCCGGGTGAGTTTTGTCAGGCGGTAGCGGCCTTGTGTGGCAGCATAATAATCTTCTACCGCCGGCGTGGCGGAAGCCAATACCAACAGCCCTTTATGATACGAGCTACGCTGCCGGGCAACTTCAATCGCCGAGTAACGGGGGCTGTTTTCAGAAATATAGGTGTGCTCTTGTTCTTCATCAATAATAATGAGGCCCAACCGCTCTAACGGGGCAAACACGGCACTGCGGGTACCTACTACAATATCGGCTTCGCCGCGCTGAATCTGTTGCCACTGTTGCAACCGCTCAGAGTTGGAAAGTGCGGAATGCTGCACCGCGACCCGCCCACCGAAAGCCTGTTTTAGGCGGTAGATCATCTGCGGGGTAAGGCCAATTTCCGGCACCAGCACAAGACAAGTCTTGTGTTGTGCCACAGCAGCGCGGATAAGCTCTAAAAATACCAGTGTTTTGCCACTACCGGTCACCCCGTGTAGCAATGCCGTGCCAGGCTGCGTGCCTTGTAGCATCGCCAGCAATTCACTAGTGCAACGGCGCTGCTCGTCTGAAAGCACAACGTCTTCTTCCTGCAAGGGGGCTTCTTGTAGCTGCGGCGGCAAATATTCTTGCCGTTGCAGCTGTAAAACCCCGTTTTTCACCATCGTGTCCAGCACGCCTTTGCCGCAGCCGGCATGCTCGCATAAATCGGCGGCCGTTTTTTCACCGCCGCCCTGCAACAATTCTGCCACCCGTTGCTGTTTTGGTGTCAGCTTTGCCGGCATTTGCCGCAAGCTGTAATAAGGTACCATGCGCACAGAAAGCTTTTTTTGCAGCACCGGGCCATTTGGCCCCGCACCCACACAATATTGCGCCCCGTAAGGGATGATGGCACGCACCGCTTCATAGTAATTACAAAAGGTGTGCTCTTTTAGGTAACTCACCAACCACAACAGTTCATCGGTTAGCACCGCGCTTTCCGGCGCGGCATCATACAACTCTTTTAACTTTTGGCCCGGCTGTGCCGGCCCTACGGCCAGCACCACGCCAATACGGGGCTTTGCCTGCCCGCGGCCAAACGGCACCAGCACAATGCTACCAGGCGCTACCACGCCGCTTAGCTGCTGTGGCAGCGCGTAATCGTAATATTTATCAAACGAAAAGGTGGCGCCTTCGACCGCCACCTTCGCAGCCACAGTCAAGCCGCCACCCCCCTTTTTGCAGCAGGCAGGCGGTACAAAC
>JAQVCK010000195.1 GCA_028689835.1 Pygmaiobacter sp. | reverse complement strand
CGTTGACGCGCAGCAGAATGGCCATTACGATATAAGCAATGGCAATCACGATCGAGCCGGTCAGTGAAACTTCACGCAAAAAGCCGAAGTTTTTCGAAATTTTAAGGTCTTCGGTCGATTTCGATTTGTCGCCGACCAGTTTGCCCAAATAGCCGGTCATCAGCGAAAGGCAGGTCGTTGGGTGGCCGATGGTGAAATCGTCCGAGCCAGTGACTTCATGCACCAGCGGGCGCATCAGGTTTGGCGAGATGATCATGTAAGCAGCGGTAAAAACCGTAGCGACGACGAGCAGCTTGATGCCGGACAGCCCGGCGTCTACACCGGCGGCAATAAACACATACGGGAACCAGTACAGCATATGCCCGGTCAGAAAAACGGATTTCCATTTTGTAAACCGCGCAACCAGCAGGTTAATAATAAACGCAATCAGCATCACGATGCCGATCTGCGTGCCATAAACCGTCATATCGATGTCTTTTGCGTTATTTGCAGCGGGCAGCATGGCGCTGAACGCTGTCGAAAGCCCGTCGATCGAGCTGCCGGTAATCAGCCCGGTACCGGTGGTCAATACAAAATAGCCAATAGCGGTCATCATGGTGCCGCGCACCACATCACTAAACGGCTTTCTTTGCAGCACCAGGCCAACCAGTGCAATCAGCGCAAGGAAAATAGCGCCCTGTCCAAAAATTTCGTTTACAATAAAATTCAGTACTGCCATTTCAAAATCCTCCTCCAACATCCGTTTCAGAATTTATAATTACTGCTGTTTGTCTTGAATGAAGCTCAGTACCTTTTCTGTCACTTCAGCAGTGTTCATGAAGTTCTTCACCGCAAACACCGGTACACTGGCCCGGTCTTTAATGCGCTCGCTCAATTCCTCTGATATAAAAATCGCGTCACATTCATTGGTCAGGCAGGTACCCACGTCACCGCAAAACACGGTGGCATCGACCCCGTTTGCCTTTAAAATCCCCTCGATCTTCATGCGTAAAAACAGCGAAGAACCACAGCCAAAGCCACACACTGTCTGAATTTTGATCTTTTCCATAAAAAACTCCTTTCTTTTCTCTATTGCAAGCAGAACGCTGCTTCACAATCTTTTTTGCCCGCCCGCCGGCGGGGGGCTGCAAAACCCGCAATCAGGCGTTTTGCAATAAGGCCATCAAGGCGTCAACACTTTTGGCCGTCGCCATGTTGTCAATCATGCCGTCTTCCATCACCGACAGAGCAACCCGCTGTAACGTGGTGCGGTGCGATTCGCGGTCCTTGCAGCAAATGCACAGCACAACCTTTACCGGGTCGTTTTCTGCATTGCCAAAGGCCACGGGGGTTTTCAGCGTAATCAGCGAAATATCGTCGCGCAGCACTGCGGCAGAGGGCGCCGCGTGTGCCAGCGCAAAACCGGGCATCAGCACCATGTACGGGCCCAGTTCCACCACCGCTTGAATCATTTCGTCAATATACTGCGTGGTAATGCTGCCCGCTTGCAGCAAAAGGTTACCGGCGCCACGCACGGCATCCTGCCACGAGGGTGCGTCGACACCAATTTGAATGTTTTCTTTTCGAATCAGGTCATCCATTTCTGTTCCACCTTTTCTTCGTTTACTCAAATATACCGCTTGTCATATAAAAAAGCAATAGATTATGAATTTTTTTTAAATAATTAGAAAATATGATCATAAAATGTCGATAATTTTGTGGAAGATAATTTCAGCCTTGCGTCTAATTCTACAAAATTGACTATAATAAATTAGTTTAAAAGAAAAATAATACCAAAAGATACGAAGTTTCTTTGGATGGAGGTAAAAGTAGCAAGAAAAAGATTGAAAAAATATATAACATGTGGTACTATTTTTTTAAAACATAGTATTGCTGAATCGTAAACCCGCTGGACGGGCACGCCGGTTTTGTGGTTGTTGCACAGGTGTGGCCGTACCCACCGCAGAAAGGAAAGGCGCATGGCAAGATCAGAATCAGGGTATTCACCCAAGTACAAGCAGCTGAAAGAAGACCTGCTGCAGATGATGCAAACGGGCAGCAGCTTCCCGGAGGGGTGCCTGCCCTCCGAGCGTGCGATTGGTGACCAGTTTGGGGTCAGCCGTATTACGGTGCGCCGCGCAATCGCCGAATTGCAGCAAGAGGGCGTTTTATACAGTGTGCAGGGCAAAGGCGTTTTTATCCGCAGCAAAAAAATACCACAGCCTCTGGCGCAGTTGACCAGCTTTACCAGTGATATGTTGCACCGGGACATGAAGCCCAGTTCGCAAATTTTAGCGATGGAGATGATTACCGCCGGGGACGCCATTGCGGCAATGCTGCAGGTAAAACCCGACGACACGGTGACGATTCTCAAGCGGTTGCGCATTGCCGACAAAGAGCCCATGGCTATTGAGACTTGTTATATGAACAGCAGCATCGGCGCGGTGGTGCTGGAAAATTTAACAAATGACGGGTCGCTGTATGAGCTGTTTACGGGCCGCCTTGGCATTGTGCTTGCAAGTGCACAGGAGTCCATTGAGGTGATCTCCTTAAAGGAATACGAGCGTGCACTGTTGAAAAGCGAAGCTTCGCCCGGGGCATTGTTCATTCGCCGTTTGACCTTTGACGACCAGAACCGCCCGGTGGAATATGTAGAGTCGAAATACCGTGCAGACCGCTACCGCTTCCAGGTGGAGCTGGCCTTTCGGGAACCGGATATCAAAAATGATTGGAGCATCATGTAATGTTTGTGGAAGAGTACAGTGAAACGGTCAATGGGGTTTTGCACAAGATTTTTTCAAATGAGGCGCAGAACATTGCAAAAGCGGGCGAACTGGTGGCACAGTCGCTGCAAAAAAACGGCCTGCTTTATGTGTTTGGCTGCGGCCATTCGCATATTTTAGAAGAAGAGCTGTTTTACCGCGCGGGCGGACTTGCAGCGGTGAGCCCCATTTTTGAAACTTGTGCCATGCTGCACGAAGGTGCGGTGAAAAGCAGCTATGTAGAGCGCATGAGCGGCTATGCCGAACAGGTCATCTCCCGCTACCCCATCACCGAAAACGACTGCCTGCTGATCGTGTCCAGCTCCGGCATCAACCCGTTTCCCATTGAAATGGCACAGGGGGCGTCGAGCCGCGGGGCAAAGGTCATCGGGATCTCTTCCTTTTTTTATAAAACCCAAAAAAGCCGGCAGGCACAAGGGTTGCATCTGCCGGATGTCTGCGATTTGTGCATCAACAACTATGTGCCGGTGGGGGATGCCAGCATAGAGGTGTGTTCAGACGGCACGAAGGCGGGCCCGGTTTCCACCATTGCCTCGGCAGCCATCAGCAACAGCATTGTGCTTTCGGCCTGCGAAAACCTGCGCAGCAAGGGCATTGAGCCCAAAGTGTTCAGCAGTGGCAACTGCCCCGGCGGGGACGAGCATAACCGCACGGTGATTGGCGAATACCGCGAGCGCGTGCGGTACCTGTAAGGCACCCACGCAAGGCTGCGTGCCTAAAAAACAAACAAGCCGCCGCACAGCAATTTTGCTGTGCGGCGGCTTGTTTGTTGTGGCGGGGCGGGCAAAAAAACAGTGCGGTGCTTTGGCGGCACCACACTGTGGCAAGGGCATTTTGGGCGGTGCGCCACAAGGCTGCCATAAATTGTGGCCGGGCGGCGAACCGGCGGGGTGCACCGGGCGGCGAGTAAAGCAGGGGGGGCGGCGTAAATGCCAGGGCCATTACGCAAAGCGGCTGCAAAGCCGAAAAATTTAAGCCAGACATTGGGCCGCCTGCTTACATTTCAGCGCGCAGCTCTTCTATCTTATCCTTTGCTTCGGCCAGCACTGCGGTGCCCCTTGGGGTCAGGGTGTAATATTTGCGGCGGCGCCCGTTTTCACTTTTAGTCTCTGCCAATAGCAGGCCCGCCTTTTCTAAGTTATGAAAAATTGGGTACAGTGTGCCCGCGCTCACATGGTAGCCGTGGTGCTGCAATTCCTCCATCATCCAGCTGCCATAAATGGGCCGCTCTTTGGCATGGTGCAAAATGTGCAGCTCTATAAAAGCCAAAAGCAATTTGCGCAATACCGGTTCTTGCATTGTGCCGCCCCCCGTGATAGTATAATATCGAAAGCCGATAACGAAATTCGATAACTATACTGTACCAGATTTCACCGCAAGGTGCAAGGGAGTGGTTTTATGCCGCCGATACTGGCTGCAACTGGCCTGCATTTTTTGGATTTTCTGCGCTACCCGCCCATTGCCATTGCACAGGGGTCAATGACCTTTGTGCAGGGGCCCAGCGGCTGCGGCAAAAGCACGCTGCTGCGGCTGTTTAATGCCACCGCCACCCCGTCGGCAGGGCAGGTGCTGT
>JAQVCK010000023.1 GCA_028689835.1 Pygmaiobacter sp. | reverse complement strand
CGTCGATGACGGCCTGTTCAAATGTTACAAAGCTGCCATTGGGATCCAGTTCAGTCATACAAACTTACCATGCCTTTCCGGCCCCGCGTCTAAAGTGGGCCGATTTTGGGCGTAACTACAACACAGGGGCATGCCCAAAGGGCGGGCAAAACAACCTTTCACAAGCCCGCGGTGAAAGGCCCTGCAAGCATCAGATGCGAATACCAACCGCCTCGGAGATATAGCGCTTGATGTCCTCGGCGGCATTGTCGCCGCTGTGCCGGTCCGGCATTGTGACAAGAAGCGGGCGGCTGCGAGTGAGCTTAAACTTCAATACCGTCTCCTGACACAGCTTTGACAGCTTATCGGTCAGCAGAACAATACCAATGGTGGGGTCGGCAGCTGCTTTTTCCAGCTCGGCTTCCACCTGTTTCGGCTCGTGGACCACAACGCCATAGACCCCAACCAGGCGCATGCCGGCCAGTGTGTCGGTGTTGTCGCTAATGAGAAAATATTTCACGATACCACGTCCTTAGATTTTGTTCAGGATCAGGATCGAGATCAGCATGCCGTACAGTGCAATACCTTCGCCCAGTGCAACGAAGATCATGCTTTTACCAAAGGTCTTGGCGTCTTCGGTCAAAGCGCCGATAGCAGCAGGTGCGCCCGCCGCAACAGCGATACCGGAACCAATGCCCGCAAGGCCGGTAGACAGCGCAGCGGCGATGAGGCCGATGCCGTTGGACGAAGTGGCGGCGGCAGTGGTGTCAGCACCAAAGACGGTAGAAAAAGCAGCGACAGCAAGCAGAACAGTGACAAAACTAAAGAAAAGGCGTGCGGATTTGTGAATGGTACGGTTCATAATAATATCCTCCAAACATAAAAAATCAGATGTACTGACCAGTGGATGAAATTGCAAATTTATTCCTTACTGCCGGTAGAGCGCGGCGTACGGAGCTTAAGCGGGGCGAACGGTGTGCCGTCCGCGTCAAAGAAGCGGCTGAACATCTCGTAAAATTCAAGACGCAGCGCCTGGATGCCCACAATCAGGCCTTCCATGCCCATGACAAAAATGTTGCCGATGATTACAACAACGGGGGCCGCGCCGGCACCGACCATTTCGGCCAGTGTCATGACGACGCTCATCATGCCGGCGTGTGCCAGCACGAAGCCGCCGATACGCAAAAAGCTCATCGTGTTGCTGGCAAAGGTCAAAAGAACATCAAACATTTCAAAGAACCCATTGACCAGCGTACCGCCCACGCCTTCTTCAAGGTGCAGCTTATGGGTTTTTACAAGGTGGGTCAAGGGCTCGGCAAAGTACATCATCAAGAACGGGATGACAAGGCCGATGACGATGAAAATCGGGGTGAACAGGTTGCGGTTGCGCAGCAGCAGGGCAGCGGCGCCGCCCACGACGGCCGCATAGAACACAAAGCCTGCAAGGCCGTTGGGCGAGAAGAAGAACTCGCCCTTATACCCGCGCCGCGCTTTTGAAATCATGCCGTACACTAAGGCGCACAGAATTAAAAAGACACCCAGCGCAATCGAGCCCAGCAGAATGAAGTTTGTGCTTTCCGGGGCCAGCACTTCCAGCGGTTTGCCGGCAAGGCCCATGGCGTGGTACACCGGGTTTAACAGCTCTTCGTAGCCAAACACGCTGCCGTACAAAAAGCCAAAGATCATTGAAAACACACCGCAGCGCTGCAAAATAGCGCCGAGGGGCATTTTTTTAAACTTGTGCAGCAACCAGCCAACGATGCACACGACGAGCCCCTGCCCCAGGTCGCCAAACATGATACCAAACAGAATCGAGTAGGTAATCGCCACAAAGCTGGTCGGGTCGATGTCTTTGTAGGCGGGCAGACCATACATCGAAACGTACATCTCAAAAGGGCGCGAGAACCAGTTGTTTTTTAGCTGTGTTGGGGGAGGAATGGGCGCATCGGCACTCGCGATCGGGTCTGACACTTTGCAGCCGGGGCACTGCGACAGCCGCTCAGTGATCTGTTTGCTCTTTACCTTGGGTACAAACCCAGACAGGTAGAAGGTATCGCCCAAAACCTGCGCGTATTTTTCCATATTATAAATCTGCGCTTTATGGTCCAGCCAGACACACATGCGCTGCAACACCTGCAAATCGGTGCGGGTCTGCTCTTGGGTCGGGGTTGTCAGCTCTTCAATCTTTGCGTTCAGCTGGGCCTCGTGGGTTTCAATGCGTGCGAGTGACTGGGTGGGGGTGCCGTGCACAAAATCAGGCACGCGCAGCCGCTCAAAGTGCAGGCTGGCAAAGATGGCATCCACTTCTTTTGAAATATTTTCAGGGCTAAAGTAAAAGCCCCAGTAATATTCGCCGTCAAAGTCAAACGCGCGGAAGCTGAACTCCCGGCCCGAATAGTACGGCAGCTTGCGGTAACCCTCTTTGGGCAACCGGCCAAAGCGCACCTTTACATATTTCAGCGAGAAAATGTCGTCCAAGTTGACGTCCATCTGCTCGAGGTGACGCAGCTGGTGGCGCGCGTGGGCGTACAGCTTTTTCTCTTCCAGTAAATCTTTGCAAGCGACGGCTGCCTGGTCGATTTTTTTGCGGTAGGTATCCACCATATCCCGCACGTCCTGCAACTCAAACTGTACGAGCTCCGGTGTTTCACCGCTGTCGACGTGCAAGTCTGCCAACACGTTCTGGGCCTGATGCAGCAGCTCAGAATACGGGTTATCCGACACATTGGGACGGAATTCATCCTTGCCGTCGGTGTCAGGGTGGAAGCAAGCGAGTTCGGTAAGCACCTCGAGCACCCCGGGCAATGAATCCTTGGGGCCGTAGATGTTCATGTACTTCATCTTTTCAATTGCCAAAGTGATGACCTCCTTGAGACCGATCAAATCAATATTTTAAAAGTAAACGGATGTCGGACGGGTCGAGGTGATAGCGAACACCCTCGATGATATTAATGATGTTGCTGCGTTCGATCTTTGCCAGCAGCAATAGCGCAGCCAACACCGTGCCGGGGGAAAGCGAAAACCGCAGAATACGCATCGACTGGTGGTATAACTGCCGCCAAGCGCAGGCAGAAGAGCTTTCTACCTGAAAATCGCCGTAGTCTTTGTCGTAGCCACAGCCTTTATAAATAGTGGCAAGCTGGCGTAAATCACGCGCAGCGGCCATTTCCAGCATCCGCTTGCGGGGGATTTCAAAGCTGACCGGCAACAGCAATTCCTCAATTTCTTTCGGGGTATAGCTGCCGGGGAAAAAGGATTTGATGCGGTAAATGAGGTCGAGGTTATAAATCTCGGCTTCGCGGGTAAACAGCTCTTTCACCGCCGGGCGCTCTTTTGCCGGAAAGTTTTTGTCAATCAGCTCAAGCGTCTCCGTATAATAGTAACTGCGTAGCGCGTGCTCGCAGGCGGCATAATCAAAGGAGGAGGAGTCACTGAGTAACGGGCGCAACAACCCATAATACGGGGTGTGGCGTATGACGCCCAAAAACTCGGTAAAGTTGCGTGCGTGCGCAAGGCCAATCAAATCAAACGAGGTCTGGTTGGTCAAAAAGCCGGGTAGGCGAATGATGTAGCTTTCGGCCCCGCCGGTGGCGAGCAATTGCAAGGCGTGTAATAGTTCGTGTACCTCGCAGTCGATTAAAAAGAAATGTGCGAATTTGCCGGATGAAAAGTCGTACCGGCGCAACGACTCGAACTTGTAATAAATGTCGCGCGACAACAAATCTTCCAGGCGCTCACGGTGCATGTCCGGCTCCTGAATGCAAACAAAGCTGTCGTGAAAATAGGGGTGGTTGCGCAGATAAATGCCAATTTCATTGACATTGCGCTTGTGCATCAGCTCTTCGTATTCCTGCTCGGTGAGATGATGAGAAATAATCCCGCGCGCTTTTGGAATCATTGCAAGAGAGGATGTTCTACCCAACATGTCGGCACCTCCTTACCTTTATAGAGTATTGAGAGCGGCACGGCCCGGCCGCCAAAGGTGAAAAAAGACGAACCCCCGAAAAAAACGGTGAGTCGTCTTGGTCGAATCAGACAGCGGTGATTTTCTGGAACATAGCGTCGGCCCATGCGCTGCGGTATTCTTCAACTGTTTTACAAAGAGCCTCTTTACGCTGTGCAAAATCGGCCTCTTCCTCGGCGGCAATCTCATCGCGCTTTGCCTGCTCCTCTTCGTTGAGCTGCTCTTCTGCACGGGCAAAGCTGCTGCGGTAATTTTCGATGGCTTTTGCCTTTTCTTTGGCGGTTTCAGCAATGATAGATTCCTTTTGCATCTCCGCTTTTTCAATAATTTCCCGCGCCTTGCGGTCGGCGGCGATAATGTTTTCAATCAGCTTTTCCACGTGAGTACCTCCGGTCAGCCACACCCTAAAAAAGGGAGCGGTTGTCATATATTGATAATAGACAAAAATTGACCAATATTTTTGGAACAATGCCCATTATAGACCCTCTAAAACCAATTTTCAAGGGAAAGACTAACAAATATCTATGCGATGCTTTGCCGAGAAATTGGGAAAAACGGCAAAACTGAAGAGCAAAACGGTTAAAACGGCCCCACCGGCGGGTTGACAATGTTTTTGGGTGCCCCCGAAAGGAAACTTTGTAAATTTTCGGTCACGGCGGCGGCAAGGCGGCTGAGCGCCTCCTGCGTGGCCCAGGCAACATGTGGTGTCAGCAGCACGCGCGGGCAGGCAAGCAGCGGGTTGCCCGGCTTAATCGGCTCGGCCCCCACTACGTCGGCGGCAAAAAAGCCAAGGTGCCCTGCTTGCAGCGCGGCGGCCACGGCTTCATCGTCCACCAGCGCGCCACGTGCAGTATTGACCAGAATAGCCCCCGGCTTCATCTGGGCCAGCGCGGCGGGGCCAACCAACCCGCGGGTGTCCGGCGTGGCGGGGCAGTGCAGCGACACAATGTCGCTTTGGGCCAGCAAATCGCCCAGCGGCACAAACTGCACGCCGTCGGCGGCATATTGCGGGCGCACCGTGCGGGTGTGCACCAGCACCCGCATGCCAAAGCCCTTTGCCATGCGCGCCACCGCGCGGCCAATGCTGCCATACCCCACAATGCCCAGCGTTTTGCCAAACAGCTCACGCTGTGGGGTAATGCCAAATTCCGGCCGAATGTCAGTTTGCCAGCAGCCGCCCTGTATCGCTTGCCAATAGCGCTCGGGGCACTGGCAGACCGACAACAACAGCGAAAACACCATCTGCGCCACCGACTCGGTGGAATAACCGGGCACATTGGCCACCGGTACCCCGTGCCGGGTGCAGGCCGCAAGGTCCAGGCTGTCGGTGCCGGTTGCCGTTAGGCCCACCCATTTCACGTTGGGGCAGGCCGTTAGCACGGCATCATCA
Source organism: Pygmaiobacter sp. (assembly GCA_028689835.1). Lineage (GTDB taxonomy): Bacteria > Bacillota > Clostridia > Oscillospirales > Ruminococcaceae > Pygmaiobacter. The sequence continues at coordinate 15,627 of JAQVCK010000023.1, read as the reverse complement.
ATCCAGGTTTTATTCACGACCACCAACTCGGCATCACCAATGCGGGCGGCGGCTTGTTCATATGGGGTGCGGGGCCAGGTGGTCACGGGGCCCGCCAGCGCGGCAAGGCCGGACCAGTCAAGGTCCCCCTCCTGCAAAGCATAGGAGTCGAGTACAACAAGTTTCATAAAGCGGGCTCCTTTGGGCAGTGTGTGCGTGTGGACAGCGCGGGGGCCTGCCGTGTGGGGGCCGGGGCGTTGCACTTTTGCGACAAATGAAACAATTTGTAAGGTTTTATAATTTTATTATAGGATATTCTGTGCACCAGCGCAAGTGTACAGAGGTGCAAGCCCGCAAGACAGCGGGGGAAAAGGCCCGTTGTCTTGTAGTATTTTAATGGATTTTTGCAGATGGATAAGGTATAATATCGATAGTATGTCGGCGCGGGGCCGGCGACTCTTGCTTAGAGGAGGGGCCCGTTTTGAAACAAAAAGGAAAACTGATTTTAAATGCACGCACGCTGTCCAACCTGTTTGTCGTGTTGGTGGGGATTGTGTTTTACCTTGCAATTTCTCACTTTGATGTGGTGCGCAGTTCGGTGGCGAGCTTTTTGCATATTCTAGCCCCTTTTATTGTGGGCTTTTCGCTGGCATATCTGCTTAACTTACCCATGCGCTTTTTTGAGCGGCGGGTGTTTTACCGGTTGCGGGCAAAGCGCACGCTGTCCATTTTAACGGTTTATGTGTTGGCGGCCCTGTTGGCGGCCCTGTTGATTGGGCTGGTGCTGCCACAATTGGTGCAAAGCGTGATGACACTGGTCAAAAACGTGCAGGGGTATTTGCATAACCTCAACGACCTTGCCACGTTGCTGACCGACCGGTTGCATATTGATGAGACCATTGTGACGCAACTGGGGGTCACCTACCGCGAGCTGGTGCAAAAAATGACAGCGGCCATTGCCAGCGCGGCCCCCAGCCTGCTGAACCTGCCGGTCATTATTGGCAGTGGGGTGGTGACGGCCTTGACGGCGCTCATCAGCTCGATTTACATGCTGGCGGGCAAGGATAAGCTGGTGTTTCAACTAAAAAAAGTGTTGTTTGCCGCACTGCCTACCCCCAAGGCGCATCGCCTTTTGTCTGTGGCGGGCCATGCAAATGAGGTGTTTGCGGGGTTTATCACCGGCAAACTGATTGACAGCGCTATTATTGGGGTGCTGTGTTTCATCTTTATGCTGATTTTTCGAATGCCTATGCCGCTGCTTATCAGTGTGGTTATCGGCACCACGAACGTTATCCCGTTTTTTGGGCCGTTTATCGGGGCAATCCCCAGTGTGATGATTTTGCTGATTGTCGACCCGTGGAGCGCGCTGTGGTTCACCATTTTGGTGATTTTGCTGCAACAGTTCGACGGCAATATTCTGGGGCCCAAAATCTTGGGTGACTCTACCGGGCTTTCGGCCATTTGGGTATTGGTTGCTATTATTGTGGGCGGCGGGTTGTTTGGGTTTACCGGTATGCTGCTTGGGGTGCCGACCTTTGCGGTGTTGTACAGCCTGTCCAGCGACCTTGTGGCAGCCAAGCTGAAAGAGCGCGGCATTGATGCCGCGGGCAACCCGCTTGCAGGGGGTGCGGCGGGGCCGGGTGCACCACAGACCGAAGAGGAGGAATCACCTTGCTGAAAGGCAAAAAAAGACAAGTTTTAAAGGCGCTGCTTGCCTTTGCGTTGATTGCCATGGCGGCGGTGGGCAGTTTGCTCTTAAAAGAGACGCTCGACTCTACCGACCCGGAAAACAACCTGCCGCTGATTGAAGCATCGGTGGGGTACACCAAGCTGAATGTGGTGCGGGCCAATTTTGAATGGAACTACATCACCCGCAAGGTGCGTGGGCCGGCGCTTTCTGCCGAGGCTGGCGACTTGCCCCTATCCCCGCAGGATGTGGCACCCAACGCGCGGCTGGTGATTGTGATGAGCGACCCGAAGTACCTTTCCATCAAGGTATCGCGGGCCGACGGGCTGTACGGGGCCGAGTACCTCAGCGTATATGGCGATGTGATGACCCCGTCGGTGCCGGGGGTGTATGTGTATAAAATAGAAGTGGCCTATAAAAAAGGCAGCCTGCTGTATTATGCGGCCGTGCGGGTACCGGATGCCGTGCAGATGGTGACTGGCTAAGCCGGGGTGCAAAAAAGTGCAGTTTGTGGTATACTGAAAGCCGGTGGCGCACATCCCTGCCGCTGGCTTTCTTTTTTTGCGGTGAAGGCCGGGCAGTACGGGCCACATAACACAACAGCAAACAGCCGCTATTGCGGCTGTTTTTCGTCACCCCACAGCGGTGGGGCGTTTTTCAAAGGGAGCATCAGAGCAATGAAAAAAACGAACTACCATACCCACACGACCCGCTGCCTGCACGCAGAGGGCAGCGATGAAGCCTATGTGCAAAGCGCGCTGAAACAGGGATATACGGTGCTGGGGTTTTCGGACCACAGCCCGTGGAAGTACGACAGTGACTACGTGGGTACCATGCGCATGCCGGCGGATGATTTGCCGGGTTATGTGGCGTCGGTACGGGCGTTGCAGCAAAAATATGCGGGCCGCATCGAATTGCGGCTGGGGCTGGAATGTGAGTATTTCCCCCGTTATATTGACTGGCTGAAAGAGCAGGTACGCCGTTACCAGATGGACTACCTGATTTTTGGTAATCACTTTTATCCGTCGGATGAAGTTGGCCCGTATTTTGGCCACGCGACCAAAGACCTTGCAACGCTGCGCAGCTATGTGGACAGCTCGATTGAGGGGCTGGAAAGTGGCCTTTATGCCTGCTTTGCCCACCCGGATTTATTTTTGCGCGCATGGCCGGGGTTTGACGACAATGCCCGCGCGGCAAGCCGCGAGCTGTGCCGCGCCGCAAAGCGGCTACAGATCCCGGTAGAGTACAACCTGCTGGGTACCCTGTACAACGAGCGGTATCATATTGACGGGTACCCGCACGAGGGCTTTTGGCGCATTGCAGCGGCAGAGGGCTGCACCGCAATCATTGGGGTGGATGCCCATGCACCGGGCCAGCTGGAGAATGAAGCAGGGCGCGAAAAGGGGCTGCGGCTGCTGCGCGGCCTTGGCATGGAGATGACCGACACGCTGCGCTACAACAGCTGGGGAACAAAGAGTGCTGCCGCACTTTAAGTGCACGGTTTTTTAAAAACAAACGAAAACACTGCCCGCACGGCAAACCGTGCGGGCAGTGTTTGTTAAGGCGGTAGTTGCAATCGTAAAACAGAGCAAAAGGGGTGCGGGGGGGGGCAAACATTACAGCGCCTTTTCCATCGGCAGGTGGGGGATGCCCGCCTCGTCAAAGCCAGCACCCGCGATGTGGTAGCCGCATTTTTCGTAAAACGGCACGGCGTAATCGCGCGCATGCAACGTGATGGCAGTGGCGCCGTTTTGGCGGGCAAACGCCTCGGCCTGCGCCATCATCTGCCGCCCGGCCCCGGTGCCCTGCAATGCGCTGTCAATCGCGACCTGTCGCATCCAGTAAACACCGCCCGGCAGTGGGGCAAATACCAAGCAGCCGCACAGGGCATCGCCGCGGTACAGCCCCAGCATCCACCGGCCTTCGTCGTGTTCAAAATCCAGTGCGTCCATCGGCAGCGAAAGCGGCTTTTGCAGCACGTCGATGCGCAGGGCCTTCATCTGCTGGTAAGCGGGGGTATGCAGCGCAATTTCGCGCAGTTGATAAGGTTGCGGCATAGCAGGGGGTCACTCCAGTTCCAGTTTTTTTGCAAGGCACCAGCGGGCAAGCAGAAAGCAAACGACACCCTCAAGGATGGTCAGCAACAACGTAATGCCGAACGAGAGAGCCAGCACCTGTGGCAGCGCGGCCATGGAGGTAATATCGTTTCCCATCAGGCCCAGCGGCAACATGATTAAAGTGCTAAGCACGCTGAACGCAAAATTGAGCCCGAAGTAAAACACCACGGCACCCAGCACCCGGTGGCGACGGATAAACTGCCCCAGTGAAATGGCGGCATAAAATTTTAGCATATCTGCAAAAGCGCCGATGATGACCAATAAAATAATCTCGATAGTGATCAAAGGCACAAGCCCTTGTTGCAGAAGCAGAAAATGCTGGAAGCTGAGGTTCATTTGGGCAAAGCCAAAAACAATCTGCCGCCAGACATGGGTGTCAATGACCGAGATAAAAACGGACAGCAGCAGTGCCAGCACGGAGACCGCCTGCCAAATGACGGCGGCAAACATTTTTGATAGCAGGTTTTGGGTGGGGCTGACCGGCAGGGTATTCATCAAATACCCCTCGTCGGTGTACAGATTGCGGTAGTAGCGCACGATGAGCACAATAAACACTGCGGCAGTGCAGGCAATGAGAAGTAGGGTAAACAAGCCGATACCCAGAGAGTCCAGTGCCTCGTTCAGCCCCGGCCATGCGCGGGTGATTTGCAACAGGCCCAGCAGGCGGCGCAATAGCGCAAAGGCCACCATGCCGCCGCAAAGCGGCAGTACTTGACGCCCGGTGGCGCGCAGCTCGTATTTCAGCAGTTTGCCTAACATTTGAACACCTCCCGAAAAAACGTATCCACGCTGCAGCCGTGCTCGGCACGGATATCGTCCACCGTTGCGCACAGCATCACCTGGCCATTTTGTAAAAATACAACCTGATCGAGTATTTTTTCCACATCGCCGATTAAATGGGTGGAAATCACCACAGCGGCTTCGGGGTTGTAGTTCGTCAAAATGGTCTGCAAAATATAGTCACGCGCCGCGGGGTCCACCCCGCCAATCGGCTCATCCAACAGATAAAGCTGCGCCCTGCGGCTCATCACCAAAATCAGCTGTACCTTTTCTTTGGTGCCTTTTGACATGGTTTTCAGCTTGGTGCCGGGCAAAATGTTCAGCCGGTGCAGCATATCGGCCGCAGCCTGCGCATCAAAATCGGCGTAAAAATCCGCAAAAAAGTCAATGACCTGCTGGGCCGTCATCCAGTCCGGCAGATAAGTGCGCTCCGGCAGGTAAGACACCAGCGACTTGGTGGCGGCGCCGGGGGTCTTGCCCGCCACAAAAAGCTCCCCGGATGTGGGGGTCAGCAGACCGGCCGCCAGTTTAATTAGTGTGCTTTTGCCACTGCCGTTGGGCCCCAGCAGGCCAATGATGCGCCCGGGGTAAAGGCTGAGGTCCACCCCCGCGAGCGCGCGGCAGGACGTATAGTCTTTAAAAAGCTTGCGACACTCTAAAATAGGTTCCAATATTCTTCCTCCTTTAAAAGTGCATCACACGATGGAGAGCTCTTTTTCAACAAGAGCTAAGATTTCGTGTCGGGTGCAACCCAGCCGCTGCATCTGCTCAAAAAAAGCATCCAGCTGATTTTTGGCCAGCAGATCACGGGTGGCTTGAATGCGGTCCGTATCCTCGGTGACAATGCGCCCGCTGGTGCGCTGTGTTTGAATTAAACCGCTTTGCTCCAGTTCTTGCAGTGCTTTTTGCATCGTATTCGGGTTGACGGCCGCCTGGGATGCGAGCTCGCGTACCGGCGGTACACGGCTGCCCGCCGGCAGCCGCCCTGAAACAATAGCCAGCTGCAAATGCTCTACCAATTGCAGATAAATTGGGCGGTCAGATTTTAAATCCCAAGTCAATGCCTCCTACTCCCCTTTCCTTTGTATTAATGGATTAATACAATAATACAATTTGCGCAGGGAAAAGTCAAGAGCAAAAAATAAAAATGTGTGCTTATAAAACGACTACGGTAATGCCGTCGTTTTCACGGCCCCAGTCGCGGTCCTGCCGCAGCGCGGGGTAGCGGTCTGCGGCTTGCCGCGCGTGGGCAGAAAACATGCCAAATTCTTCACCCGGCAGCACAAAACGCACCCTGCCTGCACCCTGCCGCTCGCGCAAAGCACGGCGCACCGCACCGCGTATTTTGCCGCCCGTGCCGGTAGAACCGTAACCGTGGATAAACTTAAACAGTTTTTGCCCGGTGTGCCGCGCGGCAGAAAGCTCGGTCTCCATGCGCCGCAGCGCGGTGTCTACCGTGGGCATGTCGTATTTCAGGTTCACTTCGCGCACCGTCATAACAGGCCTCCTTTTGTTTTTAGTGCGGTATGGCACAACAAAGGGGCCCGGCGCATGGCACCGGCCCCCTAAAAAAACAATGTAAAATTACCGGTCAGGGTACGTCTACAATCCAGCCCTGCGGTGCGTCAATGCGGCCATACTGGATGCCGGTCAGCGTGTCATATAACCGCTGGGTGACTTCGCCAATCTTGCCGCCGCCAATGTGGGCGACCTCGTCTTTGTACTTCAATTCGCCCACCGGGCTGATGACGGCCGCAGTGCCGGTGCCGAACACCTCTTCCAGCTTGCCGTCGCGGTCTGCCTGCATCACGTCCTCAATGGCAAGGCGGGAGGTATCTACCGTGTAACCCCACTTTTGAAGCAGTTCCATGCAGCTCATGCGGGTGATGCCGGGCAGCACGGTGCCCACGGTGGGGGCGGTGCGGATGACGCCGTCAATTTTAAAGAAGCAGTTCATGCTGCCCACTTCTTCAACGTATTTGCGCTCGACGCCGTCCAGCCACAGCACCTGGTCGTAGCCGGAATGGTGTGCTTTTTCGCTGGAGATGATGCTGGCCGCGTAGTTGCCGCCGCATTTAATATAGCCGGTGCCACCCGGGGTGGCGCGCACATATTCATCCTCTACATAAATGCGCACCGGGTTGATGCCGCTGGCGTAGTAGCTGCCCGACGGGCTGGCAATGATGATAAATTTATAGCTGCTGCTGGCCTTTACGCCCAGCACCGGCTCGGTTGCAATGGTGAACGGGCGCAGGTACAAGCTGGTGTCTTTTTCTGCGGGTACCCAGTCCTTTTCCACACTGACAAGGGTGCGCACGGCCTGCACAAAATCCTCTACCGGGATGGTGGGGATGCAAAGGCGCTCGTGGGTGCTGCGCAGCCGCTCGCCGTTTTTGTCCGGGCGAAACAGCTGTACCTTGCCCGTGGCGGTGCGGTAGGCCTTCAGGCCCTCAAAGCACTCCTGCGCATAGTGAAAGACCAGTGCCGAAGGGTCCAGCGCAATCGGCGCATAGGGTACAATGCGTGCATCGTGCCAGCCCTGGCCTTCGGTGTAATCCATCACAAACATGTGGTCTGTGAAGATGCTGCCGAAGCCCAGTGCGCCGGTCGGTTTCGCTTTGGGTTGTGTGGTTTTTTCAATTTTAATATCCAGCATGGTCTTGATCCCCCCTGTTTAAACTTAACAGGGCAGGGGCCGCCCCATAGGGGAACGGGCACCCTGCCCCAATGTTGTTTATTATAATACCCTAACGGGCAGGGTAAATGCAAGACTAAAAGGTACCAAAAAATTACACATTTGTGCCCTGTGGTTTGTCACTGTCGGTAGGCGGCTGCGGCATTTGTGCCGGGGCTTCGGCGGCAGAGCGCAGTTTGCGGCGCCGCCTTGCGCGGGCACTCAGCAGCAAAACCACGGCGGCCACCAGTGCCAGCACCAGCAAAAACGGCAGCAGATAGATGAGGAAAATTACCAGGTTTTGCGCAAACTTGACCGCGTTTTCTACCGAGCCGGAGAGTGCCTTTACAATGCGCTGGCCAAAGCTGGGCGAGAGCACGGTCTCACTTTTGACCTCTTGCACGCTGACCGTCACGGTGGCATAGGCAACCTGGTTGTCATACAGCTTTTGCTGGCCGGTCAGCGAGTCGATCTGGTAGCGCACGTCGGTCAATTTATCCTCCAGCGCAATGATGTCCTCCAGCTTTTCAGCGCTCGCCATCAGCTCCAGCAGGCGTGCTTCCTGCGCCTTTAAGCTGTTCAAATGGGCCTCGTTGTCCACATACTGGTTTGTCACGTCCACCGTGGACTGGTTGGTGTACACCACGGTGCCGGCCTTTTCGGCCCCGGCGAGAAACTGTGACAGGCTGTCTGCGGGGATGCGCGCCTCATAGCGGGCATTGCGGCTGCCGGCAGAGGCTTCGCCGCTGCGGCTGTTGCTGGCAAGGTAGCCGCCAAGGGCCGTCACCTGCTGTTCGATCTGCGCCATGGCGGCCTCAAAGTCGGTCGTCTCAAGGTCCACTTCGGCGTTGGTAATCAACTTGCGGTCCTGTGTGGCGGTGTCCGTCAACCCCGCTTCGGCGGTGGTGGCGGCGTCGTAGCTTTGCTGCGGCGCCACTGCGGCGCCGGTGCTGGCGGCAGTGCCGTTGCTCGCCCCACAGCCGGCCAGTGAAAACAGCAGCAGCATGGCCGCCGCGGTGGTGAGCACACGGGTTAACATACGGTGTTTCATCAGTTCGCCCTCCTGTCATGGCAGATGGTTGGGTGTTGGTGTGGCTTATTGAAACGGTGGCAGGTCGATGCCTGTTTGCCTTAGAAACCCACGGCGGGGCGCCGCTGTTACAGTAATGTGTAAAAAAACATCAAATTGTCATATTTGCCCCAGGCGGGCAAATAAAAAACCGCCCGCGGCGCTGCACAGGCAGGCCCGCGCCGCAAAGCGGCAGAAAGGCAGACGTCTGGCAAACAAAGGCGGACGGTAAAAATACAAATAGTTATTTTGCGGTATTGATAAACTCCCGGTTGTTCCAGATATACTGCACACCGGAGACGAGCGTGACGGCCGCGACGGCCCAGCACAGCACATAGGTGAGGATCTGCGAAAAGAACACGCTGGAGCCGCCGGTAAACACAGCGCGTTCAATGGCAACGCCAAAATAGTAAAAAATAATGGTCAGCATTTGCAGCACGGTTTTCAGTTTGCCCCAAATGTTGGCGGCAATCACCTTGCCCTGCGGGGCGGCGGCGGCGATCATGCGCACGCCCGACACCGCAAATTCGCGCGCCAGAATAATGGCCAGCACCACGGGGCTGCACACGCCGTCCACCATCATATACAAAAAAGCGATGGTCGTTAGCAGTTTGTCGGCCAAGGGGTCCGCAAATTTGCCAAAGTCGGTCACCAAGTTGCGGCTGCGGGCAATGTGGCCGTCCAGATAATCGGTAAACGACGCGATGGCAAACACAATGCCGGCGGCCAGCATCCAGCGGTTTGCCGCAGCCACCATGAATACGGGGATCAGCGCAACGCGCAACAGCGTCAGCTTGTTGGGCAGGTTCATTCTACTTCCTCCGTTTCCAAATGGGCGTACAGGTCAACGGCATCGCTGTCATCCACCCGTACCCGGTAAAAGGCGCCCTCTGCCAGCGGCAGCGCGTCGCTTTTCACATAGACCACCGTGTCGATCTCCGGTGCGTCGGCTGCCGTGCGGCAGGCGTACAGCCCGCTCTCGTCGTCCAGCCCGTCGCACAGCACCGTTTGTACACTGCCTTGCAGCGCGGCCTGCTGTTCAGACAAAATACGCGACTGAAGTTGCATAATCTGCGCCGCGCGCTCTTCGCGCAATTCCAGCGGCAGCTGGGGCAGCTTTGCGGCGGGGGTGTCCTCCTCCTGCGAGTAGGCAAAGCAGCCCAGCCGGTCAAACCGCATCTCTTTGACAAAATCGCACAGCTCGTCAAACTGGGCCTGCGTCTCGCCGGGGTAGCCCGCAATCAGCGTGGTGCGCAGTGTCAGGCCGGGCAGTGCGGCGCGCAGCCGCCGGATGGCACCCAGCACCGTGTTGCGGTCGCCTTTGCGGTTCATTGCGCGCAAAATGTCGCTGTTGATGTGCTGAATAGGCAAATCGAGGTAGGGCAGCACCTTGCTGTTGCGTGCCATGGCCGCAATAAAGTCGTCGGTCACCCGCTCGGGGTAGGCGTACAGCAGGCGAATCCACACAATGCCGTTTACCTGTTGCAGTGCGTCCAGCAAAGCGGCGGTCTCGTTTTGGCCGCGGTCATCGCCAAAGGCGGTGATGTCCTGCGCGACCAAAATCAGCTCTTTGACCCCTTCGCTTGCCAGCCAGCGGGCCTCTTCTAGCACCTCGGGCAGCGTGCGCGAGCGCAGCGGCCCGCGGATGAGCGGGATGGCGCAGTAAGAGCAACGGTTGTTGCAGCCCTCCGCCACTTTAAGGTAAGCGTAATGACGCGGGGTCGAAACAATGCGTTTGCCCTCCAGCGGCAGCGCGGTTTTGGGGCCAAACGCCTCTACCTGTTCACCACCCAGTGCGCGGCTTACCACGGCGGCAATGTCGCCGTTGCAGCCAATGCCCACCGTGGCATCCACTTCGGGAATTTCGGCTTGAATCTGCTCTTTGTAGCGCTCGGCAAGGCAGCCGGTGACGATGATTTTGGGCGGATGTTCACCCTGTTTAAGGCGAGCCGCATCCAAAATGGTGTCAATCGCCTCCTGTTTTGCGCTTTCAATAAAGCCGCAGGTATTCACGATAATCGCGTCAGCCTCGGTAAGGTCGGCGGTCGTGGTATGCCCCGCTGTCAGCAGGGTATGGCACATGCGGTCAGCGTCGACTTGGTTTTTGGGGCAGCCCAGTGAAATTAGTGCAATTTTTGCCATGTGGTTTCCTCGTTATCTTCCTTTAGCAATCAAACAGTTCGGCAGGCTCGGTTGCGCCGTTGTTTGGCAGATAGTCGGCCATTACGGTGCGTGCAAGCCGGGGCGAAAACCCCCGCCGTGCAAGGGCAGCAAGCACCTTTTCGCGCTCGCCACGGGCCAGCTTTGCAAGGTATTGTTTTTCAATTACCCGCCGCAGTGCGGTTTCATCGGCATCTTCGCGCAGGCCGGCCAGTGCGTTGTCGGTTAGCTCACGCGGCAGGCCCAGCGCCAGCAATTTTGCACGTATCTCGCGCGTGCTTTTGCCCTGTTGTTGCCACCATGCGGCGCGTCGGCAGGCAAAGGCCTCGTCATCCAGCAGACCAAGGCGGGCCATTTCGGCCACGGCGGCACCGGCGGTGTCTTCGTCAAAAACCCGGCAAAGCTTTTGCAAAAGCTCTGCCGAGCCATAAGCGCGCAGGCTGAGATAATTCAGCGCCTTGTCCTTGGCGCGGCGCTCGTCACTTTGCTCGCGCAGGGCTGCCAAAGCGTGTTGCGATAGGGTGTCCCCCACCGCAAGAGCGTTTTTTGCCAGCGTTTCAAGGTCCAGCGAAAACTGAAACTCGCCGCCCACAAATAGGGACATGCGCCCGCGGCGGGTGGGTTTTAGGTCGGTGATACGCAATTCGTCGGTCATGCGTCGTCATCCACCGCAATGTCAATATTGCCCCCGCTGCTGCGCGACGAGCTGGTTTTGGAAGAGCTTGCTTTGGGCGCTTCTTCCGGTGCTTCTTCCACAGCCTTGGGCTTTGCAGCCAGTGTGCGCCGCGCTGCGCCTGGCAGCAGTTTGTCGGCGTTTTCGCGCACCTGACGCTCAATGTCGGCGGCAAAGTCGGGGTTTTCTTTCAAATAAATTTTCACGTTATCGCGGCCTTGGCCCAGCCGTGTTTCGTTATAGCTAAACCACGCGCCGCTTTTTTTAATGATACCCAGCGTGACGGCAAGGTCTAAAATTTCGCCCTCTTTTGAAATGCCCTCGCCGAACATGATGTCAAACATGCCCTCGCGGAACGGGGGGGCCACCTTGTTTTTTACGACACGGGCACGGGTGCGGTTGCCAATGAATTCGGTGCCGTTTTTCAGTGTTTCGGTGCGACGCACGTCAATGCGCACCGACGAGTAGTATTTCAGCGCGCGGCCGCCGGCGGTCACCTCGGGGTTGCCATAAACAACACCCACTTTTTCACGCAGTTGGTTGATGAAAATGGCAATGGTGTTTGTTTTGCCAATTGCGCCGGTCAGCTTGCGCAGGGCCTGGCTCATCAGGCGGGCTTGCAGGCCCACGTGGGAGTCGCCCATTTCGCCCTCGATTTCCGCTTTTGGCACCATGGCTGCAACCGAGTCAATGACAACGACATCAATAGCACCCGAGCGCACCAGCGCCTCACAGATTTCCAGCGCCTGCTCGCCGGTGTCCGGCTGCGAGACCAGCAGGCTGTCAATGTCGACCCCAAGGGCCTTTGCATAAATGGGGTCCAGCGCGTGCTCCACGTCAATGAAAGCGGCCTCGCCACCATTTTTTTGCGCTTCGGCAATCACGTGCAGCGCGACGGTGGTTTTACCGCTGGACTCCGGCCCGTAAATTTCAACGACCCGCCCGCGCGGCAGGCCGCCGATGCCCAGCGCAAGGTCCAGCGACAGGCTGCCGGTGGAAATGGAATCCACCTGCATGGTGACATTTTGCCCCAGCTTCATCACGGCACCCTTGCCAAATTGTTTTTCAATCTGGGCCAGTGCGGTTTCCAGTGCTTTGTTTTTATTGCTCTGCGCGGTTTTATCCGCTGCTTTTTCTGTTGCCACGGTCGTACCTCCCGATCTTGTATTTTCAAATTTTTATCTGTGTGTAGAAATTGCGCCCGCGCGCAAAAAACGGCTGTTCTGCTGTGCTTTATTATACCGAATTTTGCCCCCGAAAGCAAGGCGGGGGCCCTACCCCGCACGCCATAAAAAACAAAAGCCCCACACGGGGGCTTTTGGCAAAATTTAAGAGTTGCTGGAGGCAGACACCGACGTGGGTGCCGCGGTGGCAGCGGAGGCAAACGTGATTTTTTGGGGCGAATAATACGATACCGCGGAGGCATCTTCCTCCACCGTGTAGGCATCCCACACAGCTTTGCAGTTGCTTGTAAACTCGTTGCCCCACATTTTTTTCAGCAACGCGCTGCGCAAAGAGGCAAACTGGGCGTCGGTCTCATAGTTGGGCAGCCGGTGGAACAAGATCAGCGATTGCTCGTCGCGGTATAGCCCGTATGCGCCAATTTCCACCTGCTGTGCGGCATTGGTCAATGCGCCGCCAAACCCATCCGCCGTATCGCCGATGAGCAGGTACGGCGTTTGAATATAACTGCCCGCGCTGCCCGCAGACGGGGCGGAAAACCCGGCAATGGGGTAAGCGTCGCTGACGGCTTGCAGCGCAACGGTAGTAAACGGCGCAAGGGCAGAGGACAGCTGCAAATCCGCCAGTGCATCGTCGCCAATCTGTTGGATTTGTTGCAGCTTTTCGTCAGCCAATGGCGTACCGGTCGCATCCACCCGCGGCAGCAGCACGCATTCGATGTGCAGATAATTGGTTTCAAGGTACTGCTTTAGGGTGTCATCGCGCACATCGGCGTACGAAAACTCAAACAACTTTTGCGCTTTATAAATTGACAGGTTGTACTGGTAAAAAGTGTCGTAATCAATGCCGTTGTTTTGGTACAGTGTGGCATAAGGGGTCCAGCTGTTTTTGACATTACTTTCAAAGTTTGTCAGCTCGTCACCGGTGAACGACAGTTTTTGGCGGTCAAACTCGGTGTTGTTGTATTGAAACTCGCGCAATGCCTCCACCGTTTGGCTGTGTACCCAGTCGGCACCGGGGGTGTCGTCAATCGTGGCCGAAAGCACGGCGGCGGGGGTACTGCTGCCCACGGTTTGGGCGGCGGACAAGAAACTTTGCAGCTGGCATAACTGGTACAGGGACGGCGGCACGGCGGTGCCATCGACCGTGAGCACACTGTCGTAACTGCGGGCAGAACAGCCAAAGCCCAGCGCCGCAATGGCGATGACGGCAAATACCGGGCCGGTGATGCGGTTGAGTTTCACGCCCAATCAACTCCAGACATAAGCGATGAATTTGTAACAAAAAGGTTACACCCGAATTTCATTATAGGAAACTGCGCCGGGTTTGTAAAGGGCAGACACGACAAAACCGCATTCTTTCGCTGTTTTGAAACAGTTGACCGACAGTTTTTTGTTCAATTTTCTGTGTCGTTCAACACGTCAAACACTTTTCGCATGATCTCGATGGGCTTTTCGCCCGGTTTCAGGCGCACGGCAAGGTAGGGCTTTGCGGTGCGGCTGAGCGAAATGCGCCCCGGCAGCGCACGGGTGAGCGGCGTGAGGTCGCGCCGGCCCAGCGTGTCGGTGTACATCAACAGCGCGTCCTGCCGCTGGCCAATCTCGTAAATGCCAAGGCCCGCGGCCACGATGCGGATGAGTGAAATATCCACAAGGCCGCGCACCGCGGCGGGCGGCTCGCCATAGCGGTCATCCAGCTCGTCCAGCACGTCGTCGGCGTCCGCCTGCGTTTCAATGGCGGCAATGCGCTTGTACGCCTCAATGCGGCCCGGTGCGTCGGGGATGTATTTTTCCGGGATATAGGCATCCACCGTCACATCAATCAGGCAATCGCTCTTGTCGGGTGGTGCCGCTTCGCCACGCAGCGCCGCCACGGCCTGCCCCAGCAGCTTTACGTACATCTCGTAACCGACGGCCTCCATGTGGCCGTGCTGGCTTTGGCCCAGCAGGTTGCCCGCGCCGCGGATTTGCAAATCACGCATTGCAATGCGAAACCCAGAGCCGAACGCCGTAAATTCGCGAATAGCCGACAGGCGCTTGGCCGCGATGTCGGTGAGTACCTTTGCCGGGCGAAACGTGAAATAGGCATATGCCTTGCGGCCGCTGCGGCCCACGCGCCCGCGAATCTGGTACAGCTGCGCAAGGCCCATGCGGTCGGCGTCCTCAATAATCAGCGTGTTGCAGTTGCGCACGTCGACCCCGGTCTCGATGATGGTGGTGCATACAAGGATATCAATTTCACCGTCCAGCAGTGCCTGCCACACACTGGACAATTGTTGCTCGGTCATTTTGCCGTGGGCGGTGGCAATGCGCGCACCGGGGGCCAGCTTTGCCACCCGCGCCGCGCAGTTGTCGATGGTTTCGACCCGGTTATGTAAATAGTACACCTGCCCGCCGCGCGCAAGCTCGCGCCGGATGGCCTGCTCTAAAATGCCGTCGTCATACTCCAGCACATAGGTCTCCACCGGCTGGCGCTCAAACGGCGGTTGCTCAATGGTGCTCATGTCGCGGATGCCGCTCATCGCCATGTTCAGCGTGCGGGGAATCGGGGTTGCCGACAGTGTCAGCACATCGACACCGGGGAAGGTTTCTTTCAGCTTTTCTTTGTGGCGCACACCAAAGCGTTGCTCCTCATCAATGATGATCAGCCCAAGGTCGTGAAACCGCACGTCCTTTTGCAGCAGGCGGTGGGTGCCGACCACGATGTCCACCGTGCCGGCTTTCAGCCCGCGCAGTGCGTCTTTGATCTGTTTTGGGGTGCGAAACCGCGACAGCATTGCAATTTTAACGGGGTAGGCCTCCATGCGCTGCAACATGGTATTAAAATGCTGCCAGGCCAAAATGGTGGTGGGCACCAGCAGTGCAACCTGCTTGCCGCCCATCACGGCCTTAAATGCCGCGCGCAACGCCACTTCGGTTTTGCCCACGCCCACGTCACCGCAAAGCAGGCGGTCCATCGGCCACGGGTGCTCCATATCGGTTTTAATCTCGCTGGCAGACGATAGCTGGTCATCGGTCTCGTCATACTCAAACCGGGCTTCAAAATCGTGCTGCCACTCTCCGTCGGAGGGGAAGGCGTAACCCTTCGCCTCTTTGCGGCGGGCATACAGCTCCAGCAGGTCTTTGGCCATTTCGGCCGCGGCCTTTTTGACCTTGGTTTTCGCCTTTACCCAATCGGTGCCGCCCAGTTTGGCAAGGCGCACCTTTTCGCCGTCACCCGGCGCGGTGTAACGGCTCAGCAAATCCAGCTGGGTGACCGGCACAAACAGCGTGTCGGCCCCGGCGTACTGAATTTTAATATAATCTT
>JAQVCK010000194.1 GCA_028689835.1 Pygmaiobacter sp. | reverse complement strand
GATGAACGTGCCGCAGCTGTCGCAGGAGGATTTCAAGCTACGCGCACCCGTCGGCTGTGGCGACAGCGTACAGGTCAATGTGCTCACCTATACGTCCGACACCCTGTCCATCACCACCTGCGTCACCGAAACCGTGCCGGTGAAAGACGGCTTTGTCGATATCAGTGCCGACCCCGACCTGTTCTACGCCATGATCATCAACCGCTATGGCACCGGCAACTATGCTTTTGGCCTGGTGCGCGGCTTTGGCGCAAAGCGCGGGGCAGATGGCGCCACCGTCAGCCACGACTGCCACAACCTGTCGATCGTGTTTCAAGATGCCGCCAGCGGCTATGCCGTTTACCGTGAGCTTGCCGGCTGCGGCGGTGGCTTTGCCGCCGCCATCGACGGCAAAATTATCGCCACGCTGCCCCTTGCGGTGGGCGGGCTGATGAGCGCGGTGGGCTGCGAAGAGACCGCCGCCCGCTCGCTTGCCATGAAAAAGGCATTACACGAAATCGGCCTTTCGATGGAAAACCCGTTGCTGCGCATTGCCACACTGGCGCTGCCGGTCATCCCTGAGGCAAAGTTCAGCGACCTTGGCCTTGTCGATGTCATGAACAAAAAATTGCTGCCCATCTTCCCCAGTGCGCAATAAACACCCGGTTTTGCCCTGCCCCAGATGTTAATTTTTTATGTTTTGACGTTTTGATATTGACTTTGCCCCACACCATGGTAAACTAAAAGCGACTAAAAAACAGGGGACGCCCCTTTAAGAAAGTGAAGTTTTACCATCATGGAAGAAGATGCGATGCGTCAGTGCATCCGCAAGGCGCTGGGGCTTACGCCATTATTGCGCTCTGTGTTGATCCGCCCGCAAGAGGTCAGCCCGGTGGCAGACCTGCCCGCAACGCAGCTGCAGGCCTTATTCATCCTCAATGTCAACCACCCGCTTCGCATGAGCGTTTTGGCGCGCAAGCTGGCGGTGTCCAAACAGCAGCTCACTAAAATTGCCGACGCATTGGTTGCCGCGGGGTATGTCACCCGCACTGGCGATGAAAAAAACCGGCGCATTATCCTGCTTAACCTCACACCAGAGGGCCGGGCGCTGGTCGCCTGCTTGCAAGATGAGGTAACCGAACGCATGTTGCCGCAATTTTCTCGCCTGTCCTCCCGTGAGGTCACCCAATTTTCACAGGCACTTGATACGCTGCGTCCGCTGCTTGAAAAATTAAAGTACTAAACGGGTTTTCCCCGTTACAATTCCCGCTGTTTTGCACAGCGGGAATTTTGCTTTTCATTTAATGTTCACATTTGTTTCATATCACGGTTTTATTTACATGGTATTCTTTTGAACATCATAACGCAAGGAGGGTGACCTCATGACGACCGAAGAATCCCGCCGCATGGCAAGTGCACTGATCCGGCTGGTTCCCACCTTCAGCCGCATGGTCATGCGCCCGCTTTCGGGCTGCCCGCTGTGTTCGCTTACCCCCGGGCAGTTGCAAGCATTGCTTTGCATCCAACAAACGCCCGGGCACAACATGACGCATCTTTCCAGCACCTTACAAGTCAGCCGCCAGCAACTTACCCGTACGGTGGATGCTTTGGTAGAACAGGGCTTGGTAGAGCGGTATGAAAAAGAGGGCAACCGGCGGGTGATTCTGCTTCGGCCCACTGCACAATCCGCTGCACTGCGTGACGAGCTGACCGACACACTGGCCTTTCATCTGCACGAGGCGATGCAGGGGCTCACTGCCGATCAAAAGCACGCGCTGGCCGATGCCTGTGCCCAAATGGATGAAATTTTTTCACGGCAGATTTCGGCCGATTCTGAGGATGGTGACATATGAAAGAGACAAAACCCCCAAGAAAACCAATTATCTACTTTTATCTTGCCGGGCTGGTACTGTTGATTCTGTTTAACTTATTCATAGCCCCAATGATTGAAAACAGCAGGGTAAAAGACGTACCGTACAACGAGTTTTTGACGATGGTCAAAAGCGGTGCCGTCGCCGAAGTGGAAATGAGCGACACCCAAATTCTATTTAAACCCACCGATACCGCCGACAAAAATGTTTATATCACCGGCTTGTGGGATGACCCCACCCTCACCCAGACGCTAAACGATGCCGGTGTCAACTATACCAAATCAATTACCCAAACCCCTTCTCCCCTGCAAAACTTCTTTTCCGGTTTCTTGCTGCCACTGCTCATCATTTTAGCATTGGGCCAGTTGCTGGGGCAGTTTTTAATGCGCCGGGTAGGCGGGCCCAACGCGATGAGCTTTGGCAAAAGCAATGCCAAGGTTTATGTAGAAGCTAAAACCGGCAAAACGTTTGAAGATGTCGCCGGGCAGGACGAAGCCAAGGGCGCGCTGGTCGAGATTGTCGACTTTTTGCATGACCCCGCAAAATACCGGGCCATCGGTGCCAAGTTGCCCAAGGGCGCACTGCTCGTTGGCCCTCCGGGCACCGGCAAAACCTTGCTGGCCCAGGCAGTTGCCGGTGAGGCCAACGTGCCGTTCTTCTCCATCTCCGGCAGTGAGTTTGTCGAAATGTTTGTCGGCATGGGTGCTTCCCGCGTGCGCGACCTGTTTAAGCAGGCAGGAGAAAAAGCCCCGTGCATCGTGTTTATCGATGAGATTGATGCCATTGGTAAAAAGCGCGACAGCAGTGGTTTTGGCGGTAACGATGAGCGCGAACAGACTTTAAACCAACTACTTACCGAGATGGACGGCTTTGACGCGGGTAAGGGCGTCGTGATTTTGGCGGCAACCAACCGGCCTGAAATTTTGGACCCCGCACTGCTGCGCCCGGGCCGGTTTGACCGGCGCATCCCGGTAGAACTACCCGACCTTGCGGGCCGTGAAGCAATTTTGCGGGTGCATGCAAAAGCGGTACACGCCGCCCCCGCACTGGATTACAACGCGGTTGCACGCGCCACCAGCGGCACCTCGGGTGCCGACCTTGCCAACATTGTCAACGAAGCTGCGTTGAACGCCGTCAAGCATGGTCGCACTGCGGTGCAACAAGAGGATTTTGACGAGGCGGTTGAAACCGTCATTGCCGGGTACCAGCGCAAAAACGCCGTTGTCAGCACCAAGGACAAGCTGATTGTCAGCTACCATGAATGCGGCCACGCCTTGGTGGCGGCACTGCAAAAAAATTCGGCACCGGTGCACAAGATCACCATCATTCCCCGCACCTCTGGCGCACTGGGCTACACAATGCAGGTTGATGAAAAAGAAGAACTGCTGATGAGCCGCGAGACGATTTTGAACAAAATCGCCACCTTGACGGCCGGCCGTGCCGCCGAAGAGCTGATTTTCGGCTCGGTCACCAGCGGTGCTGCCAACGATATTGAACAGGCCACCCGGCTTGCGCGGGCCATGGTCACCCGCCTTGGCATGACCGACGAATTTGACATGACCGCACTGGGCGGCCAGCAGGAGACCTACCTTGGCGCCGGCAGCCAGCTGGGTTGCAGCTCGGCCACTGCGGCCCGCATCGACCAAAAGATTGTCGAGATCATCCGCGAAGAACACCGCCGCGCACTAAACCTGCTGACCGAAAACAAAGCAAAATTACACGAGCTGGCACGCGAATTGTATGAGCGTGAGACCCTGACCGGCGAAGAATTTATGGAGGTCTTCTCCCGCCCGGTCTCGCTGCCCGCCAGCCCCGGCGCCACGGTGGCGCCCACCATCATCGACGAACTTGTAACTGGGGAGGAAGCATGAGCATGAACGGGTTTCAAAACTTTTTCGGCAACCGCTACGGCATGGACGCCCTGAACTTCACAATCGCAGGCATTGCACTGGTACTCTCTATCATCGGCCGGTTTTTCCCGCAGGTCATTATATTGCCCATTTTAGGCATGTTGCTTTTGGTGCTGCTGTTCTACCGCATGCTGTCGACTAAACATGTGCTGCGCCGGGCAGAAAACGAAAAATTCCTTTCGTTCTGGTTGGCGGTGCGCAGCTGGTTTCAAAGCCCGTATCTCCCCTTTCTCTCACGCGATGGCAAACGGTACTTCCGCTGCCCCAACTGCAAGCAAAAATGTCGCGTACCTGCGGGCAAAGGGATGATTGCCATCCGCTGCCCCCGTTGTGGGCAAGAGTTTATCAAGCGCAGTTAAAACCGTTTCTTCTTGCACCGGTGGGCTGGCCCTAAAAGGGTTCAGCCTGCCGGTGTTTTCTTTTTTTATTTTTCTACGGTCTGCTCCCTATTTTTTCCTTGTTGTGTGCTATACATGGTAGTGTCAATAATTATGCGCAAAAAGGTTTGCAGCCTGAGAGAGAACGAAGTTAGCCAGCAATGGAGGCGTCGTCAAGAACTGCCTCCAGATGCTTCATATTCATGTATTTCTTGTTGCCCCA
>JAQVCK010000193.1 GCA_028689835.1 Pygmaiobacter sp. | reverse complement strand
TCAGCTCGTTCATGCCGTAATCAATCACCGAAAAGCCGCGGTCAAGGTCGGTGTTAAACAGGCTGGGCAGAATATAAAAGGAGGTAAACGCCCCCTGCATGGCCGGTTGCTGCAACAACTGCACAATGGGGGGCAGGCTGCCGCCCATGCTGTCCGGGTAGGCATTCAGCATTGCGCCACTGCCCGCACTCCCTTCGTTTTGTGCCATGTTCAGTTCCCTCCCCCGTTTGCCATCTGCCGCCGGTAATCGGCATAGCTGAGCAATGTGCCGTCTTTCGCGACAATGATGCGCGCCTTTTTTGCCTGCGCTTCCAGCAGGCCCTGCTCCACTTCCAGCACCATCGTGGTAAACGGGCTGTCCGTTTTGCCGTCGCGCCCGCGCAGCCGGCGGTACAGCATGGTCTCCTGCGGGGTGCTGTTCAGCAAAATGGGGATATCGACCCCTTGGTAATAATCGCTGTTGCCGTGCGTCCATTCGACCACCAGTACATGGGTATCGGTCATGTCCACCTCTTCGTACCACAGGTCAGTCACTTCGCGCCCCATGCGCTTGAGCCATATTTTATCGGCCCCGTTTTTAAAGGCCCCGACAATATTGGTCAGCTGGGCAAAATCTTGCTCTTGCGGGGTGCCAAGGTACGCTTTTAGGCTGTTGCGCCCCTCACGCTGGTACACGCCCAGCCACGGCTTTTCGGCCACCAGCGCAGGGTCGGCGTCCTTTTCCTGCTGTTGCAGGGTGCGCAGTTCATCGGCCCGGCCTGGGGTGTACTGGCCACTGGTCACAAGGCCGCCGGTGCCACCGCAGCGGAAGATGCGCAGCCGCTCTTCATCGTTGCAGCGTGGGATGCGGTGGGGGTAGTTGTCCCCCGAAAGGGTGTAGCTGCCCACGCCATTTTGCCGCAGATAAAAGGAAAGCAGCGACGCAATTTCAGACTTGCCCACCCCAGAGCCGCCGCACACGGTAAGTACCGCACGCTGGCAGCGGCTTTGCTGCAACACCTCGGTCAATGGGCCAATCAGCTCTGGGAAGATTACATTGGCTTTGTGGATATGCCCTTCGTCAATGTTGATTTTATCCCCCGGCATGTCCCCATGGGGGATCGACGCCGGGATTTGCGGGGGCTGCCAGCTTTTCAGCGCGGCAAGCTGCCCCAAAACATCGTTTTTCATCGTATCGCTGTACATAAAGAACCTCCTGGTTGTAAACCCGCCCACTGGGGGCGGCACTGTCTTTGGCAGCGGCCGCAGCAAACCGCCGGTTACTCTGCCCGCTTTGCGGTGATTGGCTCCTCTTTCAAAAAGCCCGGGATGCCAAACCCGCCCACGGTCTCTTCTTCTGCTATTGCAACTTCGCTGCCCACAAACGTAAAGTCAAATTTCTTTTCAAAACAGGTCTCTACCCAGCGCACCAGTACCGTAAAGGTTTCGGGGGCAGACCAATAACCGCTCAGGCACAGTTTATCCACCGGCGCCTCACCTATTTTTACAATGTTCAACCTGCGGGTACCATCCAGTGCAATTGCCGCCGTATAGGTGGTACCATCCTGCACAAAGCGCAGCAGGCAGGCATCGGCATCAAAGGTAAAGCCAAACTGCCGAATACCGGTTGAAATTGCACCGCCGCTCATCATCTGCACAATGGTGTTTTCAAACGACAGGCGGCCGCCGGTGACCTCAAACGTCACGCCGGAAACATCCGATACCAATGGGCTGGAAGGCGCAAACACCGGTGCCGCAAGGGATAAATGCTGCATGCGCCGCGCAAGGCGGTTGCAGGTAGTGGTGTCTGCGGGCAGCACCTGGCCGGGCGTGCCCAAATCGTCTAAAAACTCCCATACGGTGTCCAGTGTCTTTTGGGCCCAGTGCGCACCGGTTGCAGTTTCGTTAATTGAAATGATCATGTCCTTGTCCGGCACCACGATGGAAAACTGGCCCATCGCGCCGTCGGCGCGGTACACCCCTGCCGGCTGGCACATCCACATCTGGAAGCCATACCCCACAAAGTTGTCTTTTGCTTCGGGGTTGCCCTTTGCCTCACTGGCCGACTCGTTTTGCAGCGAGGTCGCCTTCGCCACATAATCCGCCGCAAGGATGCGCTCGCCGTTCCACACACCGCCGTCGGCATACAGTTTCATCAGCCGCAGGTTATCCTCTGTTGTGGCAAACAGCCCGCCGCCGCCGACCTCCATACCGTCCGGCATCTTCATCCAGCGCAGGTTATCGGCGCAAATGCCAATCTTGTCAAACAGGCGCGGGGTCAAATACTCCTGCAAACCCTGCCCGGTCAGCTTGCGCACAATGGCGCCCAACAGCGTAGAACCCGTGCTGTTGTACATATAAGTAGTGCCCGGCACATGTTTCACCGGTATTGCAAGGAAATCGCGAATCCAGTCTTTGGACGGGCGGGGCATCGTATCCATGCCGCAGCCCATGCAAAGCACGTCGCGCACGGTGAGTTTTTGCAGGTTTTCGCTGGGGTTTGCCGGTGCTTCGTCGGGGAAGATGTCGATTACCCGGTCCTCCAGCTTCAACAGACCCTCGGTATAGGCAATGCCCACCGCCGTGGCGGCATAGGTTTTTGATAGCGACTGCAACCCGTGGCGCAGGCCCGGTGCATACGGTGCCCACCAGCCCTCGGTACAAATTTTGCCGTGCCGCATAATCATCAGCCCGTGCATTTCGGTAAAACCGCTCTCCAACTGGTCTACAAACCGCTCAATTGCCTTGCTGGACAGGCCAACCTCCTCGGGTGTAACGCGTTCAAACTCTGTTCGATTCATGGTCTTTGTCCCCTTTCTCTTCGTTTCGTATTTTCATTTATGATTTATTTGAATCACTTTTTCATAAGGGCAGTGCTTTCTTGCGGCAAACCACCTTACTGCTATTATAACGGGGGCGGGGGCCGCTTCCTTTTTAAAAAAAGCCCAATTATTTTAATTTAAAGCACTGCACGCCCCGTAATGTTAAAGCCCCTGCTGTGCCAGCCACTCTGCGCACAGCTCACTCCAGTGCATCAGGTGGGGCAGCTTCATATCCAAATCGTTGTTGCCGTCTGCCAGTGCCAGGCCGTGCACCCCTTCGGGGAAGCAGTGCAGCTCAAACGGCACCCCGTTGTCGGTCAACTCCCACGCAAGCTTCATTGAAAGGCGCGGGTCGTCGCTGTTCGTCTGCCAGATAAAGAACGGAGGGGTATTTGCAGTGATGTTCTTTTCCGGCGCAAGGTACAGCTTTTCTGCGCGCTCGTCGTCCTTAAATGGGTTGTGGAAAAACCCCATCGGGAAAGAGACCTCGGTAAACGCGCCGTAGGCCACTACCGTCGCATCGGGCCGGCAAGAGCAGCGCTCTACCGGGTCGGTGGCCGCGGGGTCACCGGCATCAAAATGTGTGGCACAGTTGGCCGACAGCATGCCGCCGGCCGAAAAGCCCATCACGGCAATTTTGTCGGTAATGCCAAGCGCGCTGCTGTTTGCGCGCAGCAAACGGATGGCGCGCTGCATGTCGGCGATGGCATCCCGCCGGGTATACGGCTTTAACCGGTAGGTCAAAATAGCGGTCGCAAAGCCCGCACGGTTAAAATAATCGGCGACGTGCATGCCCTCACAGCCGGTGCGGCTTTCAAAACCGCCGCCGTGCGCCACCACCACCGTGCCCCGTGCAGGCTGGCCCTGTGGTGCCGGGATGAACACGATCGACGGCTGCGGCTGCAACGGGTCGCGGTCATCGTAACCGGGTGCCCCCTGCGGCCAAAGCGGCATTGCCTCAAAGCGGGCAAGCTGGGTGTTCCACAATTTTAAATTACCCTCAATATCAAAACTGCCGTCCGGCTTGCGGTGCTTTGAAACATTGCGAATACTCGCCCGCTCTGCCACGACCTGCGTCAGTACTTCCCTGTTTTTTGCATACAGCATACGTGTTCCCCTTTTCTAAAAAATCTGCTTTTTGTTTTATTGTAGCCGACTTTGCAGTGTAATCTCTATCAAAGTACCCGACGTAACTTTTGAAAATCTGCACTCTTTTTTACCCCACACGGCAAAATGCTTCCGCAAAATGTCAACCGGTTGACATTTTGTTTTTGCTATGTTATGTTGAAACAAAGAAAAAAGAACTAAAAAGTAAGAGGAATCGTATGGCCACGTTAAAAGAAGTCGCCGACCGTGCGGGTGTCACGGTCACCACCGTTTCGCGCATGCTGAACAAGCCCGGCATTGTCAGCGCGCAAACTACCTGCAAAATACAACGCGCCATGCAAGAGCTGGATTACCAGCCCAACGAGCTGGCGCGCTCGCTTTCCAAGCAGCAAAGCAGTGTGATTGGGCTGATTGTGCCCTCTGCCCGCAACTACTTTTTTTGCAAGGTCATCCACGAGGTAGAGCAAGCCACCTGTGAACTGGGGT
>JAQVCK010000022.1 GCA_028689835.1 Pygmaiobacter sp. | reverse complement strand
TGCACCTGTCGTTCAAAATAACGGTTGGTCAACAAATAATCCTGCTGAATTACCTGCCATGGCACCCCAAGGGCAAGCAGAATCAACATGGCGGCCACACCGGTGCGGTCTTTACCTGCTGTGCAGTGAAACAACACCGGCACCTGCTGGGAAGCCAACTTTTCAAAAAGATACCGGTATGCCTTATTATCAAACGGCATATTGCGGTAACGGCCGGTAAACGCTTCGTCATCCTTTTGCATCTCCTGCGGGGTAAGGTGATAAAGCGCTGCCGGGTCAAAGTTGATTTCTTTTGCTTCCAGCTCAATGATGGCGGAGATTTCTTTTTGCTCCACCCCCTGAAACACGGGGTCTGGGTGTTGCTGTATTTCAATGTCGCTGCGTAAATCAAGCACCACACGGATGCCCAATTGCTCAAATCGCGCCCGTTCTTCTTTGGAAAGCGCCACCAAACGGGCACTGCGGTAAAACTGCCCCCATTTCACACTGCGGCCATCCGCCGTGGGGTACCCCCCCAGCTCACGAAAATTCTGCACGCTTTGCAGCCCCAAGTCGCGCGGTGCGGTAACGAAATGCCGCCCCTGTTCATCCAGCACATGGAAATAACTGCGTTTGCCGGGGTAACGGTCTGGCACTGTGATGGCCTGTGCAAAATCTCCAGCCCGGTTATCGGGTGAAAACCCATTTGCCGACAAACTGTGATATGCGGTATAACGCCCCTGTTGTTCTGCCGAAATTTGATACTCATTTTTGCTTCGTATGGTGTTAAACCACGCGGTGTTTTTATCCATTCTAAATTTACTCCTGTTGTTTACGGCAGCGCCGTAATTTTTATACTTAGCCTTATTATACCATACCCTGCCACATTGGGGTACACTATTGCGGCAAGGTGTGGTAGACTAATATTATCTATTTTAAACCTACCCGGTAGGAGCGTGACCTTTTTTGGATTTCAGCGATTACACCCATTGCACCCTGTGCCCGCGGCAGTGCGGGGCTGACCGTACCGTACAGTGCGGCGTTTGTGGGGCAAACACCGTAATACATGTCGCCCGTGCGGCACTGCATTACTGGGAAGAACCCTGTATCAGCGGTGAGGGGCCCGGTGCCCCCGGCAGTGGCACTGTGTTTTTTACAGGCTGTGCATTACACTGCTGTTTTTGCCAAAATTATAAAATTAGCGAACAGCCTACCGGCAAATCTGTCAGTGAGCAACAGCTTGCGGACATTTTTTTGCAATTGCAGGCAGCGGGCGCGGCAAACATTAACCTTGTTACCGCAAGCCACTACCTGCCCGGCGTACTGCAAGCGTTACAGCTTGCACAGCCCGCTTTAAAAATACCCGTTGCTTACAACTGCGGTGGATATGAAACGGTTGCCAGCGTTGAAGCCCTTGCCGGCAATGTGGATATTTTTATGCCGGACCTCAAATACTACGACAGCGCGCTTTCGGCTAAACTGTCCCGCGCACCGGATTATTTTACGGTCGCAAGCAAAGCGATTACCCGCATGGTACAGCTTGCCGGGCTGCCGGTGTTCGGCCCGGGCGGCCTGTTGCGGCGCGGAGTGATTGTGCGTCATTTGGTATTACCCGGCCACCGCAAAGACAGCTTACAACTGCTACAATGGCTGGCTGAAAACCTGCCCAAAGACAGTTTTATTTTAAGTTTAATGAGCCAGTATACCCCTTACCGCAAATTATCGTTTCAAGAGCTGAACCGCCGCCTTTCCAGCTTTGAATATGGCACGGTGGTCAACGCCGCGCTGGATTTGGGCTTTACCCACGCGTATACCCAGCAACGTACTGCCGCAAAAGAAGAATATACCCCGGATTTTGATTTAACCGGGCTTTGATGCCCCGCACACATTAGCCCTGCTACAATTTTGCACAAAGAGGTGACCCGTTTGACCGGCGTGCTACTCTCCTTTTTTTATCTTGCTTTATTCTGCGTGACCGGCTTTTTGCTGGCTGCCTTTGTGCTGCCCGCGCAGGAGGCGGTGGGCCGGCTGGCCGTGGGGCTGGGCAGCACTGTCGCACTGCTGGCATGGCTACCGGCACTGCCGGCCTTTTTGCTGGGGTTTCGCCCTGTTGCCATTGCAGCCGGTGCCACCCTTTGCCTGTTGCTGGCCTTTTTGCTGTGGTGGGTGGTGCCCCATACTGCATTTTTGCAGGGCAGGCTTGGCCGTGCATTTTGGTGGTGCATTGCACCAGCGCTTGCCCTAAGCTGTTATTTGCTGATCACCCACACTTTGCACCCGGCGGCAAACGGCGGGTTGTTGTCCGGCCAATCAACGTATGGTGATCTTCCGATGCATCTCGCTTTTATTGGCAGCATTGCCGAAACAGGCACTTTCCCCCCAGTCTATCCCCTTTTAGCGGGCAACATCCCCATGTCGTATCCGTTTTTGTCTGAAAGCATTTCTTCAACATTCTTGGTCTTGGGCCTGCCTCTGCGCACAGCGGTGCTATTGCCACAGTTTGTGGCAATGGGGGCTGTATTTTGCGGCTTTTTAGCTTTTGCAAAAGAAGTGTTGGGCCATGGCGGCAAAGCGGCGTTGGCGTTTTGGCTTTTTTTTATGGGTAGCGGGTTTGGCTTTTTTTACTTTTTGGGTGACGCAAAAGGCAACTTTAGCCGCATTTTTACCGCTTTTTACGAAACCCCTACCAATGATGTGGAACAGAACATCGTGTGGGTCAACCCGATACTTGACCTGCTAATCCCCCAGCGGGCCACGCTGTTTGGCTGGGCCGTTTTATTGCCCTGCCTGTACCTGCTTTGGCGGCTTGCATTTACTGCGCCGGGTGACGCTCACCCCCTGCGCCTACCCGTGTTGCTGGGGGTACTTGCCGGTGCCCTGCCGCTGATTCACACCCATTCGTTTCTTGCTTTATTTGTGGTAAGTGCAGTGTTGTGCCTTTCTTTTTTGCCACAGCTACTACGCCAGCCCCGTGCTTTTTTGCGCAAATGGGGCCCTTACTTACTGGTTGCCGTGCTGCTGGCGCTGCCGCAGATATTTTGTTTTACACTGGGGCCATCTGGTGCACAGAATTTTATGCATTTTGCATTCAACTGGGTCAATGCCGGCAAAGACAATTATTTTTGGTTCTATATCAAAAATATCGGCGTTGTTTACCTACTCATCCCGGCAGCCTTTTTTTACGCAACCAGCGACCAGCGGCGCTTGTATGCGGGCGGGCTTGCCCTGCTGTTGCTTTGCGAAGTGGTGGTGTTTCAGCCCAACGCGTACGACAATAATAAGCTACTTTACATTTGGCACTTGTTCAGTTGCCTGCTGGCGGCAAACCTGCTGTGGGACCTTGCCACACTGACAAACCACCGTACTTTTGCCACTGCGGCTGTCAGCCTTGCCGTGGCCTTTGCCACCTTTGGCTCGGTGTTAAGCACCGGGCGTGAGCTGGTAAGCAGATACGAGCAGTTTAACCCCTGGCAGGTGCAGGCGGCAGCCTATTTAAAGGCCAATACCCCGGCCGCTGCCCTAGTTCTGACCAGTGACAACCACAACAATGCCCCCGCCAGCCTTGCGGCGCGCACCATTGTATGCGGTAGCGGTAGTTACCTATTTTTTCATGGGCTGGATTATACGGCACAATATACAGCAATGCAGCAGATGTTTCAACACCCCAGCAGTGCGCTATTGACACAATGGGGTGTCGATTATGCCTGGTTTTCTTCGTACGAGCGCGGCCTCTGGCCAGATGCCGAAGCATGGTATGCCGCCCACTACCCGGTGTTCTACCAAAATAACAGCGTGACAATTTACCAAATTGACCGCCCATCATAATTAGGGCTGTTTGTCACAGGTTTGCTTCTCTTCGGCCCTACCCTGCTGCCCCTAATTTAGCTTTAGGCGGTTGTTGCCTGTTGGTTTTCTGCTTTGCTTTTTAGCATAAATACCGGGCCTGTAAAAGGGTTATCTTTGCAAATGACAAGAAACAACGCGGTATGGCTTGCCATACCGCGTTGTTTCTTGTTTCTTACTTTTTATTTGCCTCAATAAACGGCAAAAATGCATCCAATTGTTCTTGTAAAAACTGTAAGCTCTGCGTCAGGCGCAGCACCCCGTCTACCACCTGTTCGTTTGCATTGGGGATGCGCAGCCGGGGTGAATTCATCACACGCGCATTGATAAAGGTCAACAGCGCAACCAGATGATCCTGCGCAATGCCGGTGCCCATCATGCTGGGCGCAATCCCACAGATTGCAACCGGCTTACTTAGCAAAACCTGTTTTTCTGTCTTGCTGATTGGGCGGGACAGCCAGTCCAGCGCATTTTTTAAGACACCCGAAAAATAGTGGTTGTACTCCGGGGTAAAAATCCACACGCCATCTGCCTGCTGTACTTTGCTGCGCAACGCCGCGACTTCAGCCGGGGCGGGATATTCAATATCTTCATTCATCATGGGCAGTCTGCTGATGTCTAAAATTTCAAAATCGGCCTTACCTGCACAAAGCGCCTGTGCCTGCTGCGCAAGCTGCAAATTTAGCGAGCCTTTGCGCAAAGAGCCGACGATTGCAACAATGCTGGGGTTGCTCATATATCGTGTTCCTTTCTGGTATTAATGCGGTCACTTTTGGTTTTTGCGGCGCAAGATTGCACCCGCCGGCAGCGGCTGCGGTACCGGCATCGTAAACGGCATCATAGCATGCGGGGTCGCTTCAATCCGTTCGCCCTGCTCATTTTTCAGCCATTCTGGTGTAAACAAAAAGGTGTCACCATTCGGGCAAAGTGCTTCAACTGTCTCGCCTTGCAACAGCTTACCGCGCTGAGTACAAGCGGCAACGCCGTCTTGCCAACCCTCTACCACCGCAACAATCTGCCAACCGCGCTCGTACCGGTCGTCGGTGACATTTTGCACCGCGTATTCTGGGCCAAGGTAGAAACCGGGCGAATAACGGCGATGGCTGGCTTTTTCCAGCTCTGCCAGCGTTTCTGGCGGGCAGACGCTAGACGCCGCGTCTTGCCCCAATGCGTCGATGGCACGGCGGTACGCGGCAGTAACACTGGCCACATAATAAAAACTTTTTGCCCGGCCCTCAATTTTAAAGCTGTCTACCCCTGCTGCGGCTACCTGCCCAAGGAACGGCGCGGCGCAAAGGTCCTCGGCGCTGAGAATGTAACTGCCCTCTTCGTTTTCGCCGATTTCAAAATATTCGCCGGGGCGCTTTTCTTCCACCAGCGCATATTTCCACCGGCAGGGCTGCGCGCAGGCACCGCGGTTGCCGTCCCGCCCGGTCATATAATTTGACAACAGGCAGCGGCCCGACACGCTCATGCACATGGCACCGTGTACAAAAGCCTCCAGCTCCAGCTCTGGCGGGGTTTTTTGGCGCAGCGTAGCAATTTGCTGTAACGTCATTTCACGTGCCAGCACCACCCGCTTTGCCCCAAGCTCCCACGCGGCGCGGGCAGCGGCCCAGTTGGTAATGCCCGCTTGAGTCGACATATGGATTTCTGTTTTGGGCAACTGTTTTTTTACAAGAGACAACACACCCAAATCTGCCACGATGACCGCGTCCGGCCCAATGTCAGCCAGCTGCTGCAAATAGGCGGGCAGCTGGTCAATTTCTTCATTCGTTGGCATCGTGTTGATGGTGACATACATGCGTTTGCCCGCGGCATGGCACAGCGCTACCGCCGTGCGCATTTCATCCGGTGTAAAGTTTTTGGGTGCACCGCGCATGCCAAAGCTCTCACCCGCAAGGTACACGGCATCGGCCCCGTAAAACAGGGCAAAACGCAACCGCTCCATATCGCCTGCTGGGGCAAGCAGCTCTGGCTTTTTTGTATTATGCTGCATTATGCACCGCCGATCGACGCCTTCACCTCGGCATTGACCGACTTCATTGTTTGAATGTTGGCAAGGTGCTCGTCATAGGTTTTTGCGTAATAGTATTTGCCGTTCGCATCGGTGAGGAAGAAATAATAATCGTTTTCCTCTGGGTACAGCGCGGCCTTGATGGCATCAATACCAGGGTTCGACAGCGGCCCTGCCGGCAACCCGGTGCGCGAATTGGGGTCGTTGTCCCCGGTGTAATAGGCATCTTCCATCCCGTCCGGCACCTGCTGGCCCAATGCGGCGTAATAGGGGCGAATAAAATCAGAAATATAATACCATGTCACGTCGCTGCCCATTTTAGGGTACGGGGAACCCGGCTTTAACCGGTTGTGAAACACACCCGAGACCCCCGGCATATTGGCGGGGTCGCCTGCTTCCTCTTGAATCAAGGAGGCGAGTGTAATCGTCTCGCGCAGCGAGAGACCAAGCTCTTGCATACGCGCCGTCATCTCATCCGTAATTTGGTCATTAAAATGCTGGTACAGCTTTGCCACCATGTTGTGCACGGTATCATCTTGGTAAAACTCGTAAGTATCCGGGAACAAGTACCCTTCTGCCTTCATAAAGGTGTCGGGATCGGTTTCAACCTGCGACCAGAACGGAATACTTGAAAAATCACCGTTGTTGGCTTCGTCAATAAACTCCTGTGCCGTGCAAAGGCCCGCTTCTTCCATTGATTTGGCAAACTGGATGAGCGTATTGCCCTCCGGGAAGGTGACCCGTACCACGTCCTGCCGTTTGGCCGGGGTTTGCAGTTCGGTGATAATATCATCATAACTCATGCCCGCCCGCAGCGAAAAGGTGCCGTACTGCAACGAGGGCCCGGTACCGGTTTGCTTAAGGTACAGCCTAAAAAACAGGTCGGAGTTGATAATGCCAGCCTCTTTCAATGCCTGCGCAATTTGGGTAGGTGTTTCGCCCTGCTCTACAACAAATTGCTGCACTTGCCCGCTTGCACCCGTACCGTCTACCTCTGAGCGATAATAAAAATACCCGCCGCCCAGCACCAGCACGCCCACAAGTGCGAGGGCTACCAAAATGGTAAGAACTTTTTTCATGGTGGGATAACCTCTCTTTGCGCACACGGCGCATTTTATTCAGTGCTACCCGCTACCGCGCGGGCTGTTGCTACAGGTTAAAAATTGGGGTGAATCGCATTTTTTACCTTTTCGGCGGCGTCTTTGCCACGCAACACCTCTACCAGTGCAAG
The DNA here is from genome assembly GCA_028689835.1 of Pygmaiobacter sp. GTDB lineage: Bacteria > Bacillota > Clostridia > Oscillospirales > Ruminococcaceae > Pygmaiobacter. The sequence goes on along the minus strand of JAQVCK010000022.1, from coordinate 14,139 downwards.
GCCAAACTCCAACGACACCCCCGCGGCACGGCCCGTAATCACTTTGCCGTCAATCTCCACCGGCCCGCCTGTAAATTTACCGTGTTTCATATGTTCGTGCATCGTGGGGAACATGGTGGCCTGCTTACCATCCAGCATGCCGTTTGCATCCAGCACCCAAGGTGCCGCGCAAATGGCGCCTGCATAGGCCCCGGTGCCCTTAATGGTTTCAAGGCTGGCCGAAACCACGGCAGAATTCAGCAGGTTGGTGGTACCGGGCATACCGCCCGGCAACAGTACCATTTCAGCATCCTTTGGCAGTACAAAATCGCGGCCATCAATATCAGCCTCTACCACTACGCCGGCACTGCTTTTTACCCGCGTGCCCGCAACCCCCACCGTCGCCACTTCTACCCCGGCGCGGCGCAGCAAATCCAGCGGAAACATTGCTTCTACAATTTCAAATCCATCGGCCAAAAACTGATATACCATTCTAAAATCGCTCCTTTACAACTGATACCTAAACAGTTAGTCGCACATTAACGACATCGTAAGCTCTTCTGCTAATCGTTTCTCTGCCAGCCATTTCAGCATACCATACGGGCGCTGCTCGCCCTCGCCTAAAAACAATTCGCCAAAATGCGGCAGTTCTATCGTTGCTTCAAAACAACTGCTTTTTTGCCGCGCCGCTTCTAATATTTGCGTTGCAGCAAAGTTACTTTCTGCTGCAAGCTCGCGAAACACCATAGTGTCGTGCTGCACAAAAAACACACCATACCCTTGCTCGGTCTGCACTGTAGTGGCCCCACTGGTGTATAGGTTTTGTACCATGGCGGCATGTGGCTGTGTGGCAAACGCAACATAGGGGCGCGGCAAAAACTGCGCGCGTGCCGCGGCAAGACGTGGGGCGGTGAGGGTGTCAAAATCGGCTTTTACCCACAGGTTGGGCTTAACCTCTTTTTTTACAATGCGGTGGGTAACCAAGGTCTCATACCCCAGTTTTTCGTAAAACCCAAACAAGGGCTCATTTGCAGGCACTAATACTGTAAACGCGGCGCCGCCACCGGCGAGTTGCTGTTCCAGCGCTTGCAGTAAGGCCCGCATGATGCCCTTGCCCCGCAACTCTGCACGGGTGTTTAGCCCATACAGGTAAAACCCACGCAGTTCCCCCAGTGTAACGGGTACCGCGCAAGCCAAAGCGACAATCTGGCCGCTTTGCTCTTCAACATAGGTGTGGTCAAACCCTGCGAATTTGTCAAATACAAAATTACTGAACTCAGGCTCATCCCCAAACGCCTGCTGCCATAAATCGTTCAGCACTGGGCGGTCTGCCTGTGTTGCGATACGCATACAAATTCCCTCTCTCTGCTGCCGGGTTACTGTTCGTTTTTCAAAACAATCTGATATTTTTTAGCGAGAAACGCCGGGTTATAGGAGAGCTTTGCTTTGCGCAGACCCTCCTCACCAAGGTCTTCTTCGCGGTTGATGTATTTGAACTCGTTGCCAAATACACGGGCAAAATCACGGTTAATGATTGCATAGGCACCATTGACATCGTGCCAAGCCTTTTCTACCTGTGTGTTTAGCATATTGGCAGAAAGGCGGCTGCCATAACAAAAAGCCACCACTTCACCACCGGTGCGGATCAACCCACCCAACAGCTCAAGCTCTAAATAATGATTGAGTACCATTTCAATGGCACGGTGCTCACGCGCAAGGCCAGGCTCGGTATTGCAACCGTTCACCTCGCACCACTTGCGGTTAAATGCACGCACCTCTTCAATGTTATCCGGGCCAATCGGCTCAAAGGTATAATCTGGGTGTTCTTTAATAAAGCGGCTGATGTGGTTGCGCTTTTTTTGAAATTTTTTACCGGGCAGTTCCTGCAAATCCGTGGTAAGGTAAACATAGTCTTGCATATCACGGGTTTGGCTAAATTCAAACTGGCCGGGGAATAACGCCTCAATTTTGGGTACCTCAGACTCCGCAACCCCATAAAACATTGGGTTTTTACCGGCTATTTTTGCGTCCTGCACACAGGCTTCAATGACCGCTTTCAGGTCGGTGCCGCCCGTGGGGAACAAAAAATGATGATGGGTGCGGCCAATGTTACGTGCCACTACGTACCCTTTATATTCAGCAAGTTTGGTCTCGTACACATGGCTCCACATATAAACATTTCCAAATGTATATTCACAGGTTTCAAAACCAGAGTGCTCCAACAACGGGCGCACCCACTGGCCGTCCGCCGGTGTAATTTCATGAAATTCCATCTTTAATACTATCCCTTCTTTATTTGCATTTGGCAGGTTTTTTACAGCACCTGCCGCACAGCGGCCCATACCTGCTGTGCAATTTCATCTACGCCACGCAGTGTGGCGCCCTGCATGCAATCAATGCGGTGCCACCCCAGTTTTTGGGCGCAATATTCTGCCGCGGCGTGGCATTGCTCAAGGTAGGCAATGTCCCGCTCGTGGATGTCTTTTTTTTCTTCTTGCCCGCCATAGCGGCCGCTCATCAGCTTGCCGCTGGCCTGTGGCTCTACCGCAAGGTACAGCACACTGTCCGGCTGCGGGATGCCAATTTTTTGATATTCAAAATCAAACAGCCAATCGAGATAATCACCCCACTGGCTTTGCGGCAGCTTGGCACACTGGTGTACGGCATTGGACGTAGTATACCGATCTGCCACTAAAACCCCGCCCTGATTATAAAAAGGGCCCCAATCGGTTTTGTACCCTGCATAGCGGTCTACCGCATAAAAAGTAGAGGCCGCATAGGGGTTTACGTCCTGCGGGTGGGTACCAAATGTCCCCCCAAGGTACATTTTGACCAATGCACTGGAGTCTGACGCATAGTTGGGGAAACTGATCTGGCGGCTTTGTACCCCACGCTGTTGCAATGCCTGTTGCAGCAACGCACTCTGGGTGGCCTTACCCGACCCATCAATCCCTTCAATCACAAATAATTTGCCCATTACTAACCCACCAACTCTTTTTGAATGGTTCTACCTCGCCCCGCATTTTAAACACTTTTACAGCGGCCTTACCTTATCAGCAGGGCCACTGCCAAAGGCTAGGCCTACCCGCGGGGCCATGGGTAAGCCGGCTGTCGTACTTGCTTACTTTTGGTTTGCATTTTCGGCTTGCCACCACATATTTTTCAAACAGTTGTTCTAACCCCAATAAAGGGGCCAACCGTCTGCTGTGATAAAAAGCCCCCGCGGCACTGGGTACTTTGCATAAAATGCCACGAAAACGCCCCTGCCCGTAAGCATAAGGCGCGGACCCCGGTAAACACTTTTTAGGGGGGTATTATTAAAACCCGCGGCAGCATTTAGATGAAACGCACACTTTGCTATTACTGCACTTTTTCCAGTGGCGCATAATTTGCCATTGTCTTTTTAATGCCTACTCGTTCAAACCGAATCTCCACAATCGTATCCCCCGCAATCGGGGTAACTTTTAGCACTGTACCGCGGCCAAACACCTTGTGTTCTACCACATCCCCGGCGACAAATGCCGCCTTTTTACTTTTGGATTTCGAAGTACTACCCGCACCAGCAGCAGGTGCAACCGGGCGCTTTGGCGCATCGTCACCCGCAAGGGTACTGCGGCTGATAAAACTGCGGAACGACTGCGCTTCTTTTGTGGTTTTTCTGGCGCGAATCTCGCTTGCAGCCGGCCGATGGGCAGCATACCCCAACGTCGGGCTTTCCTCCACCTGCATGGCATCCTCACCAATTTCCTCTAAAAAGCGGGACGGTGGGTTGCGGCGGGTTTGCCCAAAGATCATACGGGTGTGCGCACATGAAAGGTACAGCCGTTTTTTGGCACGGGTAATCCCCACATAGCAAAGCCGACGCTCCTCTTCTAAATCATCCTCAGAGTAGCGGCTCATCTCGCCGGGGAACACCCCTTCTTCCATGCCAATCAAAAACACATAATTAAATTCCAGCCCCTTGGCCGAATGCATGGTCATCATGACTACCTTGTCCGCATCTTCATCCAGCCCATCCAGGTCTGAAATCAACGCGACCTCTTCAAGGTAGCCCTCTAATGTGGCCTCTTCCCCTTTTTCATCGGCATATGTTTTTACCGAGGAAACCAACTCGCCAAGGTTCTCCAGCCGGGTACGGCCCTCTTCACCTTGTGCCTCCAACATCTGCCGGTAGCCGCTGCGCTCGATTACTGTAGAAACCAGCTCATCAAGCGTACCTTCTGCCGCAGCCTGCACCAGCTCTTCATAAATAGAGTAAAATGCTTTCAGCGGCGTTAATGCACGGGCAAGCGCGGGGTATTCTTGCGCATTGGCAACCACCTCTAACAGGCCACAGCCAAGCCCCTCTGCAATAGAAGCCGCAGCGTCTAAAGTCGCCGCGCCAATTTTACGCGCAGGCTCATTGATAATGCGGCGCAGCCGTAAGTCATCACGCGGGTTTGCCACAACCGAAAGGTACGACAAGATATCTTTGACCTCTTTGCGGTCAAAAAAGCGCCTGCCGCCCACAATTTTGTAGGGGATACCGGCGCGTGCAAAATACATTTCAACCGGGTTTGATTGCGCGTTCATGCGGTAAAGCACCGCATGGTCACGCAAATTTGCCCCTGCTTTGAGGTTTTCACCAATAATAGAGGCAATATGTGCCGCTTCATCCTGCTCGTTCTCCGCACGGTACAATTGTATTTCGTCGCCATCCCCGTTGGCCGTCCACAATGTTTTGCCCTTGCGCCCAACATTATTCTTAATCACACGGTTTGCAGCATCCAAAATGCTGGTGGTCGAGCGGTAATTTTGCTCCAGACGCACCACTTTGGCCCCTGGGAAACTTTTTTCAAAGCTGAGAATATTCTCAATCGTCGCTCCGCGAAAACGGTAGATGCTCTGGTCGTCATCACCGACAACGCAGATGTTGTTATGCCCGGCAGCAAGCAAGCTGACAAGCTGAAATTGTGCAATGCTGGTGTCCTGATATTCATCTACTAAAATGTAGCGCCAGCGGTTGCGGTAATATTCCAGTACATCCTCATGGTTTTGTAAAAGGCGGACTGTTTGGTAAATCAGGTCGTCAAAATCCATTGCACCGGCAGAGGCGAGACGCTTTGCATATCCCTCATACGCAGTGGCGACCAGCTTTGCACGGTGGTCACTGCCTGCGGCCTCCATTGCCTGCGACGGGCCCACCATCTGGTCTTTTAGGCGGCCAATGGCTGAAAGAGCGGCCTTTTGCGGCAAAAATTTGTCGTCAATATTATACTGCTTATAGACCTCTTTCATGGCCCGCAGAGAATCATCGCTGTCATAAATCGTAAAACTTTTGGGATACCCCAGCCGCTCGGCGTCTCGCCGCAAGATGCGAACACAGGCAGAGTGGAATGTGCTGGCCGTAATCTCCCCTGCATCGCCAGCGCCCAGCATTGTTTCAAGCCGCGCACGCAGCTCCCCCGCCGCCTTGTTGGTAAAGGTGATGGCTAAAATCTGCCAAGGGCGCACGGCGCCTACCGCAAGCAGCGGTAACAGTTCTTTATTAGGCCTTCCGCCATTTTTTAGCAGGGCCTGCAATTCGTCTATTTGTTCTTGCGTTACGGTACCAAACACACGGTCACTATCGTGTGCTATGCCAAACCGCACTAGGTTGGCAATGCGGTTGACCAACACAGTGGTCTTACCGCTACCCGCGCCTGCCAGAATGAGCAGCGGGCCCTCTACCGTAAAAACCGCGTCCTTCTGCACCGGGTTAAGCTTGCCAAAACTTTGCTCAATTACCTGCCGACGCAGGGAACAAAACCTTTTTTCCAATTCACTGCCCATCAGACACCGCCTATATTATTTTCATACCATCCACGTATACTATACTGAATTATTATACCACAATCCCCCCAAAAGGGAAAGCCCTACAACCTTACTTCAAGGCCGTGCTACCACTATAAATAACCGATATGTGGGTGAGCAGCGGCACCTTTCTTTTTTAAGCCGCGAAGACTTTGCCGTTTTTGAAACCTAAATTTTTTATTATTATTTTATATATACTTTAAAAATTATTGTTATTCTATTTTTTTACTGTAATTTTTAAGTTTATTTGTTATAATCTCTTAAAAAGGAGGGATTTTTATGGATCAGACCGATTACCTGCTTTTGGCAACGCTAAAACAAAACAGCCGGGCCAGTGCTTCCGAGCTTTCGCGCGTCGCACACCTATCGGTACCCGCCGTCAGCGAACGGCTGCGCAAGCTGGAACAAAGCGGCGTAATAGAACAGTACAGCATTAAACTGAACCGGGCTGCCACCGGCCACAAGTTGACCGCCTTTGTATTTGTGACGTTGGAACAAACTGCGCAAGTACTGCCATTTCGCAAAAAAATTGTGCAAAACCCGCTTGTTCTGGAATGCCATCATATTGCCGGCCAGGCGGATTATCTGTTAAAAGTTGTCGCTGCCGACACAGAGGAACTGGAAGATTTTTTAATGAAACAGTTGAAGGTGCTCAGCGGGGTGCGTTCCAGCAATACGATTATTTGCCTTTCTACTTTAAAAGAAGAATTTAACGTGTGAGTGGCGGCAGGTTGCAAAAGGAGGAGTTTTGATGATTTATTGGAAAGGCCTGCGTTTTGGCCTGCTGTTGCAGCTTGCCGTAGGCCCGGTATGCCTTTTTGTCTTCAGCAGCGCCACTAGGTATGGCACTACCACTGCTTTGGCCGCGGTTTTGGGGGTTGCCCTGGTGGATGCTGCCGAAATGGCACTGGCCGCAGCAGGGGCCGGCCGGTTACTGCAAAAAAGCGAAAAAGTAAAACGTGCCGCCGCAATAACCGGCGCCGCTGTACTTGCCGTGTTTGGCTTTTTTATGGTCACTGGGGCTTTGGGGGGCCCTTTATTGCCTGCCGTGCAGCTGTTTAGCCCCAATGGGGGCAACTTATTTTGGCAGGCCGTATTGCTAACAGCTGCAAACCCCCTAACAATTGTGTTTTGGGGTGGCGTGTTTACCAGCGAGCTTGCCCAGCAAAAGCTTACCGCGGGCAGCTTGCTTCGTTTTTGCGCGGGGTGCATTTGCGCCACCTTGTTTTTTTTGTCCGCTGTGGCACTGTTGGGCGGCGTGTTAGATACTTTGCTACCCGCTATTATAACGACCATTTTAAACGCCTTGGTGGGCGGTGTGCTGGTCGTGCTTGGTGCCCACCGGGGCATACAAGCAATGCGTAACAAACCGATCCAATAAAAATAAAAAAGCTGTGCGCCTTTGGGGTGCACAACTTTTTTATTTTTATTACTTTAAAACTATTTTTAAAAGCGCGGTAATGTATTATAAATAAATACGCAAGTCAGTAAAATGCTGTAAAGGCAGCACATACTAATATATAGTTTTTTCTTTTTGGGCGATTTAATTTTTGACGAAAACAAAACGACCAGCGCACAGGCGATTGCAACGCCCACCACATCGACAAAACTGCGAAGCAGATAAACCTGATCGCCGGGAATCACTGTATTCAACAGCCTTGCAATGGGAAACCCCAGCAGATTTGCTGCTGGAACAATCAGAATAGGCAGCGTCGCCGCTGCATAGTCCGCATTCCCGCTGCGCACAAAAATAGCAAGAATACAGACCGTAACCCCTAAAATAGCTACACTTTCTGCAATCATACGACGCGCCTCCTCTCTTGATAGGCTTTATTTTACCTCAAAATAAATTTTTCGTAAAGCTTTTCTTGACTAAACGCACAAAATTGTTATAATAGTAAATGTCGCTTTGGCGGGCAGCATTGCTAAAATGCTACTGTGGCTCAGTTGGTAGAGCAGCTGATTCGTAATCAGCAGGTCGCCGGTTCAAGTCCGGCCAGTAGCTCCAGATAAGACACGCTTTCTTGTCATCAAGAAAGCGTGTCTTTTTTAATTATGAAAGCTGCCGTATCCCTAAAACAAGGCTAAGCGAATACTGTCATTCATGTATTACTGAAACAAGTCAGTTCAAATAGCCGACTTGTTTTCTGCGTGAAAAGAGGTCAAATATGAAGAGTAAAAGGCAGATCATTGATTTTATTAACAAACAACATGTCGCTTTTATCGCCTCTGTTGACGATGGTGGATTTCCCAATATGAAAGCCATGCTAATGCCGCGCAAGATAGAGGATAATACTTTTTACTTTACCACAAATACCTCCTCCATACGGGTACAACAATATAGAAAAAACAAAAAAGCAAGTATCTATTTTTTTAATAAAGGGTGTTTCCATTACCAAGGGGTTATGCTTATTGGCACGATGGAAGTGCTGGAAACTGCCGAAATAAAGCAGGCTGTCTGGCGAAGGGGCGACAAGATGTTTTATAAAAACGGTGTAACTGACCCCGACTACTGTGTGTTAAAATTCACGGCCACTGAAGGCCGGCATTACCTTGATTTGAAAACAGAAAATTTTGATTTTTAAATCACTTTTCATGGCATTGCGGTGCCAAGATTAAAAGCCTGTAAATTTAAGTTTACAGGCTTTTTTGTCGTTATATAAAAGCGCACAATGGTTACAAAGCTACTTTACTTTGTGACCTTTTCTTTTCTAGGCGGCCCGTCTTCCCCCCTCTCCCGGTTTGGGCCCAACCTAAACTGCAATAGCATCTATTTGAAAGTTAACCCCATAGTTCTCATTTATAATAGACATGCAAGTAGAGAATGAATCAAAAGGAGCATAAAATCATGTTTTATCAGTTTTTAGAAAACGAACAGTTTAATTTTCAGATAAACCGCATTGTAACGTACGGAGAGCAGAATGCCTGTTTAGAAGAGATAAAAACAATTATCCCGTATCTAACGGACATGGAAAGCTGGACAAAAAATTGGCTCCGCTTGGCCGAACAGGCAAAAAGCGAGGGCCGCTTTAGCCAAGCAACTTATTATTACCGAATGGCTGAATTTTATATGGTTGATGATACCCCAGAAAAAACAACCTGCTATCACAATTTTAAAGAGTGCTTTGAGAAAGCAAACGAAGATAGACTGATTCAAAGGTTTGATATTCCGTTTGAAGGCACTTTTCTGCCGGCAATTAAAATGGATGCCAAAAAACCCAAGGGAACGATCCTTGTGCATGGCGGGTACGATTCTTTCATGGAAGAATTTTACCCGGTCGTTCGGAACTGCACCAATTTTGGTTATTCTCTTGTTATGTTTGAAGGCCCCGGCCAAGGGCAGGCAAGAAAAAACGGGCTGACCTTCCGTTACGACTGGGAAGTGCCAACCTCTGCGGTTATTGATTATTTTAATTTGCATGATGTCAACCTGATGGGGATTTCGTGGGGGGGATACCTTGCCCCAAGGGCCGCCGCTTTTGACCTAAGAATAAAAAATGTCATTTGCTACGATATTTTTTACAGCGGCCTTGATATGCTGTTAAACAGACTTTCTAAAGAAGATGGAAACAAGTTGTTGCTGCTGTTAGATAAAAAGCAAAAACTGATTGTGAATCAAATCATCAAAGAAAAAATGAAAAGAAGCATTGATTTGGATTGGAAAATAAAGCACGGGATGTACATTACGGGAACAACAACACCGTATGATTTTTTGAAGAGCATCGAAAAGCACAACCTATCCCCCATTACAGAAAAAATCACACAGAACATCCTGTTATTAGCGGGCGAAAACGACCAATATGTGCCGGTCGAGCGCATGAACCAGCTTAAAAGGGAGTTGGTTCATGCCCAGTCGGTTACTTCAAGAATATATACCAAAGCGGAGGGTGGAGACCAACATTGCCAGGTAGGTAACCTGCCACTGGTTACAGAGGAATTATATCGGTTTCTTGACCAGCATAATTAAAAAATGAAACTCAAGGGATATACCCCCTTGGGTTTTATTTTTGGTGTATAATATGGTTATGCGTTTGATGTCGTAACAGCAGGGCAAGGAGACTATGATGCACGATTTTTATTTTGGTATTGATCACATCCTCCTCGTAGCGGATTTTAATCAGCCGGATTTGCATAAGCATTGGGCAAAACACATTGCCATTGGTTTGGATGGTGCATTAGAATTTATTGTAGGCGGCCAGAAAATAGTAAGCGACGGGATTATCATTAATTCTAATGTGACGCACACTATTTGTTGTACTTCCGAAACACATTTTGTGTTTTCATTTGAAGAAGCTTCTGCCATTGCACGCGAGGTTGAAAAAAAATACCTGTGTGAATCGGATTATTGCGTGCTGGACAACCATGTAATTGACGTGGTGAAACAAGGATTTGACCTACACCGCCTTGACGGCGGCAAAGGATCTTACTTTGAAACCTATAGCAAAATGCTACATGGGTTAGGGCTTCATCCCAACCGATTTACAATCAACGATGAGAGAATACTACAAGTGCTTGATTATATCAAAATACAAGAAGAAATAAACCAAAATACGATTCCCGAACTATTGGGGTTGGTTCATCTCTCACAAAGCAGGCTATCCCATCTTTTTAAAGAGCAAGTAGGCACACCACTGAGCAGTTATTTGGCCATGATGAAACTTGAAAAAGCGTATCAATACCTCTTTCTCGGCAACAATGTTACCGATGCGGCGCTGATGGCGGGCTTTGACAGCGCTTCTCATTTTGCCGCAACAAGCAAAACCATGATAGGCCTTTCGGCAAAAAGTATGAGCCAAAACAGTAACTTTGTAATTATGTGATTTCGTTTGTACCCCAAAGCCGCTAAAGACAAATGGTTTTGGGCATTTACTATTCTATTTGTACCGTAAGCATTACCTGTTAAAACCGCCTAGGGCAGCCCATAATTTGGCTGCCCTAGGCTATTCATTCCACTTCAGCACACCAACCGGTGTGCTTTTTGTTTTATCCACTGTCCTATAGCACCATTGTAATCTATTATTTATCCGTTAGCGGGATGCTGTGTTCCTGTAAATCCGTTTTCGCAGTGTAACCAACGGTGCTATCGTCTATTGTAAACGACAATACCGGTTCCTCTGTAAGTTTTCGCAATGCCCCATCTGACAGGCTTGCTGCATACAACTGGTTCTGTTTTAACCGGTTGATAAAAACGATTTCCTTTTCTGTAAGTAGAAAAGACTGCGTAATGATACCGTAGCATTTCTCCTTTTTGCCGGTATGGGTGTCGTACTGCATCAGTTGAGATTTTTCATTGATATAATAAATATTGGTACCATCATAAGAAAGAGAAGTCAGCGCCGGTACTTCGATAACCTTTTGGGTTTTGCCGCTTACCCTGTTTACTCTGGTTACCGCCTCATTGTTTACAAGATAAAAATATTGATCATCGAGAAAAAACGCTTCTACTAATTGAAACGGTTTTATTTTCTGTTCGTTCGGCTGCCCAATTCCCAAAAACGCATCCCGATTTGTGTCCAAACTGCGTTCAAGCACGACTCTTTGTGAAAAATCGTGCGTATCCACTTCGATGATGGAAAGGTGCTCTGAAACAGCCAGAAACCCCGTTTGAATGGATTCAATTTGCAAATAATAAATATACGGCCCTTGCCCGCACATGGTCTTCGCGACCTTTACATTGTCCTGCATGGGGTTGCGAATAGCCCGTTGCGTCTGCCCCGTTGTTTTGCTTTCCATCATCCATATAGCTTCGTCGGTATTGGGGGTTTCCACAAAAAATCGGTATTGGTCATTTTCATAAGACATACGTTGTTCTAAATTAAATAATACCTGCTGAGGCGCACCCTTTTGTGCTGAACAACCAGAGCATATTAACGCCGCGGTAAATAGCGCCAGCAAACACGTGGCCCTTTTTGCACTGCAAAAACCACCTTTATGCCACACATTGGTATGCTTTTTCAGGATGAGGGCAACCATCAGCACCAGTAAACACAAATTAGCGCCTAAAATGAGCCATCTTGCGCTGCTGCCAATTTCCCTGAACAACAGCGACTTTTCTTGCGTCACGGCATCGTACTGGTATTCATTCCCCCTCAAAAAGCCCGTAGAAACCATTAACCCAAGCGGCCCTGGCAAAAAATATTTTGTGGATGGCCTTGCAAACGCATATTGGGGCAACAAAAGCACCGCCGTGCCGGTAAACAGTGTTAGTGCATATTTTTTTACACGTGCACTAACAGCTAAAATCAACACAGTAAAGTATACGCTACCAAGCAACTTGCCCGCAGATATTTCAAAAAATGCGCCGGACAGCGTCGCCCTTCTTGTAGATGCCGCAAAATACGGCAGGCTTTGTAGCGGGTAATCACCATGTGGCAGACCGTACTTCCATTCGTAAAACACTACCTGCAAACCACTGTTCAGTAAACAAAGGGCACCGACCACAAGCAGGGCAAGTGCCAGTTTGCATTTGGCGCTGTGCCGCCCGCCCTTAGGCTCCGTCTTAACCAAATCATCCATTTTGCTTTCGTATTCTTGGCAAAAAACTGGGGTGATTAGCAGCAGTAAAAGCAACACAAAGGGCAAGTCAAGGCTGTCGTGGGCAAGCAAGCCATCCCAGCCATTGGTAGAAAGGAACCAACGGTTTTCGGTGTTTTCGCGAATACCGCTATATTGCTGATACAAAAGCTCAAAGCCCTTTTGGTAACGCACAGCCTTTTCATCCGCAGCAACCTTGGTAGAGAATTCTCTCTCGGCCAGTTTCCCATCATAATAATCGTCATAAAGCCTTTGCAGTTCGCTGTTTGCCTGTGCAATGCGCCCCGCCTCTTTTGCCAAAAATGCCTCTGTTTCACTGGTGCACCTGCCTTCTACCTGTTGTAAATAGTACTGGTACGCCTCTTTGTTTTGCTCTATTTCCCCATTCTTGGGCACATCAAAGATCACAAGCGCTAAAAAACTTAAAACCACATAGCAAAGCACTACCAACAGCCCTTTTTGATGCCAAAACATCTTTTTGCATTCAACCCACATTACTCCTCCCCCCTTTCCCCGTCACCTCACTCTTTCGCATCGTCACTACAAGCAGGCCCATAAAAGTGCCTGCCCAAAGTATCGCCATCAGTAGCGCTGCAAGATAGCTTGGCACCGGCAAACCAAACAAGTTTACAAATTCTGCTTTGCGAAAAAGCTCTCGGTTTACCATCAACACAAACGGGTTTGTCACCTTTGGCCACAAATGTCCAGAATTCATAAACGCCCCCTGCCAAAGGATTAAGCCAAAAACGCCCGCTAAACTGATTACAAATGGGAATAAAGCATTTTTAAACGAACTGGATAACAATAAAACGCCGGCCCCAAGCACCAGCATCCCCACGGTTTTAACGACACTAGAGCGAAATGCATATTGCCCAAGTGACAGGTTTAAGGGAGTGTTTGCAAAATTTTTAACCGCGTACAGCGGAGCTAAAGCCCCCTTAAACGAACTAAACACAGCAGAAAAGGCAAAAAAATCAAGCAGCCAAAACCAGGTACAGATAGCGATTACAAAAAGTGCAGATGACACCAGCTTTGCCGCAACTGTTTTTGCACCGCCATATTTTGTTGTCAGCAGTAACGCATCCATTTCTGTCTGTTTTTCTGATACAAATACGCCTACTAAACCGTATACACAAAGCAGAAGCGCCAAGAAAGAAGAAAAATCGTAGTTGAGATAATATTGATACATTTCTGTGAACGCAAAGGTATCCACCTTTCGCCCACTAAAGCACTCTGCAATTGTAGCATTTTTGCGGCTTTCATACTGGTTATTGACTGAATTGTAAAAGCTGATATTCTCTTTTGCTGCCAAAACGACTTTGCCGGCATAGCTTTGATATAGATAGCCATACTCCATTGGCAACACAAAACAGCGGCGGAAGAAATGATAATCGGTATATACGTTACCGGTAAACGTATCGGGGTCGTCGATTCTTGTGCTTGCAGTTAAATCCGCCACTTTTGCTTCCATGGGGCGGTAAATGGTTAGTAGTTGTTCTATTTTATCCGTTGTAATTTTGCCCGAAAAGTCATCGTAAAGGCCCCAATAAAGCTGCTTCATCTGCACGCTCTGTTGCATGCTGTATCCGCGGGCAAACAGGGAGTTTTCGGCGTAGACACTATAAATTTTACCGATACTGACCAGTGAAAACACCAGCAGGGCAATTAGGTGAAATGGTATAAAGATAGGAGACACGAAAAACCGTGTCTCCTATCTTTTGTTGTATACTGAGTATTGAGGTGAAAGCAATGCGCAAAGAATATACATTTCACAGCCGAGAAGAAAAACTCATG
>JAQVCK010000192.1 GCA_028689835.1 Pygmaiobacter sp. | reverse complement strand
CAGGGCGTTTGGCTGGACAGCGAAAAGCTGGGCCCGAACGACGAGGTGCGCGAGGTGCTCAAGCACGGCACACTGTCCATCGGCTTCATCGGCCTTGCCGAAACGCTGACCGCACTGTACGGCCACCACCACGGCGAAAGCGCCGAAATGCAGCAAAAGGGCCTTGCCATCATCGGGCATATGCGCGCTTTTTGCGACGCCAAAAGCAAGCAGTACCAGATGAACTTTTCGCTGTTGGGCACCCCGGCAGAGGGGCTTTCTGGCCGCTTTGTGCGCATGGACCAAAAGCGGTACGGCAGCATCCCCGGCGTCACCGACCGCGAATACTACACCAACAGCTTCCACATCCCGGTGTGGTACCCCATTTCGGCCTACGACAAAATCAACCTCGAGGCCCCGTACCACGCGTTCACCAACGCCGGGCACATCACCTATGTCGAGCTGGACGGCGACACCGCAAACAACGTCGAGGCGTTTGAGTCGGTCGTGCGCTGCATGCACGACGCGGGCGTGGGCTATGGCTCAATCAACCACCCGGTAGACCGCGACCCGGTGTGCGGCTATGTGGGCGTCATTGGCGACGTGTGCCCCCGCTGCGGGCGGCGCGAGGGCGAAGAGGTCAGCGCCGAAAAGCTGGACCAGCTGCGCAAAAAATACCCGGGCGTGCCCCATTTCTGCGGCTGCGAATAAGCGCCGCGCTTGCTTTTCTCATTCACTTACCTACCGCTAAAAAAGGAGTGTTTTATTATGTCGATCAATGAAAACAAAACTGTTGGTAAAGATATCGGCTTCGAGCGCATTCGCCGCATTACCGGGTACCTTGTGGGCACCATGGACAAATGGAACGACGCAAAGCGCGCCGAAGAGCGCGACCGCGTCAAACACGGGCTTGCAAAATGATTCGCGTTGCAGGCATTGCGAACGATTCAATCGTGGACGGGCCGGGCATCCGGGTGACGGTTTTCGGCCAGGGCTGCCCCCACCACTGCAAGGGCTGCCACAACCCGGAGACCTGGGCCTTTGAGGGCGGCACCATGATGAGCGCCGAAGCGCTGTTTGCCCAAATCCAGCGCAACCCGCTGGCCAGGGGGGTCACCTTTTCGGGCGGCGAACCGTTTGCGCAGGCAGCCGAGTTTGCCCGGCTTGCCACGCTGTTAAAAGATGCGGGGTACGAGGTGGCATCTTACACCGGTTACACGCTGGAACAACTGCTGGAAATGGCCAAAACCGACCCCGACACCCGCGCGCTGCTAAACGCGCTGGACGTGCTGATTGACGGCCCGTTTGTGCTGGCACAGCGCAGCTTGTCGCTACTCTTTCGCGGCAGCCAAAACCAGCGCATTTTAAACGTGCCCCAAAGCCTTGCACAGGGGGCGGCGGTGTGGTGCACCGCACCGCGCTGGGTGGGCGAAGACGCCCCGGCACAACCATAAAACGAACCTTGCACATAAAGTACAACACCCCGGCGGGCCCTTAAAAAAGGCCCGCCGGGGTGCTTTTATGATAAGCCGGCAGCTGGGGCGGGCAGACCGCAAAAAAACCGCGGGGAGCGTACTCCCCACGGCAAATCATTCACAGTATACTTTACACAAAGCACCGCAGCCCTGCGGCCTTTTTGTGTTGTGCCGCTGGCAATTATTGCAGCACGGTGCCCGGGCCGCCCGCGACCCCGGCGGCAGAAAGTACCACCAGCAACGTCATCTGCGGCATCTGCCAGGTGTTCTTCACCGGGAAACGCTCTTTGGCGGCATTGTGGGCATACACGTTCACCTCGTCATCGCCAATGCACACGGCGGGGATGCCCATACCGATGGGGATCGACGCATTGGTCGGCCCGCCCTCCACCAAAAACGGCTGGTTGCCCAGCGATGCGGCGGCGCTCCACGCAGCTTCCACCAATGGCGCGTGGTCATCCAGCGCACCGGCACGCACATCAAAGTAAGTCTCTACCGTATAGGTAATGGTGTCTTTCCCCCAGCGGGCGCTCTCCTCTGCACAGGCTTCCTCAATGCAGCGGAACACCTCTTTATCCAGCTCTACCAGTTCTGTTTGCCCGTTAGAGCGATAATTG
Organism: Pygmaiobacter sp.; assembly: GCA_028689835.1. Taxonomy (GTDB): domain Bacteria; phylum Bacillota; class Clostridia; order Oscillospirales; family Ruminococcaceae; genus Pygmaiobacter. The sequence goes on along the minus strand of JAQVCK010000192.1, from coordinate 2,358 downwards.
ATTTTGATGGTCGCTTCGGGCACAATGGCATGGATAGCGGCATCGCTGCCCGCGTGGAAGTTCGACACGCAAAATGTGGTCTTGGGGCTGGCCGGTACCTGCAAATCCGCAATTTTTGCAACGGCGCGCGCCGCCGCGTGCAGCGGGTTTGCCATGTCGCCAAACGCAAGGTAGGCATGCCCGCCAATGCCGTGGAAGGTCACGCCAATCGTCTTGATGCCGGTGGACTGGTAAATGATGCCCGCGGCACCGCAGCCGTCCATATGCACACTGGCGGTGATGTCGGGGTGCGCTTCAAAAAAGGCACGCGCACCGCCAAAGGCGCCCACACCCTCTTCGCGCACAGTACCCAAAAATACAAGGTCGGCTTCGGTCTGCACGCCAGCGTCGTTCAGCGCGCGCAAAATCGACAGCATGGCCGCCAATGCGCGGGTGTCATCCACAATGCCGGGGCAATGGATGAACTCGCCGTCAAAGGTGGGCTCCAACTTCGTATCCTCGGCGTATACAGTGTCCATGTGGCCGTCAATCACAATGCGTCGCCCGTCGCCCGCGGTGCCCTTGCGCACACCGGTGATATTGCCCACTTCGTCGGTGTGCACCTCGGTGAGGCCCAGTGCCTCAAACTGCTGTGCCATATAAGCGGCACGGCGCTCCTCGTGAAAGGTCGGGGCAGGGATTTTTGTGATCTCCACCTGCTCACGCACGCAACGCTCATGGTCTGCCTTTAAAAAGGCAAGTGCTTTTTGCACCTTTTCAAGGTCGGTCAGCGCGGCAAAATGCGCGGCGGATTCTTTACTTACCGTATACTCCATGTTTTATTCTCCTTTTTGTATGCGATGGTATGCGGGGTTCTTATTTGCGGCGGTACTTTTCTTTCAATTCTTCCAATACATTGCTGTGCAACGGGTTTTTCATGTCGGGGAAAGCAGAGAACAACCGGCGGCGCGCACGGCCAGGCCGCGCCATCAGCTCGGTATACCGCTTTTGCAGCTCGGTATACCGTTTTTGCATTTCTTCTTTGCTGGTCGCCGCCGAAATAGCAGCACGGGTGCCATCCAGCTTTTCGGTGAACTCCTGCCCCTTTTCGGTCAGCGCGGTGCGGGTCTCATCCAGCTTTTCGGTAAATTCCTGCCCTTTTTCGGTCAACACCGTGCGGGTCTCGCCCAGCTTTTCACCCAGACGCTGCCCGGCATCGCCCACCGCGGCGGCGGCCTCCAACGATTTTTCGCCCAATGCCGTCGAAAGCGCGTCCGACACATGGTGCAGCGTGTCGGTCACCTTTTCCAGCTCACCCAAATCGCGGTTCAGCTTTGCCACCGTGCGCACCGTCACCGCAAGGTCGGCAACGAAAATCAAAAACACCGGGATTGCCACAATTTCACCAATCATGCGCGGCACCATCGCCACCAACTGCGCGATGGGGGGGTGAATCACCTTCATCACCATCACAATCAACAGGCCCCACAGCAGCGAAAACGACAGGCAAATATACCCGCCTAGGTTGAACGGCTTGTCGCTATAGTCCCACCACTGGGTGTGAAACAGCTTTTTCAGCGCATACCCGGCACCCAGCTCCAACGCGCTGGTCAGCAGTGCGCCACCCACAAAAAGCAATGTCAGGTGATCTTGCACCGGCCCCAGCACGCACAGCACAATCAGCATGCCAAACCCGTAAATTGGGCAAACCGGGCCGTTTAAAAAGCCACGGTTGACCAGCTGCCCGGTATTAACGGTGCAGAAAATTACTTCACTGCACCAGCCCAGCACCGAATAAATGGTAAAAAACCAGAACAACTCGTACAGGCTGTACCCAAAAATTGAAATGTCCCACATAAGGGGCATGGCTCCCTTCGAAGCAAATTTTAAGTTTTTTTACGCAAGGCGATTATTTTGCCAGTTTTGTACCGCAGGCGGGGCAAAAAACCGCGTCCCCCTGGCAGCTTTTGCCGCAGGCAGGGCAAGTGGTTTTACCCGAAAGCTCAAACAACTTCGAGTTAATCGCGCGGATCTGCATCTCTTTCACGTCCACCTCTGCCAGCAGCCCCTCAATACGGTGTTCTGCCGTTTCGCCCTCTTTGGGCCAGCGGCCCGAGTTCATGCGGTAAAAGGTGCGGCCAATTTCGCTGTAGATCTCCTCACAGTCATTTTTAAGCCGTGCAAGGTCGATGTACAGCATGGCAGAATTTTTCTTCTCTCCCACATACCGGCCCGCATCGTTCACTGCGTCTTTTGCGCCCTCCGCCACGGCCGAAGCACGCTCCGTCATCTCGTTCCAGAAATGTTTTACGCTAGATTCCATTGGTAATCCCTCCTGTGGTTTTAAAATGAAAAGATTTTAGTTCAGTATAGCATTTT
>JAQVCK010000021.1 GCA_028689835.1 Pygmaiobacter sp. | reverse complement strand
TATGCGTTTCTCAGCTTCTTTTTAATGTCGTTCAACATGTATTTGCACCCGCTTTCCAGCATGGCGGCCATTGTCATGCGCAACAACGATATCCCGGGCCTTGCTTTTACAGGGGCACCCAACCTGTCGCTTGCGTTTCTTTGCATCGGTGTTTGGGGCGTTGCTTCTGTATGGGTCGCAGACGCAGGGCTGAAAAGAAAGTAGGTGGCAATGATGCGAACATTACTTTGGGCTGAGCGCCAAAAGCTGCGCCGTTCTAACATGGTGTGGGTTGCTTTTTTTGCAACCGTGCTGCTGGCGGCCATTGTGCTAATCGGTGGGCAGCAGGTGTATGAGGGCGCACGGTATATCGACAAACCGGGCTGGTTTTTGTCGGTGTTGCAGCCATGGGCAACCATGCTGGCGTTGCCCGCGGTCATTGCCCTTTTGGGCAGTTATATGATTTGCCGCGAACAGCAGGACGACACGCTGAAAACCTTGCGGCTGATCCCCATCAACGAAGCCAAATTGACCGTGGCCAAAATGATTCTTGCGTTTGTGATTTGCGTTTTGCTGTACCTGTTGCTTTTTGTTTTGGCCTTTGCGGCAGAAGCGGCGCTGCATGCCCCGGCGCTGCCGGCGGGTATGGTGTTGGGCTTTTTAAAGGCGTACTTAATCGACGGGGTGGCCGTGTTTTTTGCCATTTCGCCCATCATAGCGCTGGTATCACGCAACAAAAACGGGTACTGGCTTGCGCTGGTATTTACCGAGCTGTACTCGTTTACCGGCATGTTTACCAGTATGTCGAACACTCTCAGGGCCATTTACCCCATGACGGCGGTTTTTGGGCTTTCGGGCTATTACGGCTCCACGCCGGGCCAGTTTGCCCTTAGCTGCATCAGCCTGCTTGCCTGCGGCATGCTGGCGGTAATCATACTGGCGGGGCAAAGCAAAGCAGCGGCAGACTAACCGCCGCTGCCTTTAATATGCGCCTGCCGGGGGACACACAGGGAAAGGGAAACCATGAAAAAACAATCTGTACTGGTGCTTGTGGTGTTGCTGTTTGTACTGCTGCACCTTTATACCGAATGGAAATTTGAAAACGACCCCCCAAAAGGCGTGGTTGCGCAGGTAGAAGAATGGGTGGGCGAACTTGGCGAAACCCCGCTGACCAAAGACGCAAAGCTGGCCGGGCAGCGGCAAACCGGCAGCGACGATGATACCGGCACCTACCGTGCCGAATGTGAGGATAAAACCGGGCAAGAGGTGCTGTTTGGCGGCGGGGCGATTCGCCGGCGGCAGTTAAAGGTATCCGGCACGCTAAAAACGCAAAGCGGTACTGTGGCCGTTCAAATTAAAACCGGCAAGGACACAACGCAACTGACCCCGAATGAAAACGGCACCTTTGGAACAACGGTAAACCTTACCACTGGCGGCAGCTATGTGGTAGTGGTGTACGACCACTTTGTGGGGGAAGTGGAGATTGAGGCGGAGTATATAAAATAAGATGCCCTGCAAAGGACAAAGGTGAAAATGGGTAAGGGCGCTTTGTCAGTGTTGGGTAAAGCGGTGCAGTTTAAAGAATCCATGGGGAAGCGGAAAGCTTCCCCATGGATTCTTTAAATACTATATGGCGCGAAGAAGCTAAAAAGGTTTGTTGGCTTAACGACCAAAGGTCGCTCTTTTAGCCCTGCAATTTTCAGTCAAGCAGAGAAGTGCCATAAGAATTATCAATCGCGCACAGCCATTTGCCGCCAACATTTCGGTAAATATAAGTGGCGCGCCGGTCCATGCTGAATTCTGATTCGCTTTTGTTCTCAGACTCCAGCAGGGTTTGAGAAAGTACCAAAACCGTGTCGCCTGCCTCAACCATCAGCATTTTACCCTCTATGGGCACGACACTATTTTTAAAGTATGCGGCAATTTTAATAAAAGCCTGCTTAATAGCTTCTTTCCCGCGCACTTCTAAACCGGGCTTTACAACCAGTACGGCATCCTCGGTGTAAAACTCTACTAAATCGTCAAAGCGTTCCTCTTTGATTGCCTTATCGGCGGCGTCGATCAATTCTTTGATTTTAGTGTTCATGGGTTTATTGCTCCTTTTACAAATTTTTTAATAAAAATATTGATGGGTAAAGCTGATATTGAGAAAAAAGCACATACCTTAGTTTGAATTCTAACCTATGCGTTCTAGTTGCCGGGGAGGAAGAACCCAACTGAGCCACTACTTAATTTGTATAAGTTAATTATGCATTTTAATTAAAACGAAAGAATATTTGACTGATTGGTATAGTTATAGTACAATAAAATTGACCAAGTAGTCAAATAGTCGGCTCAAGTGGTGAATAACTTGGTCAAAATAAGCTATTGGATGTGTTTGTATGTATAAGTCGTATCAGGAACTCGTTCAGACCGAAAAGTATCTGCGCCTGAATGAACAGGGCCAACTTGTGATTGAACCTCCCAGCGAATTAAAAATTATTGATTTCCACACACATCTGTCAAACCTGTTTGCGGGGAAAAGCAAAGACCCGGCTTGCAAAGGCAAAAAGTCTACATATCCCACTCTGCCGCCTGTTGAACAAATGGATTTAAGCCAGCCATACTGGACAAACAGGTTACACAAACCCTATAAAGGAATTACAGGCATATTCAAGTTTAGTGCACATGGCCTCAAAATACTAAACGATATGGTGGACGCTGGAACTTTTGATAATTGCTTTGAGACCATGGATGCAAATCATATACAAAAGGCCGTGATTCTACCAATAAGCAGTGCGAAAGACGATCGTTCACTTGCGGCGCTGCAGGCAGCCGCGCGTTATCCAAATCGCCTGATTGCCTTTTGCTCTGTGCACCCTAACGACCCTGAACGTCAGGGCAAAGTCCAAAAATACAAAGATATGGGGGCAAAAGGGTTTAAACTCAAAATTCCAGATATGGAATTAAATCGCGGTATTGGCTCGCTTGTGGCACTGATGCAAGAATGCTACGAGGCAAAACTACCCGTTCTGTTTCATACCGGGTCAAATGTTCAAGAGGATGACCCCGATGTAGCTAAGCCGATGAAGCGTCTGTTACGCTGCACCCGCACAGAGTTATATGGTGATTTACTGGCGCAACTGCCGCCTGATTTTACGTTTGTTTTCGGCCACAGCGGGATTGGCGAATACAAACTGGTAGCCGAATATCTGAAACAGTATCCTGCCACTTATGCCGAGATTTCAGCGCAATCTGCGGAAAGCATAAAATATCTCATCGATGAGGTTGGTTCGGATAGGTTGCTTTTTGGTACGGACTGGCCTGCACTACCGCAAGCCCTAACGTTATCACGCGTTTTACTTGCAACGCAGGGTGATGAGACAGCCAGAGACAACATTCTTTATAAAAATGCAGAACGGCTACTTTACATTTAAGTATAGCACCGCAAAACAATGGAGGAAGATTAAGATGGCTTGTTTTCGAAAGTATGTTGAGAGCGGCGGCGTTAACCCACTCTTCAAGCGAGATGGGCTTTATAATGCGGCATTAGATTCGTTTTCAAAAACGCCGTTTAATGATGTGTCCATTAACGCGATTTTGCGTGATGCAAAGATGAATAAGGGAAGTTTCTACTTAAAGTTTTATGATAAATTGGATCTTTATCTGTGCATGATGGAGCGTGTCGGAAAAGACAAGATGGAATTCCTTTCAAAAAAACTGCTGGCGCAGAAACCGACGTATCACTTTTTTAACCAGCTTCACACCATTGTACTTAGTAGCATGGAGTACGCCAGACACGATGCTCGATTTTACGCGTTCTGGCGCATATACCTAGCGGAAGAAGATGGGATAAAAAATAAGGTAAAAAAAGAATTCCCTGAACTGACGAATGATTTGTTGGGTGAGATGATTGACGCAGCAATAGAAGCAGGTCAGATAAACCCTAAATATGACCAAGCCTTTGTCCATTTAGTCATTGAGTTATATTTTAATAATCTTGATAAATTAGTGAATGCCTCCATGACCGATGATGAGATACGGGCAAGAGTTGAACAAGTTATTTCATTTTTTAAAGATAGTTTAGCAGTGACCCAATAGCCGCAACCTGCTTTACCGCAGAATAAAGCGGTGCAAAGCGGATGCATGCTGTTTATTCAGTAATGCAAGCAGCGCTGAAATTACCGAATAAAGGAAGTTTATTTTAACAAGTAAAAACAGACGAAATAACGCCAAAAAAGTTTGATGTCCTGCGGTAATAAACCGCAGGACATCTTTTTTGTGAACGAATTTTGGTGCGGGCGAAGGGACTTGAACCCTTACACCGAAGTACTGGCTCCTAAGACCAGCGCGTCTGCCATTCCGCCACGCCCGCATATCGGTAGCACCCACTTTGAGACCAATCAGTAACAAAGTGGCTGAAACGCATTTTAGTGTAACAAATTGCGGGCGAAATGTCAACGGCTATAACACACAAAACGCCCCGGCACAAGGCCGGGGCGTAGCCGCAAAACGGGGGTTATTGTTTTTTAACGATCTCGCCTGCACCGGTAAGGGTGAGCTTCGTAATCACCGGGCCAAGCAGTTCGTAAATTAGCGTGCCGGACAAAATGACCGCACGGATGATGCTGGCATACTCTGGTACAACCTGCTGTGCCACAAAGGTAAGGCCAATGGCCACACCGGCCTGTGGCAGCAACGCCGGGCCAAGGTATTTGCACACAACATCCGGTGCTTTGGTCAGCTTGCCGCCCAGCCACGCACCGCAAAACTTGCCCAGCGGGCGCAGCAGGATGTAGACGATACCAATGATGCCGATGGACGGCAAAATGGAGATATCAAGGTCGGCACCGCTGAACACGAAGAACAGCATGAAAATAGGGGGGGTAATGCGCTCGGTCAGTTCAAACACATCTTCGCTGTTTTTTGAAAAGTTGGCAAATGCGGCGCCCACCGACATGCAGGTTAAAAGGCCGGAAAGGTTGAGTGCGCTTGCCACCGAACTGGTGATAAACACCACGCCAATGGTCAGCGCAAGCCGGTTTGCGGTTGTTTTGAAAAAACGCAGAAGATAGGTATAAACCGCACCCACCACAAGGCCACCGCCCACGCTAAGCAGCACTTCGACCACCGGCTCGACAATGGCCGAAACCAACGAAACTGCCTCGGTGCTGGTGAGCGACTTTGCCACTGCAACCGCAAGGCCAAACGCAATCAGCGCCACGGCATCGTCCAGCGCGACCACGCTAAGCAGTGTTTCGGTTACCGGGCCTTTGGCCTTGTATTGCTTAATAACCATGATAGTGGCTGCCGGGGCAGTTGCCGCGGCAATGGCACCCAGCACCAGAGCAAACGGTAAAGGCTGGCCAATGGCAAGCAGGCCAAGCACCACAAAGACTACTGCGATGACACTTTCAAAAAAGGCAATAACGATTGGTACAACACCCACGCGTTTGAAATAACTCAGCTTAAATTCGCCGCCGATGGAAAAAGCGATAAAGCCAAGTGCCATGTCGGAAATCAGCGTAAGTTCATCCATCACACCGCCGGGCACAAGGCCCAACACGGCAGGCCCGACAATCAGGCCGCCAATCAGGTAACCTGTTACATCCGGTAGGTGTACCAGCCGAATCAGCTTTGAAAAAGCTGCGCCGGTAAAAAGAAAAACCGCAAGGTAAAAAAGTAAGTTTAATTGCATTGTAGTTTGCCGCCTTTAAATGAATTTGAATGCGCCGCAAAGCGGGGGTTCAATACTGAGCCCCTTTCAAAAAATCGACCGGTAAAGTGAACACGATACCAGTATTCGGTTTTTCAAGGCTGCCTACTACGCTTTCAATCGCATCCATGGCAACAGTCACTTTTTCGTCCGGTAATACGGCAAGCACCGTTTTGTTCTCTTCACGGCCCGGGTCTAACACCGCGCGCAAAGAGCCCAGCAGGCTACCGTCCACGTAATTTTCGAGCGCCATTACCATACCACGGCTAGACAAAATCGTGGCGCCACGAATCCCCGCACGCTCAAGCTTTTCCAAAATCGGCTCAAGGCTTTCGGTTCGATTTAAAATCAAAACCAACAGTTTCATTTAGGAAATACCTCCCCTGTATTTTAACGAAAAATGGCCAAAAGGCTGATATTAACAGGGTTCTGGCCAAAGCATAGTATAGCACTGCACTATTTTGCATGCAAGTAAAAAGCTTTTTTTTGGTCATTTTTTACTCATTTTTTAACAACTTGTACAACATTTGCACATGGTTAACTGATATAATAAATAACTAATTATGACTTTTTTCAGCCTTAGGGTACCGGCAAGCCCTTTTTTGTCCGCCTTTGGTGTCGCATAGGGCTGGCCCGTTTTTACCTTTTAAGGCAAGGCCCAGGCAGCCTTGTTTCGGCTGTGGTGATGTGCTAAAATAAGCGCAGTACCCGTGGGGCAGCGCGCCCAAACAGAAAGGGGATGCGGCCGAGTGAAAAAGAACTGTCTGCTGCTTTTGCTGCCGGCGGTGTTGCTTTTGCTGTTATGTGGCTGCTCGGGGAAAATCGGCAATGTAGAAGAATTGCTTGAGGCGCCCAAACTCAGCCAAAGCCAGTCGCATGTCGTCGAAGAACTCAACCGCTATATCGGCGGCAGTGCTAAGCTAAAATACCCGCGCAAAGGCGACTTTTTATCCCCGTTCGTGTTTAAAGACCTCAACGGCGACGGGGTAGAGGAGGCCGTTGTTTTTTACGGTGATGACAACAGCGAAGCCAAAACTAAAAACGTGCGTATTGCCCTGCTGGGGCAAACCGGTAACAAGTGGTCGGTGCTGTGGGATGAAGAGGGCCTTGGCACCGAGGTGGAGTCGGTCAATTTCAGCTCGATGTACGGCGAGGGCGCACCTACGTTAATTGTGGGGTACACCAGCACGAACCTCAGCGACAAATTTATGGGCGTTTATACCTATTTAAAAGAGCAGAACACCATACAAAAGGTAGATGAACGCAGCTATTCCGAGTACGCGCTGGCAGATTTCACCGGCACTGGCATTGACGACTTAATTGTGCTGTCGCCGGCAACACAGCCGGGGCCGATGCAGGCGTCGCTGTTATCGGTGCAAAGCGGCCAGTTACAGCCGATTGCCACCCTTTCGCTGGATAGCCTGTTGCAAAGCTGCTTTGGCATCTACACCAGCCAGTCGGGGGGGAGGTACAGTTTGGTGGTGGATGGATATACCTCCGGTGGTACCCTGGCCAGTGAAGAGCTGTACTTTGATGGCAAGGCCCAGCGCCTTTTGACCCACAGTACGCGGCTTGGGGTCAGCATCCCCAACCTGTCCACCCGCGCGGTGACCAACCTGCGCAGCCGCGATATTGACGAAGATGGCGCAATGGAAATACCGGTGGTGCTGGGCAACGTGTCGGCGTTTTCTACCGAACAGCGCATGCTGTGGCTAAGCTATTACGATTTTGCATCGATTGATACCTTTGAAAACAACTTTGAAAAAGAGGCGGTGTTGCCGGGCCAGCGCATCCAGTCGGTGCTGCCGGTGTTGCCGCAAAGCAGTTCAGTAGGTGGTGGGGGAAACAGTGGTTCTGCCACGACCGGCAGCAGTGCAGCCCACGGTGGCTCGTCATCGCCGGCACAGCCAACCCCGGCCCCTACCCCCACAGCGACCCCAGTAGAGGAAAAGCCGACGAACGAAAAAGCCTTTGGCCTTGCCGATTTGAGCTATGGCTATTACATGCAACTGCCCATCAGCTGGAAAAACCGTGTCACGGTAGAGCGTATGGGCACCCGGAACTGGTATTTGACCGATACCGCCAGCGGCGAGACCTTGCTGGTGGTGCAGATATTGGGGCCGGACGAAACGCTTTCAGGCGGGGTACGCCTTGGCACGGCAGAGGAATACACTCAGGTCGCGGCGGTGGGGCGTTACCGTGTGTTTGTGCGCATCCGCGAGGGCACTGGCATTGATACCGCAGATATTTTAGGCAAAGTGACCGTGCTAAGTTAAGCACGGCCAATCATCGCGGCAAGCGCCGCGCAAAAAAGAAACCAGGCGGGACAACTGTTTGGAGGGAAAAGCATGCGAAAAATTTTGGTCGTGGAAGACGAAGACGCGATCCGCGAAGTGATCGCACTGAACCTGCGCATGGCGGGGTACGAGGTTGCCGAGGCGGCCAGTGCCGAGCGTGCGCTGGGCCTTTTGGGCGAAGAGAAAGACGGGTTTGACGTTGCGCTGTTAGACGTGATGCTGCCCGGCATGAACGGGTTTTCGCTGTGCGAGACCATCCGGCGCGATTCGGCAGAGCTTGGCATTATTATTCTGTCGGCAAAAACGCAGGAAAAGGACAAGATCAACGGCCTTTCCATCGGTGCGGACGACTATATTACAAAGCCGTTCAGCGTAACAGAACTGTTGGCAAGGGTAGAGGCCTTGTGCCGCCGTGTCACACGGCAGGCAACGGAACAGCAGGGCGAAAGCCGGCTCGTTTCCGGCCAGTTTGTGCTGGACCAAAAAAGCCGTGTTCTGTACAAAAACGGCCAGCCAATCGACCTGACGCAGGTGGAGTTTCAAATTATGGAACTCTTCTTCCAAAACCCCGGTGTCGCACTAGTACGTGATAAAATTTTAGAGGGCGTTTGGGGTGAAAACTACTACGGCGATGTCAAAATTGTTGATGTGAACATCCGGCGCCTGCGCATGAAAATTGAGGACGAACCCAGCAACCCGGCACACATTGCAACGGTGTGGGGTTATGGTTACCGCTGGAAACCCTGACGCAGGCCGGCCCGCCGGCAGCAGATACGAAAGGGGGCGCGGGCATGGAGGCAAAGAAAAAACGCAAAAGTACCATTACCCGCCGCTGGGTGCGCGGCAGCCTGCTGCTTACCATCTTGGTGCTATTGGCGGTTGAGGGCGTTTTAATTTTTTATTTTAATACCTATTATTACTCCAGTGCCCGCGCGGCGGTGATGACACGGGTCAACACCGTGGCGGGCCAGCTTTCGGCACTTTCCGGCGCAGAGGATGCAGAGCGCAGTGCCACACTGCGGCGCATGGCAGAGGATTTTTCAGAAAAAGACAAGTTTGAGTTTATGCTCATCAACACCGCGGGCAAGGTGGTTTCAACCTCCAGCGGTTTTGTGCCGGATTATATTGAGACACTGGACGACTTTAATAAAGCCAAAAAAAGCACCGATGGCATTGGTGAGTTTGTGGGTACTGATAGCACCGGCGAGCACATCATGGCGGTGACTTATTTGGTGCCAAAGCCCGCAGGCGGCATTATGGCGGTGCGTTTTGTCACCGGCCTTTCGCGCATCGACAACCAAATTACGATGTTGATTGCGATTTCGGCGGCGGTGGTGCTGGTGATTTTGTTGTTCACTATTTATTCGGGTACGTATTTTATCCGCTCTATCGTGCTGCCGGTCAGCAAGGTAGAGCAGGCCGCCACGAAAATTGCGGGTGGTGATTTTGGTGCCCGCATCGATAATGTGTACGATGACGAGCTGGGCCGTTTGTGTGACACCATCAACCACATGGCGGAGGAACTTTCAAAAACAGACCAGCTAAAAAACGAGTTTATATCGTCGGTTTCGCACGAGCTGCGCACCCCGCTTACTTCTATTAAAGGGTGGGTGGAAACACTGGCGCGGGTGGATGACCCAACGAGCGAAAATTATAAAAAAGGCGTGCGGGTCATTTTAAGCGAGACCGACCGCCTGTACCAAATGGTCGAAGAACTGCTGGATTTTTCTCGCATGCAAAACGGCGGGCTGATACTGGCCCCCGAACTGCTGGACCTTGGGGCTGAAGTGGATGACGCGTTGTTGATGGCGGGCCCGCGCGCACAGGGTGAGGGGGTAAAACTGAGCTTTGACGAGCCGGAGTTGCCCTGCCCGGTGTGGGCAGATAAAAACCGGCTGCGGCAGGTGTTTTTAAACCTGATCGATAATGCACTAAAATATTCGCCTGGCGGCAGCACCATTGCGGTGAAACTTGCCGTACAAGGGGGGCAGGCAGTCGTGGAAATTCAAGACGAAGGCCCTGGTATTGCCCCGGAGGACCTTGCCCACATTAAAACCAAATTTTACAAAGGCCGCGGTGCGGTACGCGGCAGCGGCATTGGCCTTGCGGTGGTAGATGAGATCGTAGCGGCCCATGGGGGCTGTTTTGATATTGAAAGTGACTACGGCCACGGCACATTGGTGCGGGTCAGCCTGCCGTTAAAAACGACAGCGCCGCGCCCATTGCCGCCCGCTGATGAAACTGCCCTTGAAAGGAAGAACGCATGAGCAAACGCAACCCAAAAGAATTGTTTAAAACCTCAATTGGCGGGCAAGCCCTGATTGAAGGTGTGATGATGCGCGGCCCCAGCCAGATGGCGGTGGCGGTGCGCGACCCTGCCGGCAAGATACAAATTGAAACGACCAGTGTAAAGCCAAACCCGGTGGCTAAAATACCACTTTTGCGCGGGGTATTTGCCTTTGTTGATTCGCTGCTGATTGGTTATCGCGCGCTGATGCGCTCCGCAGAGATCAGCATGACCGAAGAAGAAAAAGAGCAGGAAAAAAGTAAGTTTGACCTGTTTTTAGAGCGGCACTTTGGCGAAAAAGCCACCAGTGCCATGATGACGGTGAGTGCCCTGCTGGGCGGCGTGCTTGCCATTGTGCTATTTATGATTTTGCCCACCTTTCTCACCGGCCTGCTGAATGGCGTGGTACAACTTGGCTGGGCAAAGGCCATTGTGGAGGGTGTCATTAAGCTGGGGCTGTTTGTATTGTACCTGTTTTTGATCTCGCGCATGCAAGAGATTCACCGCCTGTTTCGCTACCATGGGGCCGAACATAAAACAATTTCTACTTATGAAGCGGGCGAAGAGTTGACGGTGGACAATGTGCGCAAAAACACCCGGTTTCACCCCCGTTGCGGCACCAGCTTTTTGCTGTTGGTGCTGGTTATCAGTATTTTGGTGTTCAGCTTTGTGCCATGGCATTCTACCTTGGGGCGCGTGGGGCTGAAACTGTTGCTGTTGCCACTGGTAATGGGCTTAAGCTACGAGGCCATTAAATTTGCCGGCCGGCACGATAACCTTGCCGCGCGTATTATTTCGGCACCGGGCCTGTGGCTGCAACGGCTGACCACTGCCGAGCCGGAGGATGAGATGATGGAGGTTGCCATTGCCTCGGTGAAAGCGGTGCTGCCTCAACAGGGTGAGGACGACCGTTGGTAGCCGGGCAATTTTACCGGCAGTTGCGCGCACAGCTGCGTGAGGCCGGTATTGAGGACGACGCTTTTGAGGCGGAATTGTTGTTGCGCCATGTCACCGGTAAAGGGCATTTGCAGTACGGGGCAAACGAGCAGTTGGCAGAGCCGCAGATGCAGCAGCTGGCCGAATTGTGTCGCCGTCGCTGTGCCCGCTACCCGTTGCAATATCTGTTGGGCAGCTGGCCGTTTTATGGGCTGGAGCTTGCGGTGGGTGAGGGGGTACTGATCCCCCGGCAGGACACCGAAACAGTGGTGGAAGCGGCCCTTGCGCTGTTAAAAGACACCCCGGCCCCCCGTGTGCTGGATTTGTGTGCCGGCACCGGGGCCATTGGCCTTGCGCTTGCGGCAAACCTGCCGGGTGCCAGTGTGACGCTGGTAGAGCTTTCGCCTGAGGCACTGGGGTATTGCCGCAAAAATGCAAATGGTAGGGCGCAGGTGATGGAGGCCGATGTGCTGGGGTTTGAAGCAAGTCAACCAGCCGGCGGGTACGACTGCATTGTGTCCAACCCGCCATATGTCACACAGCAGGAGTATGAAGCCCTTGCGCCAGAGCTTGCGTTTGAGCCAAAGCAGGCGCTGGTAGCCCCGCATCAGGGGTTGCTTTTTTACGAGTATATCACTGCCCATTACCGCCCGCTGCTGGCAGCGGGCGGCTGGCTGGTGTTTGAAATTGGCGCCAGCCAGCGCGCGGCGGTGCAGGCCCTGTTGCGCCAAAACGGCTATACTGCGGTGGGGGCCGCCGCCGACCTTGCGGGGCTGGACCGCTGTGTGTGGGGGCAGGTGCCCGGTTGACGCCGGCGGCACATCTCATTTTTGGGCAGCACAATGCGAGGAAGCCCGCTTCTTTTTGCATTATACTGGGTTCAGAAAGGAGAGGAAGCGGGTGGAATGGTTACGCATGATGAACGCCGCGCTGGCGTACATTGAAGAAAATCTGGCAGGGGAGATCCGCACTGAGGACATCGCCCGTATCACCGGGTGTTCGGCCTATCAGTTTCAAAAAATCTTCACGTTGCTGGCCGGGGGCCTGCCGCTGTCGGAGTACATCCGCAACCGGCGGCTTGCCTGCGCCGCGGACGAATTACAAAACGGCAGCCTGTCGGTGCTGGAAATTGGGCTGAAATACGGGTACGATTCGCCTACGGCGTTCAACCGTGCGTTTCAGCGGCTACACGGCTGCCCGCCCAGTGCGGTACGCAGCAAAACGGCCCTACGTAAAGCCTACCCGCCCATCTCCTTTCACATCACAGTAAAAGGAGCGATTGAGATGGAGTACAAAATCCGCAAGCAAAAGGCATTTCGCGCATTGGGCGCAAGGCTGGCCACCACGGTGGAGGACGGCAAAAATCTGCGGGAGATCCCCGCATTCTGGAACGAAGTACACCGGGATGGGCGTGTTGCGCGGCTACTTGCGCTTTGCGAGGGAAAACAACCGGACCCCACATTGCCCGCGCCGCTGCTTGGTATTTGTGTCAGCCGTGGCAAAGAGGAAAGTGCGTTTGATTATTACGTCGCAGCCCCCAGTGACAGCCCGGCAGAGCCTGGCCTGGAGGAGGTTTTACTGCCAAAGGCAACCTATGCAGTGTTTAGTTGCGTAGGCGCGCTGCCGCAGGCTATACAGAAGCTGACGAGCCATGTGTACAGCGAATGGCTGCCCAGCAGCGGGTACCGGCTGGGCAACGGCCCGGACATTGAAATCAACCCCAAGGGCGACCCCTCATCGCCGCATTACCAAAGCGAGCTTTGGGTGCCGGTAGAGCAAGAAGATTAAGTAAAAATGCCGGCAATCGGGTTTGTGTGCAGGGCCGATTGCCGGTATTGGTTTACCTGCCGAAAAGGTGCCCCCAATGCTTGACTTTTGAAAAAGGGCATGTTACACTATATGGGTCAGTAAAGAAGCTGCGCGTGGCGCACTCACCTTGGTGCCCTTTGGGTGTCGGGTCAATAGAGCAAAACAAGGGCTATTTGTAGCCCGTGTTCGTTTGTCTGTTGAACAGAGTGGGGCTGCGCGTCCCGCTCTTTTTATTTGCAATGATTAAACTGGAGGTGTTTTACAATTAGCGGTAAGAGAGATCTTGAGTTGAACGAGCAGATTCGTGACAGAGAGATTCGTCTGATTGGCGCAGAGGGTGAACAGTTGGGGATTATGTCCTCACGGGATGCAATGAACCTCGCGGCAGAAAAAAATCTCGACCTTGTCAAAATCGCGCCGACAGCTGCCCCACCGGTTTGCCGGATCATGGACTATGGCAAGTACCGTTTTGAGCAGCAGAAAAAAGAAAAAGAAGCAAAGAAAAACCAGCGCGTTGTCGACATCAAAGAGATTCGTCTGTCTCTCAACATCGATACCAACGACTTCAACACCAAAGCGGGCCATGCCAAGCGCTTTTTGAAAGACGGTGACAAGGTCAAGGTCTCCATTCGCTTCCGTGGGCGCGAGATGGCGCACACCAGCCTCGGTCTTGGGGTAATGCGGCGGTTTGCTGAACTGCTGGAAGAGTTTGCCGCGATTGAAAAACAGCCGAAACTCGAAGGGCGCAGCATGCAGATGTATCTTGTGCCCTTGAAAGAAAAGGTCCAGAACAAGGAGGAAAAGTAATATGCCCAAGATCAAAACTCACAGTGGTGCGAAAAAGCGTTTCGCCCTCACCAAAAATGGTAAAGTTAAACGCGGTAAGGCGTTTCGTAGCCATATTCTGACCAAAAAAACCACCAAGCGCATGCGCGGCCTGCGCAAACCCGGCTATGTTGACGAGACCAATGAGGCCAACGTCAAAAAGATGCTGCCCTACGCATAAGGCGTAGCGCACCCTTTTCGGGTGGCTAGGCCACCCGCTGAAAACCGTGAAATAAAGGAGAAATAGATTATGGCTCGTATTAAGGGCGCAATGATGACCCGCAAGAGAAGAAAGAAAACGCTGAAGCTCGCCAAGGGCTACTGGGGCAGCAAATCCAAACACTTTAAGATGGCCAAACAACAGGTCATGAAGAGCGGCAACTATGCATTTGTCGGCCGCAAGGCGAAAAAACGCGATTTCCGTCGTCTGTGGATTGCCCGTATCAACGCGGCCTGCCGTGCACAGGGGATGAATTATTCCAGCTTTATGAATGGCTTGAAAAAGGCTGGCATCGACCTCAACCGCAAGATGCTTTCCGAGATGGCGATTAACGATTCTGCGTCTTTCGCGAAGCTGGTGGAAACTGCAAAGGCTGCAAAATAATTTGCAAACAACGCCCGCGCGCAGGGACTGCGTACGGGCGTGTGTTTATATTTGCATCCATAAAGTCACAAATGTGTTATGTAAAGGCGGGTGAGCGCTGTGGAAAACCGCATTACCAGCCGTGATAACGAACGGGTTAAATACACCGCAAAATTGCTTGCAAAGCCTTCATTTTGCAGGCAGCAGGGGCAGTTTGTGGCAGAGGGCACTAAACTTTGCCTCGACGCCGCAGCGGCGGGCTTGGTGTGTGAGACAATCTATCTCACCGATGCTGCCGTTGCCCGCTGGCCAGAATTGGCTACACTTTCCGCTGAAACGGTGTTGATCCACCAGACGGTTGCCGAAAAGCTCTCGGGCATGAAAAGCCCGCAGGGCGTTTTTGGCGTGTTTGGCTTGCCCTCGTTCGACGAAACGGCAATCAACCCAAACGGGCATTACCTTGCGCTGGAAGAGGTGCAGGACCCCGCCAATGTGGGCGCGGTGCTGCGCAGTGCGGCGGCATTTGGCTTTTCCGGCGTACTGCTGACACCCGGCTGTGCCGACCCGCTGGGGCAAAAAGCGATGCGGGCCTCGATGGGGGCCGCGTTTCGGCTGCCTGCCATTCGGGTAGAAGATTTGCCCAGCCAGCTTTTGCGCCTTGGCAAAGCCGGTACGGCAACGGTTGCGGCAGCTCTGTACGGTGCCAGCGATTTGATGGAGTATCAGTATCCCGGCGGTGGGCTGGTGCTGGTGGTCGGCAACGAGGGCAATGGCCTTTCACAGCCGGTTATCGACGCCTGCGGGGCCGTGTTGCGCATCCCGATGCAGGCAATGGAATCGCTGAATGCCGCAGTGGCCGCCTCGGTGCTGATGTGGGAGCTTTGGGGGCGGCGCAATGGATGAGCGGTTGTACTGGCTTTGGCTTGCAAAAGGGCTGGGCTTTGCCAGCCGCCATGTAAAACCACTGCTGGAGCAAGCGGGCGATGCCGAAGGGGCTTACCGTATGCGCGAGCTGCTTTTGGCACAGGGCCTTGTCACCCCGGCCCAGCAAAAGCAATTGTTAGGCAGCGAGCCCCGGCAGTTTGCGCCGCAGCTTGAAGCCCATTTACAGGCAGGGTATACTGTATTGTGTTACGACGCGCCGCAATACCCCCCGCTGTTGCGCGAAATTTTTGACCCGCCTGTTGTGCTGTATGCCGAGGGGCAGCCGCAATGGCTCAGCGCGCCGTTGCCACTGGCAATGGTGGGTACCCGTAGGCCGTCCGCCTATGGGGTAGAGGCTGCCCGTACACTGGGTGCGGGGCTGGCCGGTGCGGGTGCGGTACTGGTATCCGGCCTTGCCGACGGGCTAGACAGCGAGGCCCACAAGGCGGCAGTGGCTGCCGGCACGCCGACAGTTGCAGTGCTGGGCACGGCGATTGACCGCTGCTACCCGGCACGCAACGCCACCCTGCGCGGGCTGATTGCAAAAAATGGTGTCAGTCTCAGCGAATACCCCATCGGCACCACCGGCTCGCCGAATTATTTTTTGCTGCGCAATCGTATTATTGCAGGGCTGGCACGTGGGGTCATTGTCACCGAAGCGCGCCGCCGTAGCGGCACCATGAGTACGGTGCGGTTTGCGTTGGAGGGCGGCCGCGATGTGTTTGCGGTGCCCGGCAGCATTTTTAGCCCGCTAAGCGAAGGAACCAATTGGTTGCTGTCACAGGGGGCAAAGGCGGTACAGACCGCCGGGGATGTATTGTGTGAATATGGGGTACAGGTACCGTCTGCCGTTGCAACTGCCCCTGCGGGGCAACTGCCACCGCTTAGTGCAGATGCTGCCGCGGTGTACGCCTGCCTTACGGCACAGCCGCAACCCCTTGCCGCGCTGTGCGCGGCGTGCGGCCTTTTGCCGGGTGCCGTTATGGCGGCACTGACAGAACTGGAGCTTGCCGGCCTTTCCTGCCAATTGGCGGGGCGGCTGTTTATCAAAAACAGCTAAGGGCAGTGGTATAATATGCGCACACGGCGCAAATCTTGAATGGTAACGAGGTGCAGTATGTCAAAACTGGTTATTGTGGAATCGCCGGCAAAGGCGAAAACCATCCGCAAATATCTGGGCGACGGGTATGAGGTCATGGCCTCTATGGGCCATATCCGCGACCTGCCAGCCAGCCAGCTGGGCATTGATGTAGAGCGGGAGTACAACCCCCAATATATCAATATCAAAGGCAAAGAAAAATTAATCAAAGAGCTGAAAAGCGCTGCAAAGCAGAGCGAGAGCATTCTGCTTGCAACTGACCCAGACCGCGAGGGAGAGGCCATTAGCTGGCACCTGGCGCATCTGCTGGGGCTGGATGTTGGCGACACCGACCGCGTTACGTTTGGCGAAATCACAAAAAAAGGTGTGACAGAGGGCATGGCAAGCCCGCGCACCATTGATTTAGACCTTGTCAACGCGCAGCAGGCCCGCCGGGTGCTTGACCGCCTTGTGGGCTATAAGCTGTCACCGTTTTTGTGGCGCAAGGTGCGGCGCGGCCTTTCTGCCGGGCGTGTGCAGTCGGTTGCGGTGCGGTTGATTGTTGACCGGCAAAAAGAGATTGACGTCTTTGTGCCGGATGAGTACTGGAACATCGACGCGCAGCTTTCGGCACCGGGCAGCAGTAAAAAATTTGCCGCGCGCCTTACCTCTACCGCAGCGGGTGAAAAGCTTTCTGTGACGGATAAGGAACAGGCGGACCGCATTGTGGCAAACCTTGATGGCAAGTCGTATACGGTCACCAAAATTTCGCGCGGCAAACGCAAAAAGGTGCCCGCGCCCCCGTTTATCACCTCTACCCTGCAACAGGAGGCCAGCCGTCGCCTGGGCTTTACCGCCACCCGCACGATGCGGGCCGCACAGACATTGTATGAAGGTGTGGACATCGCAGGGGAGGGTACGGTCGGCCTGATTACCTATATGCGTACCGACAGCTTGCGCCTGTCCGACGAGGCCGTTGCGGGCGCCAAGGCGTTCATCACTGAAAAATGGGGCGAAAAGTACATCAATAAAACAAAGCGCACCTATAAAAGCAAAAGCGCCACTGCCGCGCAGGACGCGCATGAGGCCATCCGTCCGTCGAACCCGGCACTGACCCCGGACGAAGTGGAAAAAAGCATCAGTGGGGACATTGCAAAGCTGTACCGCCTGATCTGGAGCCGTTTTACCGCCAGCCAGATGGCCGATGCGTTGCACGACACGATGAATGTCGAAATTACTGCCGGCGATTACCTGTTTAAGGCCAGCGGCTACACCGTAGCGTTTGATGGTTTTACCGTGCTGTATGAAGAAGCGACCGACGAAAAAGAGAAAAAAGAAACGGCACTGCCCCCTTTAAAAGAGGACGATGTGCTGAAGCTCAAAGAGCTGACGGCCGAACAGAAATTCACCCAGCCGCCGGCGCTGTACACCGAAGCGACACTCATCAAGGCGCTGGAAGAAAACGGCATCGGCCGCCCATCCACCTATGCGCCCATCATCACGACCATCATTGACCGCGGCTATGTAGAGCGCGAAGCCAAAAAGCTGAAGCCTACGCTGTTGGGCCTCACGGTGAACGATTTGATGATGCGCGAGTTTTCGAACATTGTGGACGTGAAATTTTCGGCCCAGATGGAAAAAAACCTTGACCGCGTGGAAGCAGGCAAAGCCAACTGGATTAAAACGGTGGACGACTTTTATAAAGAGTTCGACCGCACGCTGAAAAAGGCCGAAGAGGACTTAGAAGGCCAGAAAATCAAGGTGCCGGATGAAGAGACCGACGAGATCTGCGAGCTATGTGGCCGTAAGATGGTCATCAAGACCGGCCGCTACGGTAAGTTTCTCGCCTGCCCCGGCTTCCCCGAGTGCAAAAACACCCGCCGCCTGGTGCAGGCGGCACCCGGCGAGTGCCCGCTGTGCGGCAGCCGCATTTTGGTGCGCCGCTCGAAAAAGGGCCGGGTGTACTACGGCTGTGAGAAAAACCCCGCCTGCGGGTTTATGAGCTGGGATGAACCGACCGATGAAAAGTGCCCCACCTGCGGTAAAACGCTGTTTAAACATGGCGGCAAAAGTGGCGAGCTGGTTTGCCTTGCCCCTGATTGCGGCTATCGGCGGCCGCTCAACCCATGAGCGGGCCCGCGCACGTCGCGGTAGTCGGTGCGGGGCTGGCAGGTTGTGAAGCGGCCCTGTTGCTTGCGGATGCCGGTATTGCCGTAACGCTGTATGAGCAAAAACCAGCGCATTTTTCACCCGCGCACAAAAAGGCCGGTTTTGCCGAGCTGGTGTGCTCAAACTCACTGAAAGCCGACCGGCTGGATTCTGCCAGCGGGCTGCTGAAAGCTGAAATGAAGCTGCTGGGCAGCCACCTGTTAGACGCTGCCGAAGCGGCGCGGGTGGCGGCGGGCGGTGCGCTGGCGGTCGACCGCGACGTGTTTAGTGATACGGTGACGGCCATGGTCGAAGCGCACCCCGGCATTACCATCTGCCGCGAAGAGGTCGGCGGCCTTACCGCCCGCGGCGAAGAAATTGTGCTGATTGCCACCGGCCCGTTGACTGAAGGCGCGCTGGCAAAGGCGATTCGCGAGGCGACCGGGCAGGACAGCCTGTCGTTTTTTGACGCGGCGGCCCCCATCGTCACCGCGCAGAGCATTGACTACACCAAGGTGTTTGCGGCCTCCCGCTATGGGCGGGGCGGCAACGATTATTTAAACTGCCCGTTTGACAAGCCGGGCTACGAGGCATTTTATGCCGAGCTGTTGGGTGCCCAGCGCGCCGAGCTGCACGATGCAGACAAAGCGAATGTGTACGAGGGTTGCATGCCGGTAGAGGTGATGGCCCGCCGTGGGGCGGACACTCTGCGGTACGGGCCGCTGCGCCCGGTTGGACTGACCAACCCGGCCACCGGGCACCGCCCGTGGGCCAATGTGCAACTGCGCAGTGAGGATAAACAGAATAGCCGTTATAATTTAGTGGGGTTTCAAACGAACCTCAAATTTGGCGAGCAAAAGCGCGTGTTTTCCATGATACCGGGGCTGGAGCACGCCGAGTTTGTGCGGTATGGTGTGATGCACCGCAACAGCTTTTTAAACAGCCCCAAAGTGTTGCGGGCAGACCTTTCGCTGCAAAGCGACCCGCATGTGTTTTTTGCCGGGCAGCTGACCGGCGTAGAGGGTTATATGGAAAGTGCCGCCTGCGGGCTATTGGCAGCGCACCAGATTTTACGGCGCCTTGCCGGCGCAGCACCGCTGGTGTTGCCACAGCAAACGATGTGCGGCGCACTGGCCCACCACCTTTCGGCGCCCAATGCGGATTTTCAGCCCATGGGCAGCAACATGGGGCTGCTGCCCCCGCTGGAACAGCCGGTGCGGGACAAACGCCTGCGGTATGAGCAACTGGCCCTGCGCGCGGTGGATGCCTTGCGGCAGGCACTGCAACAGCAGGCAGTACAAAAAACACTTTAAAATACCAGACAGGCAAAGATGCGAAAGCACCAATAGAACACACAACACAAAACGGGTGTAGTGCCGCTGCCCGGCGGGCGCGGCGTATCCACCGGCGGTAAGGAGGGCAAACGATGAAAATCATTCTGGACGCAATGGGGGGCGACAACGCCCCGAAAGAAATTCTTTTGGGTGCACAACAAGCGGTGCGCGAGCTGGGGGTCGAAGTTGTGGCCGTGGGCGACAGTGTCAAAATTGACGCCTGTGTCAAAGAGAACGACATCGACATGGCCGGCATCACCGTGGTACAAGCGAGCGAAGTAATCGAGATGGAGGATGACCCCACTAAGGCAATCCGCCATAAAAAAGATTCTTCTATGGTCGTCGCGTTGCGCATGCTGGCAAACGGCGAGGGCGATGCACTGGTCAGTGCAGGCTCCACCGGTGCGCTGCTTACCGGTGCCACGTTAATCGTCAAACGGCTGAACGGTGTCAAGCGCGCGGCCATCGGTACCGTCATCCCAGGCAAAGAAAAACCGTGGTTGTTGCTGGACAGCGGCGCCAATGTAGAATGCCCTGCCGACATGCTGAACTGCTTTGCCACCATGGGCAGCGTTTACATGGAAAAGACCATGGGACGCAAAGCCCCCAGTGTGGCACTGGTCAACAACGGGGTCGAGGAGAGCAAAGGCACCGAAATTTATGTGGCTGCCCACCAGTTGATGAAACAAAACCCCGCCATTCAGTTTGCGGGCAACATTGAGCCGCGGGACATCCCACGCGGCGCAGTGGATGTGGTGGTTTGCGACGGGTTTACTGGCAACGTCATTTTAAAACTGACCGAAGGGTGGGCCAAGTTTTTTTCGGGCGAGCTGAAAGCGCTGTTCAAAAAAAATGTCGGCACCATGCTGGCTGCACTGCTGGTCAAGGGCGGGGTCAAAAACTTTAAAGCAAAACTGGATGCCGACGAATACGGCGGCGCCCCATTGCTTGGGGTGAATGGTGTGGTCATAAAAGCCCACGGGTCGTCCAACGCAAAGGCAATCAAAAATGCGGTGCGGCAGGCAAAGGCTTGCTGCGAGAACGGTATGGTGGAGGCCATCCGCGAGAATATACAGAGGTAACGAATGGAAAATCTGCAAGGGCTTGAGCAGGCGCTTGGGCACCAGTTTAAAACAATCGCTTTATTAACGGCGGCAGTCACACACTCCAGCTATGCCAACGAGCAACGGCGCGAAGTAGAATACAATGAACGGCTTGAATTTTTGGGGGACTCGGTGCTTTCCATCGTGGTCAGCGAATATTTGTTCACCTCTCGCCGGCATCTGCCGGAGGGCGAACTGACCCGTATTCGCGCGGCGTTGGTGTGCGAGACCAGTTGTTGGGAGTTTGCAAAAAAAATCGAGCTTGGCAATTATTTGCGTCTTGGCCGTGGCGAAGAGCTGAGCGGCGGGCGCACCCGGCCCTCTATTTTGGCCGATGCGTTTGAAGCGGTGCTGGCGGCGCTGTATTTAGATGG
>JAQVCK010000020.1 GCA_028689835.1 Pygmaiobacter sp. | reverse complement strand
ATAATAATGGTCGTGGTCCCCACAAGTTGGGTGCGCAGTGCTTCGCGGATGCGGCTATCAGTCGCCGTGTCCACCGCGCTGGTGGAATCGTCTAGGATGACGATCTTCGGCTTTTTCAGCAGTGCGCGCGCAATGCAAAGGCGCTGCTTTTGCCCGCCGGATACATTGACACCGCCCTGGCCAAGGTCCGTCTCGTATCCCTCGGGGAAGCTTTCCACAAAGCTCTGAGCGTCTGCCGCACGGCAGGCGTCGTCAATTTCCTGCTGGGTGGCGTTTTCGTTGCCCCAAAGCAAATTTTCGCGAATGGTGCCCGAAAACAGTACATTTTTTTGCAGCACCATTGCCACCGCGTTGCGCAGTGTTTGCAGCGGGTAATCAGTCACCGGGCGACCGCCTACCAGCAATTCGCCACCCGTGGTGTCGTATAAGCGGGGGATCAACTGCACCAGCGATGTTTTGGCGCTGCCGGTACCGCCGATGATGCCAATCGTTTCGCCACTGCGTATGGAAAGATTAATATGCGCAAGGGTGGCTTCTTCACTGTCCTTTGCATACGAAAACGACACGTCACGAAACTCGATTGAGCCATCTGCGGGCGCAGCTTCGGGGTCGGCCTTGTCATCGTTGATGTCGGGCACTTCGTTGAGCACCTCTGTGATGCGGCGCACCGAGGCGCGCGAGAGCACCAGCATGACAAATACCATCGAAATCATCATCAGTGCCATTAAGATCTGGCTGAGATAGCTGATAAAGCCCACCAGCTCACCGGTACCCATGCTGCCCGCCACAATGCGGTTACCACCAAACCACAAAATTGCAATAATGCTGGCATACATCGTCAGCTGCATGGCCGGCATGTTTAAAATAATCAGCTTTTCAGCATGCTTTTGTGCGCGGCGTAGCGCGTCGGCCTCTTTTTCAAATTTTTCTTCTTCATACTCGTGCCGTACAAAGGCTTTAACCACGCGAATGGCAATTAAACTTTCTTCTATCCGCGCGTTCAGCCGGTCATAGCAGGCCAGCATTTTACGAAACCGCGGGTGGGCACGGGTGGCAACAAAATACAGCACCACCCCTAAAATGGGCACTGCCACAAAAAACACCATTGAAAGCTCGGCATTGATGCTGATGGCAATTGCAGTGGCACACACCAGCATGATTGGTGCGCGCACCAACATACGAATTGTCATCATATAAGCCATCTGGGTGTTGTTGATGTCGGTCGTCAACCGTGTCACCAGCGACGCGGTGGAAAACTTGTCCAGGTTGGCAAACGAAAAATCCTGAATGCGATAAAAGAGGTCCCTGCGCAAATTTTTGGCAAAGCCCATACCGGCCACTGCGGCAAGCCGGCCGGAAATAGCGCCAAATACCAGTGCCGTCAGCGCGCAGCCAACCATTAAAATGCCAATGCGCGTTACATAACCAAGGTCGCGGTTAGCAATGCCAACATCCAAAATTTTGGACATTAAAAACGGAATCAAAATATCAATGACAGTCTCACCCATCACCATGATTGGTGTGAGAATCGTCTGTTTTTTATATTTCCCCATGTGGGACAATAACGCGTGCAAACTGTTTTCTCCCTTCTCAACATCTGTTTTACTGGGCAACGGCTACTGATTTTCTTCTTTTTTTGCGTAAAACCGCTCACCCAATTGTTTAATGTCTATACTCCCCCCTTCTGGTTGCAATGTATCTTCGCCGGTGATGTTGCAGATCATTCGGCCAAAATAGGTGTTGATTTGCGCCATTTGCTCGGCAGAAAACCCCTCGAACAGCCGTTCATCAAACTGGTCGTGCAGCCCACGGCACTGTGTTGCCAAACTGCGGCCACGTTCGGTGACCGACAGCCGTTTGCAGCGCAGGTTGTGTTCATCCACCACCTTATTCAAAAGGCCAGCCTTCTCCAGCCGTTTGGTCGTCAGCGCCATTGATGCCGGGGTAACCATCATACACTCGGCCACCTCTGCCTGTGTACACCCCTCGTGCGCCGCAATGTATTCGACCACCCGCAACTGCCCAAAATGCAGGTCACTGCCCTGTGTTGCCTTTTGAATGACAATGCGGCGCAACACAAACAAATCGTGCAACCGCGCTGCCGCCTGTATCGTAAGCTCCTGTTTTTGTTCCATTTCAACCACCTTTTTAAAGTTAAGTGTATAACAATTAGCCGCTTAACTATATACGAGTATAGCACTTTATTTAAAAATCGCAAGCTTTTTTTGCATAAGAATTTCACTCTGCTGTGCCGACAAAAAACATACCGCACTGTAAAGTGCGGTATGTTTTTTACCACTATAGCAAATTAGCCTGCCGGAGAATCTATAATATTATCGTCTCCGTACGACAACGCCCGGTTGCTCATTGGGGCCGATACCAACATGCGGGTACCACCAATTTTTACGCAGGTACCAGGGTAGATCGTACCCTTACAAACAATGCGGCCATATCCCCTTTTTTTGATTTCTTCCTCAATCACTTCCAACTCTTGTGACCCTTTTTCCAAAAGCTCACTGCTGGTTTTATAGCTGTACATCGCATCTTGGTAGGCTTGCTTTTTGTCCGGGGTCAGCCGGCCTGCCGCCTCATACTGTTCAAACAATTTCAACAACGACTGTAAACTGGCCATCTTTGCTTCCCATTGCGGGATTTGCTCTACCAGCGCTTGCTGGCGGCGAATCATCTCTGGGTCGGTGCCAATTTCAAAGTAGGTGCGAATGCCCGCAGAAGAGCCGATGGTGCGGGCGACAATATCTTCACCCGCAATACAACTGCCCCCCACAATTTTGGCAATAGGCCCCCCCACCTGAATACTTTTGGCACATTTGATATTACAGTTCATAATGTAATCCGACTTGATGCTGCCCTTGGCAAACACATCACAGTTTTCCATATAGCGGGTAGTCAAATCGCCCTCACACTCCAGCTTACAGCCGGTGCTGCCGCGTTTTAAGACCAAATTGCCCCCCGCTTTGATTTTAGCCCCGCTGATGGCTGCCCCCACCTGCACATTGCCCTCAGATTCCACCGAAAACCCAGAGGACACGGTACCACTGATGACTACATTGCTTGGCGTTTTAATGCTGCCGGTGGAATTATCAACATCTTCTTTGATAAACAGCGTATCATTGACATTGATTTTGTGCATGGCAAAATCGACATACCCGCTGACTGCCGCAGTGATTTGCAGGCCATCCTCGCTGAGCTTTGTATTTTTGCCTGTCATCGTCGGCACCGGCCGGCCCTTTTTTGCCGGGGCAGCTTCTCCAGTTACGGTAACCCCATCGGTGCCGTCGGTAGGCAGCGTAATCGTGCAGAGCACCTGGCCTTCGCGCACATTCGTCACAAGGCCAAGATCATAAAAATCCACAGAGCCATCGGCCCGCACCTTGGGTTTTAACTCATTCTCCGCCTCAAATTGCAGCTCGTAGCTGCCGTTGCCGCCATGCAGCGGCGGCACACCCTCTGCAATCAAAATTTTTTGCCCATACTCTGGCTCACTTGCGGTTTTGGCCAGTATATCCTGCTGAATCCCCGTTTTCACACCTTGCGCGGCAAGTGCATCCGCCAGTTGCTGCTCATTAAGTGCAGCCCCCCCGTTTTGGGGCGAAGTAAGTAACAGATACGCGCGCATGCCGCGATCGGCTAAAATCACCTCTACCGTGGCATCTACCGGTGGTGGGGGTGCGGGCTGTTGCTGGGTGTTTTCTGCGGTTGTAAAAGCATCATTTGTCACAATAAACACCAATCTTTCAAACAAAAAACATAGTTTTGTTACTCTTTACCTTCTATTATACCCCACTAAATCAATTTGTAAAATGTAATTCACAAAAGTTTGGTAAAACATACCAACTCTTTCTTGTTTTCTTTGCAGGAGTTCACAATAGCAACGCAAAAAATCAGGGTACACGCATCCCATGCCCTGCCTTTGCTCTCTACATCCCCCTACCTATTTACTGCACACTTGCTAAACCGTGCCTGCAAAACAACTATCAACAAAATTTGGCCCCGCGGGCATGGCAAAGGCCGATAAAGTCCCGCGCTGCAACCGTTAAATACTTATTTTTGTGCCACACCAAATCATACCGGCGCTCTAGCCCCTCGTCGGCAAGCGGGCAAGCGGCTACAAACCCGGTACGCACATCCTCACGCACCATACGCTCGGGCAGCAGTGAAATGCCAATGCCGGCGTGTACCGCGCGCACAAGGGCCTGGGTGCTGACACTTTCCCACAGCGGGTGGGTGGGCAACTCGTGTACGGCAAACACACTGTCCACAAAACTGCGGCTGGCGCTGCCCTGTTCGCGCAAAAGCAAATCATAGGCCACAAGGTCTTGCAGCAATACCTGTTTGCGCCCAAGAAGGGAGTGCCCCTGTGGCGTAATCAACACCAGATGGTCTTGGGCGAAAGGCTCTGTATGAAACTCTGTTTCACCAATATCCTCTTCAATCAAGGCAAAATCCAGTTCGTTGTCCAGCAACGCCTTTTGCAGGTTGCGCCCGTTGGACACCAAGACCTGCAAACGGATACCAGGCCGCAACGCTTTAAACTCATCTACCAAAGCCGGCAGCAAAAACGTGCCAATGGTGACACTGCTGCCAATGCGCAGCACCCCAAAACTATCCCAGTTGCGCATGCTTTTTTCCATCGTGTCAAACAATTCCACCACATGCAGCGCGTAGGCATATAACTCACGCCCACTTTCCGTAATGGCAAGGCCACGGCCCACCCGGTCAAACAGTAACACCCCATAGTATTGCTCTAACTCTTTTACCGCGCGGGTCACCGCCGGTTGGGTCATTTGCAGTTCCTGTGCCGCATGGGTGATACTTTGCAACTGATACACCTTGACAAAAATTTTTAAATGCCGTACTGTCATCTACTTCGCTGCCTTTCAATATATATCTTTTTTGGTATTGATTTTATGCTAATTATATCATTTTACATATTAATATGTAAACAGTATAATAAGCAGCATAGGGGGGATAGTAATACAATGCAAAAAGACACACATGGGCTATCCAAAGCCGCCTTACTGCGCAGCTTGTTTTTCAGCATGCTGTATATCAGTACCTTTACATTTGGTGGCGGCTTTGTGATTATTACATTTATGAAACGCAAGTTTGTTGACGAGCTGCACTGGATTGACGAGGACGAAATTTTAGACCTGACTGCGCTGGCACAGTCTTCTCCGGGTGCAATCGCCGTCAACGCCGCCATCTTGGTGGGTTGGCGGGTAGCCGGGTTTGCCGGCATGCTGGTTGCAATCGTGGGCACTATTTTACCACCAATGACCATTTTATATATCATCTCGTTTTTCTACGCCGCCTTTGCCAGCAACCCTTACGTTGCGATGGTACTCAAAGGCATGCAGGCCGGTGTGGCAGCTGTCATTCTTGATGTCGTGTTCAGCTTGGGCGGCAAGGTCTTCAAAGAAAAATCCATACTAAACCTTGCCATTATGGCACTGGCCTTTTGCGCGGTGTTCTTTTTCAATGTCAATGTCATTTATATCATCCTTGCCGCCGCATTAACGGGGCTGGTACGTGCTTTGGTGTTGCAAAGGAGGAAGAAACTATGATTTATTTCAGTTTGTTCCTCAGCTTTTTACAGGTGGGGATGTTCAGCATTGGCGGTGGTTACGCAGCCATTCCGCTGATTCAAAGCCAGGTTGTTGGGTTGCACGGGTGGCTAAGCCTCAGCGAGTTTACCGACCTTGTCACCATTGCTGAAATGACCCCCGGCCCTATTGCCGTAAACTCTGCCACCTTTGTGGGTACCCGCATTGCCGGGTTGCCGGGGGCATTGGTTGCCACACTGGGCTGTATTTTACCGTCTTGTTTTATTGTTTCTCTGCTAGCTTATATCTATTACAAATACAAAGAGCTTGGGGCACTGCAAAGTGTGCTCTCCAGCTTGCGGCCGGCCGTCGTCGCACTAATTGCCTCTGCCGGGCTTTCCATTTTAGGGCTCGTCGCGTTCAGCGGTGCGGCCCCCACATTTTCTGCGACAAATTGGGTTGGGGTTTGCCTGTTTGCCGGTGCATTCTTTGTCTTGCGCAAGTTTAAATGGAACCCCATTTTGGTGATGAGCCTATGTGGGGCACTGGGGCTGGTATTATTTTTACTGTTTCCCGGCTTTGCACCCACAGTGGGCGGCTAGGCTGCCACAGCGGCAAAGTTTCACCCTTCGCCATCCAGTACGAGTTGTAAAATTTCGATAGTAGTATAAAAAAGCAGTGCCACCGGGGCCCCGGTGGCACTACTTTTTTGCTTTTTTATTTTTGCCCTTCTTCAGCTTTGCACCGCTTGCCAGCACAAGCGGTTACCAGTAAACTGTACCGCCAGCTTGTCCTGTTCACGCAGATACGAAAGGTATGAGCGCACGGTGCTGCCAATCAGCACATACTGCTCAAAGCTCATCGTTAGCCCATACCGGTCAAACACCTGTTGCAATAGGTCGTCAAACCCAACCGGCTGGCTGCAAAGCTCTAATAAAGTCTGCAAAATTTGCTGCACCTTGTCGCGGTTAAGCCGCGCCAGCGGTGCAATATCATCCGTTGCTTCGGCATGGGCAGGCACAAATTTCGGCGCTTGCATAGCCGCCACCGTGTCCAGCGTTGCAAGGTAGCTTGCAACGTCATAAATAAAGGTCAGGCCATATTTTTGCAGTGTCTGCTGCGCGCTGAGGCAATCGGCTAAAAACACCGTACCGTCCGGCGTGCGGTACCCCACCATATCAAAAAAATGCCCCGGCAGCGGAATTATTTCGACCTCCTGCGGGAAATCCGGGTCGGTCACATCCAGTGCATTACTGGGCTCTGCCATTAAAAATTTATGCCGCAGGGCTTTGTCTGGGTAGCCACCGTATAAAAAAGAGGGCTCCAGCAACGGGGCGCGGGTAAACGCTGCCTCAATGCCCGGCGCAAATATTTTGCAACCTGTTTGCTGCTGTAAATACCGGTTGCCGCCAATGTGGTCCGCGTTTGAGTGGGTGTTTAAAATACCGCGCAGCACCCAGCCGTTGCGCTCCATCAGCTGGCGCACCTTGCGCCCCGCGTCTTTGTCGTTACCACTGTCAATCAGGTAAATGTCGCTTTCATTCACCTGATACACGCCTATTTTTGCCGGGCTGTTGATATAATAACTCTGTGGGCCCACTTTCACCAGTTCGAACATTGTTTTGCCCCCTTTTCATCTGCGTGTGCCTTGCCGCCGCATTGCACTTTTGTGGGGAATTATACCACATTCCAAAAAAATGCACCAGCCAAAGCGAGGTATTTGCCGCCTGCCGGTGCATCTGGGTAGTTTATTTCAGCGGGTCGGCACTATAAAAGGTATTAACAAACGCATCCTCTGCCAGCGGCTGTTGCACCGTTTGCCGCCATGCATCCCCTTTCAATAACTCGCCCAGCGGTTGCCCGCCAAGGGCCGCTTGCACGTCCTCACGCGTAAACGCAAATTCTGCGCCGGTAAGTTCAAACCGAATCGTCTGCAAATTATCGATGAGCGCCATGGCCGCGGCGGCATTGTAGACCAAATCACGGCGCAGTGTGTCGCCACCAATCTCATCCACTGTCGCAAAATAATACACCGTAAGGCCCAGATTTTCTGAATCAATTTCAAACTGGGTTTTGGTCTGATACAAAGGCAGGTGGTAAAACAGGTTCACCGTGTTGCTGACATCACCCAAATAAAGGTTTTGGTAGGGCAGTGCGGCGCTGATGTCGTGTGTCAGCGCATCGTTCTGCGCGGCCATATAAGCTCGTTGCTGCGCTGCACGCTGTGGCAACACCCAAAACTGAATCGCCGAAAACAGCACAATACCCAGCACAAATAACGCGGCAATTTGGTACCACCGTTTACGCATGCCCATCACCCGCCTCGTGCCCGGCTATCAGCTTTATAAATCGCCCCGTTGCCGCAGGCAACACCGCGGTAACCATGGGCAGGTAATACCGTGCTGCCAGCACCCCAAATTGGTATGGCCCGTCAATGACGACCGGGCGCCCAAACCAGACATTACTACCAAAGAGCACTGCCGTGACCGCCAGTACACAAACGGCGAAAAAAACGGCCCATACCAGCCAGGCTGTGCGTGCAAAACGGCGCAACGACGTAAGCTTAATGGTGCGCACTGTTTTTGCATCCTGCGCGCGTAAAACAAGCATGGCTACGGCGCAGCCCACCGCCATCAAAAACGCGCCCCATGTTATTAAAGTTACAAGAAACCCGGTGTTCACGAGCATCAGTGGCAGCAGTAACACCCACAGCAACAATGCGTGCAACAACACTACTTGGCAACATTCTGCCAAAAATGGGTAGTAATATACTGGCTGCGCATCCCAAATCAGCCCCTCCAGTGACGGCATACTTTGCTTTGCTGCCCGCAGCGCCTCTTCGGCAGTTTTGCCCTGCAAAAGCAGGTCTTGCTCGTGTGCTTTGAGGTTGGTATAAACCTCTTCTTTTAAATCCCGCAAGGCTGCCGTTTTGGGCGCACGGGCAAATAATTTGTCTACATATTGTTTTAGCTCGTCCATGTTCAAAGCCCTCTTTTCGTATTCAGCTTAAAATTGCGTTGATAACCTGCTGTGCAGCTTGCCACTGCTGTATGGCGGCAGCCAGCTGTGTGCTGCCCTTTGGGGTGAGGTGGTAGTATTTTCTGCGCCCGCCCTGCGATTCTTCGCCCCAGTAGCTTTCAATTAGGCTTTCTTTTTCAAGCCGCTTTAAGCTGGTATACAGCGACGGCTCTTTCAATTCGTACGCGCCACCGCTTTTTTGGCTGATTGTTTTGACAATTTCATACCCATAGCTGTCCCGCTCTGCCAGCACGCGCAACAGCATGGTATCGATATGCCCGCGGATCAGATCGCTGCTGATTCTGTCATCTGCCATCTGCCTCACTTCCTTCGATTGCATTATACGGCATATTACTATGTATGTCAATGTACTATTTCCAAAATAGTAAAATTGCACAACTTCTACTTTTACTGCGTCTTAGTTTGTTGTAACAAAGTTCTTTTATACGGGCAGTAGAAAGTCAACATCACACCACAGTAACCGTATGCGTAATCCCTCCCTCCCCCCGCCTGTTTGATTGCTGCATCCCTAAAGGACAAAAAAGCCTTGCAAAAGCAAATTGCTTTGTGGGATTACATTCCCCACACGTTTTGGGCTTATGGCGGCAGTGACAAAACAACCGGCAAGCCTTGTGTGGCCTGCCGGTTGTTTTGCTTTTTATTTGGGTTATGCCACCGTCCGGGGTGGCCTGCCTTTTTAGGCATTCCCCTGCAAACAGACAGTCACACCCGTCACGCTGCCTGCTGATGCTGTTGTGCAACACACAGTGCACCCCCACAGTGTAGCAACTTTATTTGTGCCCTACCCTGTTTTTAAGGTTTTCGTTTTTGTAATATCGTGCGTGTTCTCTACTAGTCGTTTTCAAACTGCCACAGCGCCTTTTCATAATCCTGCACAAAGTAGCGCAGATTCGTGCGGCCACGGCAAATTACGGTGTGGCCCTCGGCCTCCAGCAAGGCCTTTTGGTGTTCGGTACCGCCCGGGTATTTGGGGTTCAACTCCCCATTCGCCTTTAATGTGCGCCACCATGGGGTTTTATCCTGTGCGCGCTGTTCGCTGGCCCATGCGGCAATCGACACAAAAATGCCCGCGGTGATGGGGTCGGTAAAATCCGCACCTGCCTGCTGTGCAAACCGTACCCGCAGTTGCCCCACCGTAACCAGTTTGCCGGGCGGCACACGCCGCATCACCTCGTCATAGGCAATGGGTGGGGCAAAATACATATTCTGCCCGCCATATTTTTGAATGCTGGCGGCATCCGTAATCCGCTGGGTCTTGGGCATGTCCTTTGCGTTGTGCAGCATGGCGTTAAAGTCCTTACTCGCTTCATTTGCCATTGATTACACCTCCTACACTGCAAGCATACGTCGTTTTAGTGCCTATTGCAATGAGGCTGTTTTCTTTTTTTATAAGAACAGATTATCCCCGCCGCACGGATGTGGTATGCTGTTACAAGGGGAAAACCCTGTGAAGGAGAGGTTTGATGAAAAGCGACCCACAAGAACTGCAAAACCGCGGATACGCAAACGATAACGACCTACAACAACTTGCGTTTGCAGAGGAGGAAACGTTGCTTAGCCTGTTGCAAACCGGCACCCCGGTACAGCGCACCGCAGCCTCCACCCTATTGGCCGCAAGGCCGGTGGGCAAAACTGCGGCTTTTTTTGCCGCCGCGCTGGCGGCGTTGCAAACCGAGCCTTGCTTATATACACGCCTGGCACTGTGCAATGCATTACAGCAGGGTGGCACCACCGCCGCACAACAGATGGTGCTTTTCTTAGGGCGGATTGGTAAGAACCAGTATCAAACGCCCCCCACACGTGCATCACAGAAAAAAAGCTACCCGTTGCCGCGCGATATCATTGCCCGCAGCCTTGCCCATATGGGCACCGCAGCCCTACCGGCACTGCTTACTGTGTTGCGGCAGGGCACTGCCATGCAGGTTTCGGAGGCACTGGACGCCGTGGGCTTTTTGCTGTTTTACACGCCGCAGCCCGCCCCAAAAGACGCACTGGACGCCGTGATGGGTACCTTGCAACGCTACCCCGGCAACAAGCTACTTTTGTGGAAGTGCACCGGCTGCCTTTGCGCTTTCGATGACCCCCCCGCCACTACCTTGCTACAAGACCTTGCAGCCCCGGCAACAGACCCCGCAATACGTGCACAAGCCGCACACAGCCTGCAATTGGTTGCACAGCGGAAAACTAAACGCCCTTTGCCCACCCCATAACACGGGCCTCTGTTGAACCCCATGGGGGCTGTTTGCCGAACATTGTAAAACAAAAAGCGCCCCCATGGGGCGCCTAATTGGCATAACTGCTAGCCTTTTTTGTTTTTACCGTGCTGGTACACCGCAAGCACAACGGCCCCCACCACAAGCACCGCAGCGGCTGCGACAAGCAACACTGAAAATGGCGAAAAGGAAGACGTTACGAAAATTGCTGTCGGCCCATCGGCGCCGCCAATAATTCCTACCGAATCATTTTGCATCAAATGACCTTCTTTCATTTATGCTCTGTACTCTATTAAGGTAACACAATTTCCAAAAAAGCACAAATTTACTGCCCTTTGCATAAAAGAACTCCCTGTGGAAAAATTCCGCAGGGAGTTCTTTTATTGTTTTACGGCTGTGCCGACCAACGTGCATACTCTTCGTCGGTTGCCAGCACATGGTGGTGGCCGCCCACATGGTGCGACACACCTTTATTGTAATCGACCCCTTCTACCTTGTAGTCGTAGGTCAGCGCTACCCGCGTTTTTTCTACCCGTGGGTTCGGCCGGGGGATGGCGCTCAACAGGCTTTTGGTGTAAGGGTGAATGGGGTTTTCAAAAATCTCCTCGGTCGTGCCGGTCTCCAGCAGGTGGCCAAGGTGCAACACCCCAATGCGGTTTGAAATATACTTGACCATCGACAAATCATGCGCAATGAACAAATAGGTTGTGCCAGTTTGAGCTTGCAGGTCCTTCATCAAGTTGACCACCTGTGCCTGAATCGACACATCCAGGGCACTGATGCATTCGTCTGCAATAACCAGCTTTGGGCCCATGATCAACGCGCGTGCAATTCCAACGCGCTGGCGCTGGCCGCCGCTGAACTGGTGCGGGTAGCGGTCGGCGTGCTCTGGTGCTAGGCCCACTTTTTCCAGCATTTGGGCCACACGTTCTTCGCGTTCTGCGTGGTTTTTGCACAGATGATGGATATCAAGACCCTGCCCAATAATCTCGCCCACCTTTTTGCGGGGGTTTAAGCAGGCCATTGGGTCTTGAAAAATCATCTGCATCTCGGTGCGCAGTTTGCTGGTATCCGCCCGGCTCATCTTGCCGGAAATATCCACGCCACTAAATTCAATTTTGCCCGCAGTCGGGTCGTACAAACGGATTAAGCTGCGGCCGATGGTGCTTTTGCCGCTGCCAGATTCGCCCACAAGGCCGTAAGTCTCACCGGGGTAAATTTCAAAATCCACCCCATCGACCGCGCGCACGGTAAACCCGCCGCCGGTACGGAAATACTGCTTTAGGCCTTTGACCTTTAAAATGGGTTCATTCGCCTGCATGCTGCACCTCCCCTTTCTCCATACGCTGAATACGGGTGGCAAGCTCCGGCGGCATTTCAACCTTCGGTGCCCGCTCATCCAGCAGCCAGGTAGAGGCATAGTGGGTGTCGCTCACCTGAAACATCGGTGGTTCTAGGCGCTTATCGATGTTCAGCGCAAACTGGTTGCGCGGGGCAAAAGCATCGCCGCTGACCTCATAAAGCAGATTCGGGGGCGAGCCCGGTATCGTGTAAAGCCGCTCATCTGCCGTGTCAAGGTCCGGCATGGCGCTCAGCAGGCCCCAGGTATACGGGTGGCGCGGGTCGTAAAACACCTCGTCGATGGTGCCTTTTTCCACAATTTTGCCCGCGTACATCACGTCTACATAATCCGCCACTTTGGCCACAACACCAAGGTCATGGGTGATGTAAATGACGCTCAGCCCACGCTCCTTTTGGATATTCTGAATCAGCTCCAGAATTTTCGCTTGAATGGTCACATCCAACGCGGTAGTGGGCTCGTCACAAATCAGCAGGTCCGGGTCGCAGGCCAGCGCAATCGCAATCACGACACGCTGGCGCATCCCACCGGACAACTGGTGCGGGTAGTTCTTCATGCGCTTGTCCGGGTCGGGGATGCCCACCTCGTCCAGCAGCTTGACTGCCTTTTCCCATGCTTCTGCCTTGGTGGCACGCTTGTGCCACAGCATGCCCTCAATGATCTGCTTGCCAATCTGCATCGTCGGGTCAAGGCTGGTCATTGGGTCCTGAAAAATCATCGCAATGCGCTTGCCGTTGATGTGGCGGCGCAGCTCGCGCTTTTTCAGCTTTAAAATATCCACCGTCTTGGGGCTGCCGTCGTCGTGGTGGTAGGTGTAATAAATCGTGCCGGAATCCACCGTGCTGTTTTTGGCCAAAATACCCATGGCGGCTTTCATGGTGACCGACTTGCCGCTGCCCGACTCACCCACAATGGCAAGCGTTTCGCCGCGGTACAAATCAATATCCACACCGCGAATCGCGTGTACCATGCCCGCCATCGTTTTAAAGGTGATTGACAGGTCACGGATTTCCATTACTTTTTCTCTGGTTTTCTGCTCCATGTCTCTCACCTCACATCTCTTTCAGCTTCGGGTCAAACGCTTCGCGCAGACCGTCGGCGAGCATGTTAAAGCAGAGCATCAGCAGTGCCAGCACCACAATGGGCGGGATGATCTGGTAGGGGTGCGTGGTAAAGCTGTTAAACGCATCACTGATGAGTGAGCCCAAGCTGCACTGTGGCACCGGGATACCAAGGCCAACAAAGCTTAAAAACGCCTCGGTAAAAATGGCAGTGGGGATGCTGAACATCAACTGGGTGATAATTTGGCCAATGATGTTGGGCAGTACCTCACGGAAGATTAACGTAAAGTTGCTGGCACCCAAGGTGCGGCTGGCCAGCACAAACTCCTGCTCTTTGAGCTTGAGCATTTCGGCGCGGGCAATGCGGCTCATACTGATCCATTCTGTCAGTACGAGCGCCAGCACAATGGTGGCAAAGCCCGGTTTTAACAGCAATAGCAACAATGTGACAATAACCAGCCGCGGGATACCGTTGTTGATCTCGGCAAAACGCTGCATGATGCTGTCCACCGTACCGCCAAAATAGCCACTGATAAGCCCATAACACATACCGATGGTCATGTTGATAACGGCACTGACAACGGCAATGCCCAGCGAAACACGGGTGCCTTCCCACACACGGGTCCAGATGTCACGGCCCAGTGTATCACTGCCAAACCAATAGTACACATCATCCAGCCCTTTGTCTTGGTAGCCATTGATGATTTTAGAGCCGGTGGTGGTGCGCAGTGACTCGTTGCCGTTAAAGATGCCCAGTTTTTCAAGGCCGGGCACGCGCGGCGCAAAGTTTTTCTGGCTAAGGGTCTGCTCTGAGTAGACGTATTCTGTCATATGCGGGCCCACCGCCGCAAAAAAGGCGATTAGTGCAATCAAAATCAGCGCGACCACAGCACTCTTGTTCGAGAAAAAACGGCGGCGCACGTCTTTCCAATAGCTATCGCTAGAAAAGCTACTGTCAATGTGGGCTTCGGGCTCGCCACCAATCAGTTCAAAATCATTCGGCAAAAATTCAGTATTGCCCGGCAACACCGCAGCTTGTACTGCTTCACTCATGCACCTTCACCGCCTTCTTTTTTGAACTACCGCCCCACACCTTTGCCCAGCGGGCAAAAAAGCCGGGGCGGCCCGAGGCCGCATCCCCGCTGTCTTTCGACAGGCGGATGCGCGGGTCGATAATGCCATAAAGAATATCCACGACCAACATAATGCCAATGTACATGGCACTGTAGATAAAGCTCAGCGCAATGACGACGTTGTAGTCATTCGACTGAATGGCCGTTACCAGCAGGCTACCCACGCCGGGGATTGAAAAGATTTTTTCGACCACAAGGCTGCCGGTCATTAAATCAACAATCAGCGGGGCCAACACGGTGATAATGGGGATTAAAGTGTTGCGCAGGGCATGACGCATGATTAGCGGGGCACCGTGTACCCCCTTACTCTCTGCCAGCAGCATGTAATCACTACCCATAACCTCCAACATTTCGTTGCGGGTAAACCGCGCAATGGAAGCCATGGTAAACATACTCAGCGCAATACTGGGCAAAATGCTGGAGGCGAATGCCGCTTTGGTATCGTACAGCATCGGCAGCCAGCTTAATTCAAACCCAAATACATAACTCAATGCCAATGCAAACACATAGCTTGGCACCGACACACCCAATACCGAGATAATCGTGGCAATTGTATCCGCCGCGGTACCCCGGTTGAGTGCTGCAACAATGCCGAGCAAGAGGCCCACCAAAGCCCCAAGGCCCACTGCCATACCACCAACGTTAATGCTCACAGGCAGACGAGTCTGGACGAGCTGACTGATGGGGGTGTTTTTGCTGATATTATAGCTAACCCCGAAATCCCCTTTGACGAGGTTTGCCACATACCGTCCAAACTGGACGACCAACGGCTGGTCAAGGCCGTATTTTGCGTCGAGTACTGCACGCTGGCTCTCGTTGAGCTTTTCGTCGTTGAACGGTGAACCAGGCATCAACTGCAACAGCGTAAACAGCACCAGAGTGATGGCCAGCAGGGTAAACACCGAAATCAGCACCCGCTTAAAAATATAGCGTTTCACTGTGTTCCCTCTTTCTTTTGATTTTACCCGAAAAAGCGCAGCGGCCTTGAGAAGTGTCAAAGCCGCTGCGCAGGCAGGTTCAGAGCAAAAGGCTTATGCCATTAGCCTTTCACGGCGTTCTTGTACACGCGGTTCAGCGCCACAGGGTGGAATTCGATGTTGCTGACATTCGACTTAATCATGTTTGCATCCGCCTTGGTGTACAGCGGGGCAATAACAGCCTCATCCATCACAATTTTTTCGGCATCATACAATGCACTCCAGCGTGCTTCTGCATCGGTGATGTACTTACCGGTGGTGCAGTCTGCAATAATCTGGTCGTACTCTGTATTGCTCCACAGACCGTAGTTGTTGCTGTTGTCGGTAACCCACATGTTCAGGTAGGTCATCGGGTCTGCGTAGTCAGGGCCCCAACGGGTCAGGCAAACTTCATAGTTGCCGTTCTGGATATCCTCGACGCGCTGCTTCTTCGGTTCGACTTTCAGGTTCAGGGTCACACCGGGCAGTGCTTTTTCAATCTGCTCTTTCAGCACAGCGGCCACGTTCTGGGTCTCTGTCTGGTCTTCCAGCAACAGTTCAAAGGTGAAGGTATCCTGGCCAAGCTCCTCTTTCGCCTTCTCGTAGTACTCGGCAGCTTTCGCAGCGTCATCCGAGCAAACATCGGCAAAACGGGTCTGGTCGGCACTGAAATCGGTGCCATCCGGGCCGGTTGCAAACTGTGGCGGCACGGCGGTATAGGTGGCAACCGAGCCATCCTTCACAACGTCATTTACAATGGAAGCGCGGTCCATAGCGTTTGTAATGGCAAGGCGCATATTCGCATTGTTCAGCGCGGGCACGTCGTGGCC
Source organism: Pygmaiobacter sp. (assembly GCA_028689835.1). Classification (GTDB taxonomy): domain Bacteria; phylum Bacillota; class Clostridia; order Oscillospirales; family Ruminococcaceae; genus Pygmaiobacter. The sequence goes on along the minus strand of JAQVCK010000020.1, from coordinate 5,238 downwards.
GTTCATGGTAATGTACCACATGTAGCCGGCACCAACCACGTTCAGCTCCGGGTCACCGGTGACTTGGTCTACCTGGTCGCCGCTCAGTTTCACAATGTCAAGGTCACCGTTCTGGTAGCTCAAGAACGCCTGCTGGCTGTCCTTGATGACCTGATAGTTCAGGCCGTCCAGTTTCACGTCTGCCGCATTGTAGTAATTCGGGTTTTTCACCAGGCTGAAAGCCAAGGTAGCCGGTTCATAGCTGTCCAAAACAAACGCGCCATTGCTGAGCACGGTCTCGGGGCTGGTACCAAATGTACCAGTGGCAAGGCCTTCATAGAAAGCGCGGTTGATTGGGTAGAAGGTGGGGAAGTACATCAGGCTGAGGAAGTACGAAACCGGCACATTCAGCTCAACCTTCAAGGTGTTTGCATCCACAGCAGTCACGCCAAGGTCGGTAACGGGTTTTTCGCCGGCAATGATCTCGGCGGCATTTTTAATTTGGCCGATGTCGCTGAGCATGTAAGAATACTCAGAGGCGTTTGCGGGGTCAGCCGCACGCTGCCAGCCAAACACAAAGTCATCTGCGGTGACGGGGTCGCCGTTGCTCCACGTTGCGTCTTTGCGCAGGTGGAAGGTGTAGGTCATGCCGTCGTCGCTCAAATCATAGCTTTCTGCAATAGCGGCTACCGCCTTACCGGTGGAGTCCATCTGCATCAGGCCATCGGTATAATCGGCGATGACCTCAAAGCTGGTACCATCCGTGGCGAGCTGCGGGTCCAAGCTTGCGACCTCCACCTCTACCATAACATTTAGGATATTACTGCCTGTGGTCGCTGCAGCGCTGGAAGCACCGGGAGCCGCGCTGGAAGCAGGTGTAGTTCCACCACACGCAACCAAGCTCACTGCAAGTACGCCGGCAAGAGCACCGACGGCCAGACGTTTAATCAGGTTCATATGTTGTAACTCCTCTCTTTTTTCCTTCGGATTTCTCTTTATAACAAAAACCGCTCGTCTCACAGAACCGGTGAAACGAGCGCCTTTGCTCGATGTTTTAGAGTATACCGCGGGTGGTATAGTTTGTCAATACTATCTCTCACCCTCAGTGGAGTTCTTTTCCATTTAAAGTTGGTAAAATATACATGTTTCGTATTGTGTTTCAGTTAAAAACACAATTTATGCGGTGCAAATCTCCGCCGCTTTTGTTGTTTTTGTAGTTTAATCTTTGGCTTTTGTGCGTGATATAAGAACAAAATGTATTTTTTTACTTTTTATGCTTCGCACTTTTTTACAACAGTGCAGCACTGCTCTGCGGCAGCAACTGCAATCGCCTGCCCTACCTTATTATATAGAGGCTATAAATAACATACAAAACCGGCCGGGCAAACTGAACTGCCGGCCGGTTTCGTAAAAGTTATCCTATTAAAGGCTAAACTCTTTGCCACCATTAATTTTGGTAAATGCCAGCAACGACAGCACGGTCAACACCGTTAAAATGGTGGACAGCGCCGCCGCCACCCCGTAGTTGCCGCGCACGACCTCGGTGTACACCGCCACCGTCAGGGTTTTGGTGCGCCCGGTGTACAAAATGATTGCGGTGGAAAGCTCGCTGATCATCGTGACCCAGCTGAGGATGGCGCCCGAGACAATGCCCGCCGCCATCATGGGCACCGTGACACGGGAAAACACCTTAAATTTTGAAGCACCCAAGCTGACGGCCGCTTCTTCAATGCTCATGGGGATTTGCTGCAAAATGGCAACCGAAGAACGGATGGTGTACGGCAAACGCCGGATGACCAGCGCAATGACCATGATGAGCATGGTACCGCTGAGCAGCAGGGGCTTTTGGTTAAACCCGGTCAGCAGCGCAATGCCAAGCACCGTGCCGGGCACGATGTACGGGATCATCGACAGCACGTCCACCACACCGGTAAGCGTGTTTTTGCGCCGCACCGCAAGGTAGGCAATAAACACGGCCAACACCACAATGGCAATGAGCGCAAGCAATGGGATTATGATGGTGTTCTGGATGCTTTTACCCAGCTTGCCAAATGCCGACGCATAGCTTTTCAGCGAATAGCCGCTGACAAAAATCTTGCCCGACGTTTTTTTGAACGAGGTATAGGTGACATACACCTGCGGCAGAATGGCAATAGCCACCACTAAGTAGCTAAACAGGTAGGCGAGCACCTTTACCGCACCCTTTGGCGCTTTTTCTTCAATGGGGTGCAGGGCATTCAGTGCAAAGGCCTTTTTGTTGGAGATATACTTTTGCACCAAAAACACAACGGTAGTGATGACAATGGCAATGATGGCAATAGCCGCGGCAAACCCGTCGTTGCCACCAACCTCGTTGATGAATTCGGTATACAGCACAACCGGGAAGGTGCGGTACCCCTCGCCAATCAACATCGGGGTACCAAAATCGGCAAACGAGCGCATAAACACCAGCAGGCTGGCCGCCAGCAACGTGGGCAGGATCAGCGGCACGACCACCTTAAAAAAGCACCGCAGCCCCGAGCAGCCCAAGTTTTGGGCTGCCTCCAGCAATGAATTGTCGATGTTTTTCAGCGCGCCGCGCGCATACAAAAACACCAGCGGGAACAACTGCAACGACATAACCAACACGATACCGCCAAACCCGTAAATATCCGGCAGGGTAACGCCCAGCATGCGAAAGAACCCGGTGATTACGCCGCTGCGCCCCAGCAGCAAAATCCACGAATAGGCGCCGATAAACGGGGCGGACATCGACGCAACGACGATGAGAATGTTAAGCACCGCTTTGCCGCGGATTTTAAAAATAGAAAACAGGTAGGCCAGCGGCGTACCGATGGAGATGGACAGCACCGTCGCCGCAATCGACACCTTAAAGCTGTTGAGTAGCGTGTCAAAATAATAGCTTTTAGAAAAAAACTTTGCAAAGTTTTCAAGCGTAAAACGGCCCGTCTCCGCATCATAAACTGACTGGCGCATCAGGTGAGCCATGGGGTAAATTAAAAACAGCACATACACCAAAATAACGCAAAGTGTGATGATACCCCACATGTCAAGGCGAAACTTGTTATTGTCCTTCATACGCTTCGCTCCTTACCAGGTTGCGGCCGCCCTCCTGATCAAACACGTTGATTTTGTGTTTTTTCACGCCAAGCAGCACCTCCTGCCCCGGCTTCAGCTCTTCGTCGAGCGACGATTCTTCCACGATTTCAACCAGCTGGCCGCCCGCGGTCTGCACATTGTAATGGGTGTTCAGCCCAAGGTAGGTGTACTCTTTTACGGTGCCGCGAATGCCCTCTCCCTCTTTGCGAATCACAAACTCCTCCGGGCGGACCGAGCACTGCACCTGCTGCCCATCGGCCCCGGCAAGGCAGGCCAGTGGCACGGTATACCCGCCCTCAAACACCAGCGCACCCGCCTCTACCTTGGCCGGCACAATGTTGGTGCGCCCAATAAAGGTTGCCACAAACACATTTTTAGGCCGCTGGTAAATGTCTTTGGGGGTGCCGACATGCTGAATCACGCCGTCTTTCATCACCGCAATGGTGTCGCTGATGGCCATGGCCTCTTCCTGGTCATGGGTGACATACACCGTCGTGATGCCGACATTTTTTTGGGTGTGGCGGATGACACCGCGCATTTCCAGCCGCAGCTTGGCGTCAAGGTTTGACAGCGGTTCGTCCATCAGCAGCACATCGGGCGAAATGACCAGTGCGCGCGCCAGCGCGACCCGCTGTTGCTGCCCGCCCGAAAGCTGGCTGGGCATGCGCTGTGCAAACTGCGAAATTTGCATCAGGCCCAAATACTGCTCGGTGAGCTTTGCAATTTCCTCCTTGCCCATTTTGCGGTTTTTTAGCCCAAACGCAACGTTGCCACTGACCGTCATATTGGGGAAGATGGCATAGTTTTGGAACACCATGCCGATGTTGCGGCGGCTGGGGTCCATCTCGTTGATGCGGTTATCATTGAAATAAATGTCGCCCGCCTCAATGGAGTTAAACCCTGCGATCATGCGCAGCAGTGTGGTTTTGCCGCAGCCGGACGGCCCAAGCAGTGTAAACAGCTCGCCGCTTTTAATCTCGGCACTCAGGCCGGGTATCACCGTGGTTTCGCCGTATTTTTTAACGGCGTTTTGAATGCGAATATTCGTCATGTGGTCCCCCTTTTACAGTCTGCCCGACCGCGTGTTTATTTGCTTTGCAGGTCGGTGTAAATCCCGGTATATTTGTCTACAATCTCCTGCTTATGGGTACTGACATAGGGGATGTCCTCTTCAATCACCTTGATTTCGCTCATCGGGGTCATAAAGTCGCTGGTGGCCGCGTCTTTCATCACCGGGCGGTTGGTCAGCGTGCTGCCCCAGATGTTCTGCACTTCTTCGCTGAGGATGAAGTCAATAAACAGTTTTGCGTTGTCCATGTTTTTGGCACCCTTGACAATGGTGGCCGACGCGGGCAGATACACCGTGCCCTCTTTCGGGTAAATCACCTTGACCGGCGCACCGTCACGCACCAGTTGGGAGCAGGGGTCCTCGTACGACAGGCCCACCACATTTTCACCGTCGGCTACACTTTTATACACCCCAGACGAGCTTTCGCTGATTTTGCCGTCGATGTTGGCAAACAAATCGTGCACATACTGCCATGCGTCATCGCTTTCATAGCCACCCATCGCCAGCAGCATATTCGTCAGCTGTGCAAAGGCAGAGGACGAGTTTGCAGGGTCGGCTGTGGCGATTTTGCCCTTGAGGGCCGGGTTCAACAGGTCTTCGTACCCGTTGATCTCAATGTCGCCAATCAGGTCGGTGTTCACAATAATGCAGCTGCCGTCCAGCACGTTGCCGGTGATGAAGCCACAGGTGTTTTTGTAAGCGTCGATGACGTTGGCATCGTTGGCCGACACATACGGCTCCCACAAATCTTCGTTGTCATAGGCCAGCGACCACGAACCGCCAAACATCACGTCGGCATACGGGTCTGCTTTTTCAGACTGAATACGCTTGATTAGCTCGCCGGTACCGGCCTGAATGACCTCGACGTCGACGCCGTATTTTTCTTCAAACAGTGGGATGGTGGCATCCATCAGCCCCTCGGAGTTTGGCGAATAGATGACCAGCTTGCCGCCCCCCTGCTTTGCCTCAGACGATGCCGCACCCGACGCGACAGAACCGGGTGCTGCGGACGACCCGGACGAGCAACCCACCGCGGCAATCGCCATCAGTACGCTGAGTGCCAGTGAAATGACCTTTTTCATGTAATTTCC
>JAQVCK010000191.1 GCA_028689835.1 Pygmaiobacter sp. | reverse complement strand
GAAATTATGATCGCCAGCCGCACAAAGTCAAAGTGCGACGCGCTGAAAGAAAAATTGCAGGGCACGACCAAAACCAAAATCCACACCGCAAGGGTGAACGCCGACGATGTGGGCGAGCTGGTTGCGCTGATTCTCGAATTTAAGCCGGATGTCGTGCTGAATTTGGCACTGCCGTACCAGGACCTGACGATTATGGACGCCTGCCTTGCCACCAAAACCCACTATGTGGACACCGCCAACTACGAGCCGATGGACACCGCAAAGTTTGAGTACAAATGGCAGTGGGCCTATCGCGAAAAGTTCCGCGAAGCGGGCATCTGCGCGCTGCTGGGCAGCGGGTTTGACCCGGGCGTCACCGGCGTGTTTGCGGCCTATGCCCAAAAGCACCAGTTCGACGAAATTCACCGGCTGGATATCCTAGACTGTAACGGCGGCGACCACGGCTACCCGTTTGCCACAAACTTCAACCCGGAGATTAACATCCGCGAGGTTTCGGCCAAGGGCAGCTATTGGCAGGACGGCCACTGGGTGGAGACCGAGCCGATGGAAATCAAGCGCGAGTACGACTTTGCCGAGGTGGGCCACAAGGACATGTACCTGCTGCACCACGAAGAGCTGGAAAGCCTTGCGCTGCATCTCAACGGCATTCAGCGCATCCGCTTTTTTATGACCTTTGGCCAAAGCTACCTCACCCACCTCAAATGCCTTGAAAATGTGGGCATGACCTCCATCGAGCCCATCGAGTTTGAGGGCAAGCAGATCGTGCCGCTGCAATTTTTAAAAGCCGTTTTGCCGGACCCTGCCAGCCTTGGCCCCCGCACCGTGGGCAAAACGAACATCGGCTGTATTTTTGAGGGCGTGAAAGACGGCAAGCCAAAGACCTATTACCTGTACAACGTCTGCGACCACCAGGCCTGCTACCGCGAGGTGGGCAGCCAGGCGATCTCGTACACCACCGGCGTGCCGGCCATGATCGGCGCGATGCTGGTGATGAACGGCACATGGAACCGCCCCGGCGTATACAACATTGAAGAGTTTGACCCGGACCCCTTTATGGACGCACTGAACCAGTGGGGCCTGCCGTGGGTGGAGGACTTTGCCCCCACGCTGGTAGACTGATGGGCGGCGCAGCGGGCGGCATCCCCACGCCCTGCTATGTGGTGGATGAAGAAAAACTCACCCAAAACCTGAAAATTTTACAGCAGGTGGCGCAGCAGGCGGGCTGCAAAATATTGCTGGCGCAAAAGGCGTTTTCAATGTTTTCACTCTACCCGCTGATCGGCAAATACCTTGCGGGCACCACGGCCAGCGGCCTGTACGAGGCAAAGCTGGGCGCGCAGCAGATGGGTGGCGAAACGCATATTTTTGCGGCTGCCTACCGCGATGCGGAGTTTGACGAAATATTGACCCTGTGCGACCATTTGAGCTTCAACTCGTTTGCCCAGTGGCAGCGCTACCGCGCCAAGGCGCTGGCCGCGGGCAAAAGCTGCGGTATCCGCATCAACCCGCAGCACTCCACCCAGCAGCACGGCATTTACGACCCCTGTGCTTCGGGTTCCCGCCTTGGCGTCACCCGCGCGGCGTTTCGGCCCGATTTGCTGGACGGCATTGAGGGGCTGCACTTCCACACCCTGTGTGAGCAGAACGCCGACGCCTTAATTGAAACCCTTGCGGCGGTAGAAGAAAAGTTTGGCGAATTTTTGCCCCGCATGAAATGGGTGAACTTTGGCGGCGGGCACCACATCACCCGTGCGGATTACGACCGTGAGGCGCTGGTGCGCTGTGTGCGGCGCTTTCGCGAAAAATATGGGGTGGACGTTTATTTGGAGCCGGGCGAAGCGGTGGCACTGAACGCGGGCAGCCTGTTTGCCACCGTGCTGGACGTGGTGGAAAACGACCTGCAAATCGCCATTTTAGACGCCTCTGCCGCCTGCCATATGCCCGACGTGATTGAAATGCCTTACCGCCCGCCGCTGGCAGGCGCGGGGCAGCCGGGCGAAAAGCCCTATACCTACCGCCTTACGGGCGGTACCTGCCTTGCGGGGGACGTGATTGGCGATTATTCGTTCGACACGCCGCTGCAAGTTGGCACCCAGTTACAATTTGACGATATGGCCATTTACACCATGGTCAAAAACAACACGTTCAACGGCATGCCGCTGCCCGCCATTGCCGTGCGCCGCCCCGGCGGCGAAGTGCAGCTGGTGCACAGCTTTGGGTATGAGGATTTTAAACAGCGCCTTTCGTGATGAACGGGGGTAACCAACGCCCTGCGGGGCGCCCTTGGGGGAACAGGGAATGATAGCAGCAAAATTTGGCGGCAGTTCACTTGCCGACGCGGCACAGTTTAAACAGGTGCGCAGTATTGTGCGCGCCGACGGCAGGCGGGCCTATATCATCCCCAGTGCCCCCGGCAAGCGGTTTGACGGGGACGACAAGATCACCGACCTGTTGTACCAGTGCCACGCACTGCGGGCTGCCGGGCAGCCGTTTGATGTGCCGTTTGCGGCCATCTGCGCCCGGTATACCGAAATCGTGGCCGCGCTGCACCTTGCAACCGACCTTGAAAGTGCACTGGGCGAAGTGCGGCGCGCAATCGCCGCGGGTGCCGGGGCTGATTATTGCGCCAGCCGCGGCGAATACCTGTGCGGGCTGCTGCTGGCTGATTTTTTAGGCCTGCCGTTTGTCGACCCGCAGGGCTGCATCTTTTTTGATGAAAACGGCCTGTTGCTGGCGCAGCGCACCAACGACGCCCTTGCCGAGGCATTGCAGGGCCTGCCGGGGGCGGTCATCCCCGGGTTTTACGGCAGCGGGCCGGATGGCTCAGTGCGCACCTTTTCGCGCGGGGGCAGCGACATCACCGGCGCGCTGGTTGCGCGGTCAGTAAGGGCAGAGGTGTACGAAAACTGGACGGACGTTTCCGGCTTTTTAATGGCCGACCCGCGTGTGGTGCAAAACCCGCAGCCCATCCGCCACATCACCTACCACGAAATGCACGAGCTCAGCCGTGCCGGCGCCACCGTGCTGCACGAGGACAGCGTGTTCCCCGTCAGCCGCGCGGGCATCCCCACCAACATCCGCAACACCAACGCGCCGCAGCACCCCGGTACCATGATCACCTGCACGGCGGTGCAGCGGGAGGATTTTGCCATCTTTGCCGGCATTGCGGGCAAGCGTGGTTTCAGCCTGCTGCTGGTAGAAAAAGACGAGCCCGGCAATTCGCCCGCACTGCTGCAACAGGTGTTTTGTGCGGTCAACAGCTGTTCGCTGCGGTTTGACTACCTGCCAACCGGCCTCAACAACATCTGTCTGCTGGCAGAGACCGCCGCACTGGCCCCGGTGCTGGGCCGGCTGCAACAGCAGATAGACGCCATCGAGATCCCGCACCATTTTTCGGTGCAGCAGCACATTGCTTTGTTGATTTTGGTGGGTTATGGCGTGCGGCACACCTGCGCCTCGGTGGCACGTATTTACGAGGCATTGCGCCGCGCCGAAATTGGGGTGCATATCCTCAACCAGGGCAGCGGCGAGCTGAGTACCTGGGTAGGGGTGGACGAAGCGGATTTAGAAAATGCCATTCGCGCCATCTACGCCGAATTTTCGGCAGTAAGCCACCTTGCAAAGCAGGCGTAAAAACAAATAAAACAAGGGCCGGCATGCAAGCTGCATGCCGGCCCTTGTTTTTTCACTGTCCGTTTCTCGAGATACCGTCCACAGAGCAAGGGGAACGGCCTTTGCAGCAAAAAACTGCCGGCAAAGCCCCCTGCTACATTTCAGCGCGCAGCTCTTCAATCTTGTCCTTTGCTTCGGCCAGCACGGCGGTGCCCTTTGGGGTCAGCGTGTAATATTTGCGGCGGCGCCCGTTTTCGCTTTTGGTCTCTGCCAGCAGTAGGCCCGCCTTTTGTAAGTTGTGAAAAATGGGGTACAGCGTGCCCGCGCTCACATGGTAGCCGTGGCGCTGCAATTCCTCCATCATCCAGCTGCCATAAATGGGTCGCTCTTTGGCATGGTGCAAAATGTGCAGCTCTATAAAAGCCAAAAGCAATTTGCGCAACACCGGTTCTTGCATTGTGTCGCTCCCCGTGATAGTATAATATCGAAAGCCGATAACGAAATCCGATAACTATACTGTAACAGATTTCACCGCAAGGTGCAAGGGAGTGGTTTTATGCCGCCGATACTGGCTGCAACTGGCCTGCATTTTTTGGATTTTCTGCATTACCCGCCCATTGCCATTGCACAGGGGTCAATGACCTTTGTGCAGGGGCCCAGCGGCTGTGGCAAAAGCACGCTGCTGCGGCTGTTTAACGCCACCGCCACCCCGTCGGCCGGGCAGGTGCTGTTTGACGGGCAGGGCATTGCGGGGCTGGACACCATTCAGTTGCGCCGCGACGTGCTGCTGGTGTCGCAGGCGACTTACCTGTTTGACGACACGATAGAGGGCAATTTTTT
>JAQVCK010000019.1 GCA_028689835.1 Pygmaiobacter sp. | reverse complement strand
TGGTCTCCTCTTCGGTAAAGGCAAGTACCAAGCTGCCGATCTCTTTGCAAGGCACGTCCAGTTTTTTGCACAGCTCTTTCACCAGCCGGTTGCCCTCCACATTAAAGCGGGCCATCAGCGTGTCGGGCTCTGGGTCGTACCCGGCGTGAATGATTGCGCTGTTCGCCTTGGTCGTACCGGTAGAAATATCATTTTCTTTTTCCAGCACCAGCGTGCTTAAATCATAATGGGCCATCTCGTAAGCTACCGCTGCACCCACTACCCCGCAGCCAATAATCGTCACATCTACCATGCTTGCACCGTTCCCTCCCTGTTTTTGCACCACACCGCCGCAGGCAAGGCTCCAACGGCCTGCCTCTGCCCGGTTTTGGGCAACAAAAAAAGCCAAAGCAAAAAAGCCCTTTGCAGGGTTTTCGCTTTGACTCTCTTCTCTAAGCTTGCCTTTATTATAGCACCGCGCCCACAAAAAGCCAACTATTTTTTTGTGTACAACCTGTAAACTGTACTGTGCGGGCCCTTGTAATAAAAAAAGCCCTGCCGGGGGGCAGGGCGCAACCAACCAATTAGTTAATAGGGTTTTACGCGCAACGCAAAATAGCTCTGCGGGTGGTCACATACCGGGCACACCTTGGGGGCATTTTTGCCCACATGGATATGGCCACAGTTGGTGCAAATCCACACCTTTTCTTCTTCGCGGGCAAACAGCTGGTCTTCTTTCAGCAGCTTTGCAAGGTCGTTGTAGCGCTCTTCGTGCGTCTTTTCAATCTTTGCAACGGCATCAAACTGCCATGCAAGGCGCTCAAAGCCCTCTTCCTTTGCCGTTTTGGCAAACCCTGCATACATGTCGGTCCACTCGTAGTGCTCGCCTGCGGCCGCATCGGCGAGGTTGGTCATTGTATCGGGGATCTGCCCACCGTGCAGTGCCTTAAACCACAGCTCTGCATGCTCTTTCTCATTGCCTGCCGTCTCGGCAAAGATGTCCGAAATCACCTTATAGCCTTCTTTTTTGGCCTGAGAAGAATAGAACGTATACTTGTTGCGTGCCTGGCTCTCCCCCGCAAATGCAGTGAGCAGGTTTGCCTCTGTTTTAGACCCTTTCAGTTCAGCCATAGTACCTAACCTCCATGTCTTCATTATTATATTATGCAGCTACACGGGGCAGCCTGCGCATAATTTAATTTGTACGTTTCTGACAGTCGGGGCAAAGGCCCTCAAACACCAAATCGTGGCGCAGAATTTGAAAGTCGGTGTCCTGTTGCGCTTGTGTATCCAGCTCGGCATGATACCTACCCGGCGCGTCAATTACTCTGCCGCAGTTGACACATTTGATATGGTAGTGCTGCTGCGGCACGAAGTCAAATCGGTCGGCCGCATTGGGCATTGCAACACGCCCCACTACGCCATCCTCCGCCAAAGAATTCAGGTTACGGTACACCGTCGCCTTGCTGATGCTGGGGTGGCTAACTACCACCTGACGGTACACTTCGTCTGCGGTCGGGTGAGATTTCAATTCCTGCACCGCCTGCAAAACCAATTGCTTTTGCACGGTATTACGCTTTTCCATCACAAGCTCCTTATCAGTAACACGTACTATTATGTAGTATAATATAGATTTCTCGAAAGTCAAGTCACAATTCCGATAAAGTCACACTTTATGCTTTTCCAATGAAAAATATACCATATTTTGATACTTTTTGCAAAGCATTTTATTTTTTTGTGACATCAAAAAAACAGACCCATTTGCCGTTTCGTCCCCGGCTGCTGGGTCTGTTTTGTGATTTTGCTTAGACTGCTCTTATTCAGGCGCCGCAAAACTCATCGGTCAGCTTGCCCAAAATGCCGATGCCCTTTACGATGTCTTCTTCACTGGGGGTAGAGTAGTTCAAGCGGAAGCACTGGGTCATGCCGTCCTGGTCGCATAAAAATGCATTACCGGGAACGACCGCCACCTTGCGGCGCTGCGCCTCTTTGACAAAGCTCAGCATATCCACCCCATCGGGCAAGGTAGCCCACAGGAACATCCCACCTGCCGGGCGGGTGTAGGTGATTTTTTTGTTGAAGCAGCGGTCCATCTCCGCCAGCATCAAATCACATTTGCGCTCGTACACACTGCGGATAAACTCGATGTGCTTTTCGGTGTCGGCATTGCGCAGCCACTCGTCACAGACAAGCTGGCTCCACAGATTCGTGTGGATGTCATCGCACTGCTTTGCCGTCACAATTTTTTCAGTGATCTCGCGGTTGGCAATGATGTAGGCAAGGCGCATACCGGGGGCAAGAATTTTAGAAAAGCTGCCGCAGTAAAGCACAAGGCCTTTTTTGTCAAAGCTTTTAATCGGCGGGATGTACTCGCCGCGGAACCGCAGTTCGCCGTAGGGGTTATCCTCCACAATCAGCACATCGTACTTCTCGGCAAGGGCGTAAATCGCTTTGCGTTTTTCCAAGCTGGTTACAAGGCCGGTGGGGTTTTGAAAGTTCGGGATGACATAAAAGAATTTCGGCTTCGGGGTCGCTGCAAACGCAGCCTCCAGCTTTTCAATATCAACACCGTCCTGCTGCATCGGCACACCGACAGTAGTGGCACTGTACCCGCGAAATGCATTCAATGCCCCCACAAAGCTGGGGTCCTCTGCAAGCACTACATCGCCCTCGTTGCAAAACACACGCGCAATCAGGTTCATCGCCTGCTGGCTGCCGCTGGCAATCACCACATCGTCGCTGTCCGCACTAATTTTACCGTACCGGTTTGCAAATGCAAGCACTGATTCCCGCAGTGTTGCAAAGCCCTCGGTTGTGGAATACTGCAGTGCCGCGATTGGCTTTTCATCTAGCACTTTTTCAGAATATTTACGAATGGCATCAACCGGGAAACAATCCACGGCGGGGTTGCCACCCGCAAACGAAATCATGGTCGGGTCGGCCATGTTTTTGATGATCTCCCGAATTGCCGATGGCCGCAACCCCAGCGTACGGTTGGAATAAGAATAACCCATTATTACCTTGCCCCTCTCTATCATTGCAAATTTCTATCTAAAACCCCGCCTGCCCGCATTCCATTGCCACAAACGGTGCCTTATTCGGTTTTTTCGGGCTGCGTCATCCCGCTTGCATAGTTGTAATCTACCGTAATCACCGCAAAAAAATTGTCATTCTGCCGGCGCAGTTCGTCGGCAATCTGCTTTTTTAATTTTGCCTGTGGCAGTTCAAAGCCGGCCGGCACCACTACGTCAAAAATTAAATTGGTATGGTCATCACCCTGCACCATACGAAAATCGTGAATAGTTAACCGTTCATCCACACTGCGCGCCGCATTAGCCGCAATGGTGCGGCAACGCACAATTTCGCTATCGTCGTTGCTGATGGGGTCCATGTGGATAACCAGATGAATGCCATCCTCCTCCAGCACCGCGCGCTCGATATTATCCACAATGTCGTGGCAGTGCATCACATTGTCTTTCGCGTTCATTTCCACATGTACACTGGCAAACCGGCGGGTGGGCCCATAGTCGTGCACCATTAAATCGTGCAGACCCAGCACGCCACTGTAACTTAAAATTTTCGCGTCCAGCCGGTCGACCAGCTCCGGGTCCGGCGCTTCACCCAAGATTGGGTTAATGGTGTCTTTGACAATGCCAACACCGCCCCACAAAATAAACAGCGCCACCGCAAGGCCCATCCAGCCATCCAGCTCTAACCCCGTCAGTTTTGCCAGCACAGCGGCCACCAGAACGGCCGCAGTTGTCAGCACATCGTTGCGGCTATCCATACCCGCTGCCACCAGCGTGGTGGACTCAATCTGCTTTGCCATCAACGTATAAAAGCGCGACATCCAAAGTTTGACCAGAATCGACGCCGCCAGAATGCCGATAGCAAGAAAACTAAAAGTCACCGGGGATGGGTGCAGAATCTTTTCAAAACTGGTGCGCGCAAGCTCCACCCCGATCGCCATAATCAGCAATGCGACAGAAAGCCCAGCCAGATACTCCATACGGGCATGCCCAAACGGGTGCTTGCGGTCGGCGGGTTTGCCGCCGAGCTTAAAGCCCACCAGTGTGATAATACTGCTTGCCGCATCGGATAAGTTGTTTACGGCGTCCGCCATGATGGAAACACTGCCCGACAAAAGGCCCGCCGCAAATTTAGAAACGCATAACAAAAGGTTACACAAAAGGCCGACGACCCCTGCAAGGGCGCCGGCCCGCGTACGCGCCGCATCATCTGCGGGCGTTTGCTGCCTGCCAAGCAAAAGGCGGATGAGTAGTTTTGTCACCGCATGCCTCTTTCTTTCGGCGGGGTTGCCCGCCGAACTGTATTAAGAAACAATTATAGCCGCAAACAGCCCAAAACGCAACCCGCTTTTGCACGGTTTTTATTCAGTTTGCAATAAAAATTGCTGGATGATGGAAAGGCCCACCCGGCCGCTTTTTTCGGGGTGGAACTGACAACCCACCACATTGCCGTGCTGGGCGGCGGCACAGATGCTGCGCCCGCCAAAGCTGGCGTCTGCCAAACGGTCGGCGGGGTCGGCGGGCTTCACTTCATAACTGTGCACAAAATACACTTCTTTACCCGGTGCCACGCTGCATAAAATGCTGCCCTCAAAATCCTTTTTGCCCTTCACCGGGAACAGGCTGTTCCAACCTACCTGTGGCACCCGCTGTGGGCGGCCGTTTAAGTCCTCCGACGGGATTTTGACCACACGCCCGGGGATAAGGCCAAGCCCTTCCCAGCGGCCAAATTCTTCGCTCTCGTCAAACAGCATCTGCATGCCAAGGCAGATACCCAGCATCGGCACGCCCTCGGCAACCTTGTTGCGAATCGGCTCAATCAAGCCGTACTTGCGCAGGTTTGCCATGCCGTCGCGAAACGCGCCCACGCCCGGCAGCACCAACGCTTCGGCCTGCTCAATGGCGGCGGGGCCGCTGGTAATCTCCACCTCGGCGCCAAAATGTTCAAACGCGCGCTGCACGCTAAGCAGGTTTGAAAGGCCGTGGTCAATGATCGTAATGCGTTTCATAACCGCACCTCCACGCCACGGGCGGCAAGCTGCTGTTTCAGCTCGGCCACGCCGATTTTTTTATAGTGTAGCAAACTGGACAGCGACACCGCCGACGCGCCGTCGCTGACCGCGTTCACCACGTCATCCACACTGCCGGCGCCCCCGGCCGCGATAACCGGCACATTGACGACCGATGAGACCTGTTCGATCAGCTCACGGTCCATACCGCGGCCAAGGCCCTCGCAGTCGACGCTCATCAGCAGGATTTCGCCGGCGCCAAGTTCGACCCCGCGCTTTGCCCATTCGACCACGTCAAGGCCCGAATGCTCGCGCCCGTTGTCATAATAAGCTTCCCACCCGTTGCCGTTCTGGCGGCGCTTTGCCTGAATGGAAAGCACCATGCACTGGCTGCCGTAGGCCTCTGCGACCTCGGTGATGATATGCGGGTCCTTGATGGCGGCGGTGTTGATGGCCACCTTGTCGGCACCCTGCTGCAAAATTTTCTGCACGTCCTGCACACTGCGCAGCCCGCCACCGACCGTCATGGGGATAAACACGTCGTCGGTGGTGCGGCGCACAATGTCGGAAAGGTTGTTGCGGTTATACAGGCTGGCAACGATGTCAAGGTACAAAATTTCGTCGATACCCGCCTCGTAATATTCTTTGGCAAAGGTGTGCGGGTCACCGAGCTTACGCAGACCTTCGAGCTGGATGCCTTTGACCAGGTAGTTGTTTTTGACCTCAAGCCGCGCAATCAGTCTCGTTTTATTCACGGTGCTGCCCTCCTTTTTTCTCAGTCGAACACAGTGTGACGCAGTTTCCACTGACCGCCCTGATAAACCCACAGGTGCGGCGAGCGGAAGCGGTTGGTCAACTCCTCAAAGTAGTCGCGGTCCATGTCCGGGTGCTCAAAGCAGCCGCGCGCTTCGGGGAAGTTTTTCTCGTCGATCGACAGATACTTGAAAATCTCATCGGCAAACCGCTCGGGGAACTCCCCGTCGAACTTCTTCACCAGCGCAACCCCCTCTTCGCGGGTGATCTCGCCATTGCGGATCTCCTGTGCGGCGTCGTAGGTTGCACGGCCAATCCCATATTTAATATAGGTAGTGTAATAGAAGAAGTCATCAATCTTGTCGTCGATGGAGTTGTACTTGGAGTAGGTGCCCACCGTGCGCTCGGGGCTGGGCTTAAAGCCGCCGTGCTCTACCGAGTAATAGTACGCGCCTTGCGGATGCCACTTGACATAGTAGCCAAGGTAATGCACCTGAATATGGTTTTTCTCGATATCGCTGGTTTCGCTGGGCAGATAGATGGAAAGGTCGGACGGGTCGACTTTAAAATCCTCCTCTAACTGCTGCAGCGACACGCCGCCGAGGTAGATGTGGTCTTTGTCGTTGGTGGCAAAGAAGCGCTCGTCGCGCATTGCCGACTCGTTATCGGCCAGCGGGTTGCCAAATTCGGCCTCATTTTCGCCGTAGAATACCAGCGGAATACCAAACTTTGCCGCCATTTTAGGTGCCAGCTGCTTCTGGCCCAAAATAAACGCCTGAAACGGGTGGAACAGGTTTTCAGTCGCAAGGCGGGTGAGCAGCCGGTGGGTACGGCCGTTCGGGGTGCACAGGTAGTTGTCGAACCCGGCATGGATCCACGCCTGAAAGTTGTCCCAGCCCCACGGGGTATAGATATGGGGGGCCCAGGTGACAGTCAGCGGGTGCATGCCATACTTATACTTCAGCAAATGCGCCGCGTAAAAGCTGTCCTTGCCGCCACTGCCGGGCACCAGGCAGTCATAGCTGCCATCGGTTTTACGGTAACGGTCGCACAGCTCACGCAGCTGCTCTTCGCGCTCGTCCCAGTCGATTTTGACCTCTTTGTTCTCGCAAGCAACGCAGGCATCACAAACACCGTCCGCGCCGATATGCATGCTTTTTTTAATTCTGTCGATCGTGTGCTCAAACTCGTAGCAGGAGTTGGGCTTCTGATTGCTCATGACGCACTTTTTGCAAAACTGCACGTCACCCGGCAGCCCATATTTTACGTCGAGCTGGTCTTCCGGGATGTCAGGTGCAAATTTTGAAAGGTCGATCTCAACATGTGCGGGATATGGTATCATGAAAATTACCTCCTAGGATGGCAAAGTCTTTCGGGCGCTTTGCAGGCACAAAAAAAACAAGGGCAATGACCAAAAGGGTACACTTCTCCCCAAGCCAACGCCATTGTTGATACCCGGAATTATAGCACATGCCCGCCGCGATTTCAACATTTTTTACCGTTTTCCACTTGTGTTGCCACACTTTGTGGTACAATAAGAAAAAAATACCCCGAAAGGGAGGGTTGGCCTGTGCAGGATACCGGCAATATCATCGCACTGCTGATTGATGCAGAGAATGTGTCCCCCAAATACATCAAAGCCATTGTGGACGAAGTGGCGGTCTACGGCACCCCGGCGTATAAACGCATTTATGGAGACTGGACCAGCACCGACATGGCAGCATGGAAGAAGGTGCTGTTGGAACACAACCTCACCCCCATTCAGCAATTCAGCTATACACAGGGCAAAAATGCATCTGACAGCGCTATGATTATTGATGCGATGGATATTTTGTACGCCCACAATGTGGATGGTTTTTGCCTGATTTCGTCTGACAGCGACTTTACCAAACTGGCTTCGCGCCTGCGCGAAAGCCGGATGTTTGTCATTGGCATGGGCGAGACTAAAACGCCGGTCGCATTTAAGGCGGCCTGTGACGCATTTAAATATTTAGAGGTGCTACTTGGCACCAAAACAGAGGCTGAGGCCGTAAATGGCCGCCAGCAAAATGAGCGCAAAACGGCAGAGCAAAAGGCCGACCGTGAAAAAGAGGCCCAAAAACAACAACAGCCGACCCAAACTGCGCAAAAGGCAAAACCCACAAAGGAGCCTGCAAAACCGGAGCCTCCCGTTGAAACGGTGGAAGAAGAGGAACTGGAAACCGGTATTGTACCACTTTCGCAGATTGTCTCCACCATCGCCGGCATCATTGACCATGACTGCGACGAGGACGGCTGGATGCTGCTTTCGCAGGTGGGCATTATGCTGGGGCGCATGTACGCCGACTTTGACAGCCGCAACTATGGCTATTCGCGCCTGCACAAGCTGATTGACGGCACCGGCCGGTTTGAAACGCGGTACGAGCTGCTGGATTCCGGCGGGCGCAACCTGATGATTAAGAATAAATAACCATGCAGCGAAAAGAGGATGACCAAACTATGGCGAGCCTGACGGAACTCACCTATGAAATGATTCGTTTTGACGAGGGCGAACCCGAGCTGATTCAGCATTTTTTAAAGGTACACGCGTTTGCAAAACTGATCGGCGAAGCCGAAGGGCTGCCCGCCGAAACCTTAAAAACCCTTTTGGCCACCGCATTGGTGCACGACATTGGCATTAAAATATGCATGCAAAAGTTGGGCAAATGCAATGGCAAGCTGCAAGAGCAATATGGCCCGCCCGCAGCCGAAGCGATGCTGCGCCGGTTGGGTTTTGAAGAACCACTGGTAAAGCGGGTAAGTTACCTTGTGGCACACCACCACACCTACACCGATATTGACGGGGCCGATTACCGCATTCTTGTAGAGGCCGATTTTTTGGTCAACCTGTATGAAAACAGCTGTAATGGGCAAACCATTGCCGAAACCTATGCGCGCATGTTTCAAACTGCCACGGGGCGCCGGCTTTGCCGCCAGATGTTTGGCCTGCCCCCGCAGGAGGAACCGCCCCTGCCACAATGAACCGCTTTTTTAACAACGAAGTGCAGTTACATGCAAAAACGCAAACCGGGCACACCTTTGGGTGTGCCCGGTTTTGTTATAACGTACTATTGTTTATCGCTTGCCGCCAGTTGGTACCGGCATTCGGTCAGCGTGCTGCCCGCAAGCTGTAGCGGCAAAGTATCGCCGCAGGGCACAAACCCGTTGCAGCGGTAAAACTGCTCGGCACGGGTATTGCCCTGCAACACCCACAAATAGAGGTTGGCATAGCCCTGCCGGCGCAGTTCGGCCACGGCGGCCCCTAATAACTTTGCCCCTATCCCTTTGCCCCAATAGCCCGGCAACAGATACAGCGACACCACTTCGCCCCAGCCAGCCCTGCCCTCGTCCCTTGCGGCACAAAAGGTGCAGATGCCAACTGGCTGCCCCACATGGCAGGCCAGCAGCGCCTGCTGCCCGCTTTGGGCAAGGTCTTGCAGTTTGGGCAACCAGCGCGCACCGGTCAACGTAGTAAGGTACGTATCCACCACCAGCCCGCGGTAAGCCGCACGCCAGCTTGCGGCATAAATTTCACTCACTGCGGCAACATCATCGGTCTTGCGCAGGGGCCGCACTTCGATTTTAGAGATTGGCGTCATTCTGCCGTCAGCCCCACACGGCCACAGCCTTCACGCAAAATAGCACAGCTGCGCGCAAAGCTTTGGGCTTCGGTGCAGTTAAGCTCTGGCATTACCGTGCGCAGCGCCCCCTCAGCACCTAACACTCGCGGCAGGCTGACAAACACACCCTGCTGCCCCTCTTCACCCTGTAACAGGGCACTGCAAGGGTACACCCGACGCTCGTCGCGCAAAATGGCGCGGCAGATGGTTGCCGCCACTGCCCCAATACCAAACTCGGTACTGCCTTTGCGGCTGGCAATATCCCAGCCGCCTGAAACAGTGTCCAGTGCCGCCTGTGCAAGCGCTGCATCGGTGCAGAACTCCCCTACCGGGCGCCCGCCAATGGTGGCAGACGAAAGCACCGGCACCTGGCTATCGCCGTGCTCGCCAATGACAAAGGCATCTACCGAACAGGCAGCAACCCCTGCCTGCTGTGCAATGCGCTGGCGCAGCCGCGCCGAATCCAGCGCGGTGCCGGTGCCGATGACCGTGAGCCCTGTGACGGCCTGCATTAATTGTGCAATGATATCACACGGGTTTGTAATTGAAACAATGCGCCCACCAAACCCACAGCGCACAAGGTCGGTGCCCACCTGCCGGGCAATCGCCGCCGTGTTTTGCAGCTCCGCCAGACGGTCAGCTTCCAACGTACCCGAAAACGCACAAAACACCACAAGGTCGGCATCTGCAAGGTCGGCATAACAGCCCGCTGTAACCGCAGTGCGCCGTGGCAGGCAAACAGCCGTATCGGCAAGGTCCATCGCTTGCGCCAATGCTTTTTCGCTGTCGGTGTCCAGTAAAACAATCTCATCACAAACACCAAACAGCAGCAGTGCACTTGCCACATGGCCGCCAACATGGCCCGCCCCAATGATGCCTATTTTTTCGTGTTTCATAGCCCCTCCCTGCGTTAAAACGCATCCTTAGGTAGCCGCTCAAACGCCGCGCGAATCTGTTCTTCGCCCAGGGTAAGCGCCAACCGCACATAACCTTCTCCACTTGAACCAAATGCATTGCCTGGCACAACTAAAATGTGGTAACGCTGCAACAACTGCTTTGCAAATTCATAGCTGGTCAGGCCGGTACGTTTGATATTGACAAATAGGTAAATACTGCCCTGTGGGGGCAGCACCGAAAGATATGAAATGGGTTCAATCGCAGCGCAGGCCACGTCAGTACGGCGGCGAAACTCTGCCACAATGGGCGGCTGCACCTCTTTGCGCAGCCCCAGCGCCGCAATGGCTGCGCGCTGCGACACGCTGGGGGCCGAGTACACATTGCACTCGCCCGCCAGTTGAATCGCATGAATGATTGCTGCCGGGGCAATGATATACCCAATGCGCCAGCCGGTCATGCAATAGTCTTTACTAAACGAACGCACCGTCACCGTGCGCTGTTGCATGCCGGGCAGCGTGTTGATGGGGATAAACGGCCCGCCATAGCTGAAAATTGTGTAGATATCGTCGGCAATCACCAGCAAGTCATGCTTTGTTGCCACATCGGCAATCACCTGCAACGCCTCGCGGCCAAAGCAACTGCCGGTGGGGTTGTTGGGGGTGTTAAACAAGATGGCACGGGTTTTGGGGGTAATCAGCTCTTCAATACGGTGCACATTGACCTCAAAATTCTCTTCTTCCCGCGTGGGCAGCGGCACCAGCACACCACCCGCAATTTCAATCTGGTCTTTATAAGGGCTGAAATACGGCTCCGGCACAATTACCTCGTCGCCCGGGTTCAGCACCGCTTCCATCACCGCCCACATGCCCTGGCAGGCACTGGTGGTTACCGTGACTTCTTCGTCTGCCACCGCAAGCCCAAACTCCTCTTGATAAAAGGTACGGATTTCATCCCGCAACTGCCGGTACCCCCGTGGGTCGGTATAATGGGTGTGCCCTGCCTTCGCATCCTGAAATGCCGCTTCGATAATACGGTCATCGGTTTTCAGGTCTGGGTCACCAATACTAAAATTGATCAGATCCTTTAAATTTGCCGCCATGGGGCCAAGGTCCGCCAACATCGAAGACTGTGCATTCTGGTACCGTTTCGCCACAAAATTTTGCTCCACACCTGTTCGCTCCTTTATTCTATCACCCACAATGGGTAACCCGCTTTGTTCTAAATAATACTAGGCTCAAAACCTGTGTGTCAATGAAACTTCCTACAAAAAAGCCCTTCCACTGGAAGGGCTTTTTGCCATTTGTGCAGAAAACGACCTTTTTCTACACAGAATGCGCAATTTTAAAATAAGATATCACACAAACCGTAACCTCCGTTAAGAGGGTTTTCCCGGTTTACCCTGCTTTGGCGCAATTTTAGTGTGGTTGCCATATTCGTCGATGACTTCCATATTGTCCAGCTGTGCCTTTAAGTTTGTTTTCATCGCCTGCACATATTCTTGCCGCAGCGCTGCCTGTTCTGCCTTTTCCTGCTGCGTCAAACCCTGCTCACGCGCTTTTTTTGCCAGCTCATTGATGCGTTTTATCTTTTCGGGTGTCATACGCGCCCCCCCTTTTTTGTTTTCTTTATGCTACCATATTGCCCCATGGGGCGCAACTGTAGCTTCCATTGGCAATGGCAATAAAAAAGGAGCCGCCGGAACACCCGGCGGCCCATAAAGAAAAAAGAGGAAAAGGAGAAAAGTTATTGTCACTTGCTACGACTATATTGTATCAAAACGGTTACAAGAAATTGTTACGAAATTGTTAACTTTTGTAATTATTTTGTAATTAGTCGCAGCGACAGGCAAAAGGCACTTGCCTATTATATGATGAACCGCCATTGGCGGAGAATTGGTTGTCTGTCGCATCTTACAGAGAGCGTCCCACCCTGTAAGGGACGACAGGAATTTTAAAGTAGTCGCCTGTTTACTGCGAAAATCCGGCATCTTCTGCCGTTTCTTCGCTTTCTACGCCAGCGTCCCGGCGTTTTGTTTTTTCTTCAAAAGGAGGTTTCAATTCCTTGTGACAGTTTTGATTATAGAGGCCAATCGTGACAAAAGTTTGAAAGACTTCTGAACAGATTGCAAAAAGATGACAAGTTGCGCGGGCGAATGTTTATGCACTATTTCCCTGTTTTTGGGATAAAACCGGCCAGTAAAGCCACTGTGCGGCTCTCTTGCCCGTGCTATAAGGGGCCACTATGCTTTCTGCCCCCGGCAAACACAAAACTCACACAAATTGCCTATGCCTGCTGTGCCGTCCGGCTTACCATAGTCGCCCACTGTTTTTAAATTACTGCTTTTATCATTGCTTGGTTCCCCGCTCGTCCCCCGCCCTGCTGCAATAAACCAATGCAAAAAACCGGCAGAGCCCCAGGCACAGCATTGCTATGCCCGGCGCTCTGCCGGTGGAAAGAGAGGCTAACGATAAAATATAACCATGCGGTTTGCTAATTCTAAAGTAATTCTGTTTGCCGCACCCCTGCGGCGATAAATTTTTCTTCATCACTCACCGCAGTGGTCACTTTAAAATATGGCTGCAATAGCGCGGTCACCTGCCGCAACTCCGGCAGCGGTTGCGACACGCGGCTGGGGCGCCCCTCGTGATGGCGCAGCAGGGCCTGCCTGCTCATGCCGTGCGCAATGCAAAGGCTACCGCCGGGGGCAAGCTGGCCCGCCAAATGGGCTATTAACTGTGCAGGGTGGGTAAAGTGCGGGAAGGCATTGTACACCACCACACAGTCAAACGGCTGCGCAAAGCTGATTTCCTCTACATCGGCACACAATACCGAAATATGAGACTGCGGGTATTTGCGCCGCGCAATGCGCACCATTTCAGGCGAAAGGTCCACCCCCACTACCTCGGCCACCCCGTGGGCAAGGTAATCTTCAAACAACACACCGGTACCGCAGGCAACGTCCAGCACACGGGCGCCGGGGCGCACTGCTGCCGCTGCCAGAATGGCATTGATTTTTTTTGTGCAGCGCACCATGCGGGCATCCCACTCCGGCGCTTGCCGGTCAAAATAGGCTTGAATTTCGGCTTTGTTCACCGGTGCCACCTGCCTAACATGCCACAATCTCCTTAATCATAAACTCCCTGCCGCCCAGCAGTTCCCATGCGGTACTGCCGCACTGCGGGCAGGTGTTTTTATTGTGCAGTACATTAAACACACAGCCGCAGTCGGTGCAGCGGCCATTGCCGGGCAACACCTCAATGCGCAGTTCGGTCTCCTCCAGCATTGTGCCATACACGGCGGCCGGGTAGCACTGCTCTACATAATAAGGGATTACAGAGGACAGCTCGCCAATTTGCAGCACCAGCGTTTCAATTTTCGTGATCTGCTGCTGCTTTGCAATGGTTTCTACCCGGCGCACCACTTCGGCAATAATGCCAAGCTCATGCATGGGGGGCCTCCTTTTTCTGGAACGCCCTGCGCACGTTTTTTAACTGGATTTTCACCTTGCGTTTGAGCACGTTTGGCACGACGACCTTTTTCATGTCCATCAGCGAAACGCCCTCGCCGTCATACCGGCGCACCAGCGAAATGGCATCAAACTTGCACTTGGTCGTGCACTGGCCGCAGCCGACACACAAAAACTCGTCCACCACCGCGGCGCCGCAGCCAAGGCAGCGCTCGGTCTCTTTTTTCAGCTGCTCTTCGGTAAAGGTGGCACGCGCGTCGGCAAAGCTGCTGGGCTTTGCCTCGTGGCGGGGCTGCTGGCGGGGCATGCTGTCATAGCTGTCCAGCTCCAGCGCCGCTTTGTTCAGCGCCTTATAGGCGCGGCGGTCGCGGCCCAGCACCAAACTTTGGCCGGGCTGCACGAAGCGGTGAATTGAAATCGCCCCCTGCTTGCCCGCGGCAATGGCGTCGATGGCAAATTTGGGGCCGGTGTAGGCGTCGCCGCCCACAAAGATATCTTCTTCGGCCGTCTGGTAGGTAAACGGGTCGGCTTTCACCGTGCCGTTCGGGTTGCACTCCACCGCAGTGCCCTGCAACAGCGTACCCCAGTCGATGGACTGGCCAATAGACAGCAGCACCCAGTCCGCCTTCACGATTTTACGGTCGGCGTCGTCAAACACCGGCGCAAAGCGGTGCTCGGCATTGAACACCGACACGCAGCGGCGGAACTCGACCCCGGTAACACGGCCGTTTTCAGTGACGACCCGCACCGGGCCCCAGCCGTTTTGGATAGCGATGTTCTCTTCCTTTGCCTCTTCCACCTCATCGGGCGAAGCGGGCATTTCCTGTGCGCTTTCAAGGCAGTACATCTCTACCCCGTCGGCCCCCACACGGGTTGCCGTGCGCGCCACGTCGATTGCAACGTTGCCGCCGCCAATGACCAGCACCTTGCCGGGCAGCTGCAGCTTTTCGCCAAGGTTCACCCTACGCACAAAATCGATGCCGGAAAGCACGCCCTCAGCGTCCTCGCCCTCTACCCCAAGGCGGCGGCCCGCCTGTGCGCCCACGGCAATATAAAACGCGGTAAAGCCCTGCTCGCGCAGCTGGGCAATGGTGATGTCCTTGCCCACCTCGACCCCGGTACGGAATTCGACCCCAAGCTCACGCAGCACTTCAATCTCGGCGCGCACCACATCTTTTTCCAGCCGGAACGCCGGGATGCCCAGCATTAGCATGCCGCCGGGGGTCTGTTGCTTTTCAAACACCGTCACCTTGTAGCCGTCGATGGCAAGGAAGTACGCGCAGGACAGCCCTGCGGGGCCGGCGCCCACCACGGCGACGGGTTTGCCGTAGTCGTGCCGCTTTTGCGGCACAAACCGGCGGCTTTCGTTGAGGTCCTGGTCGGCGATAAATTTTTTGATTTCGTCAATCGCAATCGGCTCGTCGATGTCGCCGCGGGTACAGGCAGATTCGCACCGGCGGTTACAGATACGCCCGCACACGGCGGGGAACGGGTTTTCTTTTTTGATCAGCTCCAGCGCTTCGGTGTAATTGCCCAGCGCCGCCAGCTTGATATACCCCTGAATGGCGATGTGTGCCGGGCACTCGGTTTTGCAGGGGGCCGTGCCGGTATCCACCACGTTTTTGCGGTTGGTACGGTATTCCGGGTTCCAGCGGTCGCTTGTCCACTCGGTGTCGCGCGGGGTATCCACCCGGATAATCTTTTCGACAACCGGGGTGGTAGAGCAGAGCTTTTGGCCCAGCTGCACCGCATTCACCGGACAGTTTTCGACACACTGCCCACAGGCGACACACTTGTCGCGGTCCACCTGCGAGACATAGTTTGAGCGCACCATGTCGGCATTGAGGAACATTTCTGCCGTGCGCATTGAAAGGCAGCCGCAGCCGCAGCAGTTGCAGATGGCGTGGGTGGTGCCGTTGCCGTCGAGGTTCGGGATTTCATGCATCAGGCCATTTTCTTCTGCGCGGCGCAGAATCTCGTAAACTTCTTCTTTTTCCACCTTGCGGCCGCGGCCGGTGCGGATATAGTATTCCGCCGCGTGGCCCATCTGGATGCACATATCCTCTTTTAAATGCCCACAGCCCTCGCCCATAATCTCGCGCACCGTGCGGCAAGAGCAGTTCGACACTGAAAAAATGTCGTGCTCTTCAATGTGCTTTGACAGTTCTTCATACGACGCACGGCGGCTTTCGCCATCAATCGCCTGCTCGATGGGGATGACGCGCATCAGCCCCACACCCACCGGTGTCATGCCGGCGGTGCCCGCGCCACGGATACGGCCATAGGCCTCAAATGCCTCGGCGATCTGCGGGTATTTGATGGGGTTTGTGGGGTGATTTGTCATCATCTCCATGATGCCGGGCACCCAGGTATCGTACCAGAAAGTATCTTTGCCGTTGATGGTATTGACAAAGCACACGCCAATGTCCGCAAGGCCCAGCAGTAGCTCGTGGCACTGCTCTACCGTTTTGCCACAGCGCGGGGCAACATCCTCTGCGGTGACCTTTTCGCGGATGGCCATTGTCATACACACGTCGGCCATTTCATCGGTCACAACTGGCTCAAGGATGAGATACTCCGGCGCTTCGTAATCATAAGCCCCTTTAGAGCCCGGTTTTTTGCGCCCAATGTGGTTTGCGAGCGCGAGAATTTTGGGCCTGCCGGTACGGCGTGCCTCTGCGGTCTGCGGTGTTGTTTGCATCGTTTTTTCAGCCATGTTCGGTTCGCTCTCCTTTTTGTCGGTTCTCTATGCCGGGCACGGCGGCGTGGTTCAGCCGCCCTGTTTCCAGCTGTGTACGGCATCGCGCAGCCACTGCGCCCATTCGTCCATCCCTTCGCCGGTGCGCGCCGAAATGGGGATTACCTTTGCAGCGGGGTTTAGCTTTGCCACCCGTGCACGCACCGCGTCAAGGTCAAATTCAAAATAGGGCAGCACGTCGATTTTATTCACCAGCACCACATCGCAGATGGTAAACATCAGCGGGTACTTCAGCGGTTTATCATCGCCCTCCGGCACCGAGAGAATCATCGCGTTTTTCGATGCCCCGGTGTCAAACTCGGCCGGGCAGACAAGGTTGCCCACGTTTTCTAAAATGGCAAGGTCTAAATCGTCGGTACCAAGGCCGTCAAGGCCCTGTTGGGTCATGCCGGCATCCAGATGGCACATGCCACCGGTGTGCAGCTGTATCACCTTTGCGCCGGTCTGCTGAATGGTGCGGGCATCGACGTCCGAGTCGATATCCGCTTCCATCACGCCCATGCGCAGCTTGTCTTTCAGCCGGTCAATGGTGCCGCGCAGGGTCGTGGTTTTACCCGAGCCCGGTGACGACATCAGGTTGAGCAAAAACACGCCTTTGGCCCGCAGGTCCTCCCGCATGCCGTTGGCCGCGCGGTCATTGTCCTCAAACACACTCTCTTTGATCTCCAAAATACGAAATTCATCCATACGGGTCTCTCCTTTTGCTGTAAATTATTCTGCAAGTGCCTTAATGCTGCGGTAGGCGGCAAGGTCGGTATAAAGCTCGCCGCGGTACGGGTTGCGCTTTGTTTTGCGCGCTTTGTAAACCATGTAAACCAAAACCGCAATGTTAACCGCAAGCGCCAAAAAGCTGACAACAAAGTAAATGGTGGGGTTATAGGTGGAATCGACACGGAAGCGCCCTTCATCCTGAAACAAGGGGAAGGTCTGTGCAAACATGCACCACAGGGCCAGCGTTTGCGCACGGTGTTGCAGCCAGGCACCCTTGCCCACGGTGAATGCGCAGATAGTGGGGGCCAGCAGCAAGGCAATGCCGCAGTACCACGCGTGGTGGGGCAGGCAGTTATAGGTATAAGCAAAGTTCCAGATATCATACGCAATAATCCAAAACCACAGCATGTCGGGCCACAGCATGTCGCGGCTGCCGTCTTTTTTCGTTGCTTTGCGGATGCAAATGCCAAACCAGCCGGTGATGGTGATGATGTTTAAAATGCCGGCAATTGCGTTCATGTAGTTCCACGGGCCGCCCATCAACATCACTGCGGTGTCCGCCGTGCGGTCCTGCGCCATGGTGGCATAGGTAAAGCCCACCTCGATATCACGGGCACAAGCCTCTAAAATATTGATGGCTAAAATCAGCGGCGGGAAGCACAGCGCCAGCTTATTGTCTGCAAGGCGCCAAGTGGTACCATCGGGCCGGGTGCCTTTTAAGTGCCGGATGCACCAGAAACCGATGCAGCCCGCAGTGGAAGAGTAGACCTTGGCGAGATGAAACCAGTCGGTATACGTACTTTTATTGAGCACGGTAAACCACAGCACCGACAACACCGCGGGCAACACAATAAAGCAGACAAAGCCCATGATTTTAGAGCGCCGCGCGACCTCGTTAAATAAAAACAGAGCGGCAAACACCCCAAGCCAAACAAGCAAGGCAGAGCCGAGGGTCGCACCCGCGGCATAATTAAAGGTAAACATTTGTAATTCCTCCCAAATTTAAATGGGCAGATATAGGGCACCCCTGTCCCATCTCTGTCATTTTTATATGACCTTGTTGCAGGATAAGCCACCCCGCATAAACAAGCCGCCCCTGCTCACCGTGCAAGGCCGGCCTGACCTGTGGATATACCAACAGCAAAATCTTTGTCTAAATTTTAACACTTTCTATTTTATACTGTCAAAGCATTCTTTCATTTTTGGCTTAAAATCAGGATTTTGTATAGAATGCGCCCTTGCTTTTTGTCCAAAGAAGCGGTAGAATATCAGACGTGGTTATTGGTCATACCACAGTCAAATATAACACAACAGAAAGTGGCGTTGCTTATGGAATTTTCAAAACTCAGTGCCCCTACCCTCAAAGAGTTGTTTGTGCAGCAGCTCGAAACCATGATTTTATCCGGCGAACTGCCGGTAGGCACCCGGCTGCCACCTGAACGCGAGCTTGCTATTTCAATGCAGGTCAGCCGCGCCGTGGTAAACGCCGGTATTGCTGAGCTAGCGGGGAAAGGTTTCTTATTTATTCGCCCGCGAGTAGGCACCTTTGTTGCCGATTATCGCAGTGAGGGCACCATTGAAACCTTTCTTTCAATCGTAAATTATAACGGCGGCATGCTGCGGCGGGAGGAAGTGCGCTCGGTGCTGGAACTGCGCAGTGCACTGGACACCCTTGCCGTGCAGCTTTGCGCACAGCGCATTACCGAAGAAGAACTGCGCCAGCTGCGCCATGAGACCGAGGCCATTGGCAGCGCTGCAACCGCAGAAGAAGCGGTACAGCACGCATTTTTGTTTCAACATCTGCTGGCCCTGTTTTCAGGCAACGCGTTAATGCCGTTAATTTTTATGACCTTCAAATCGCTCACCCGCACCCTTTGGCTGCGCTTTTGCGCATTGTACGGCATTGAAGCACTATATGAAAACACCAACACACTGTGTGCAAAACTGGAAAGCCGGGATTTTGTTGGGGCACTGCGCTGCATCAGCGACACGCTGCAAGCCAGTATTACGGGTACCCGCCCCATTTATTATTGACAGTTGCATCTTGCCTGTAACACAAAAAAAGGGTATGCTATTAAATGTAACAGGCCTCTATCTGCCGGGCCCGGCCTGCCCACCCTCATCCTCTGCGTCGGCAGGGCCATCTGCCCGCTGCACGTGCAAAAGAAAAGGTGCGATTTCATGAAAAAAACGGGTCTTGCCGTTCTTGTTTTTATTGCCGCTTGTCTTTTGGCGGCTTGCAATGGGTCCAATTTCCCACAAAGCAGTTCTGCGGCGGTGTCGCCCAGCCCCATTGCCGCCCCCACTCAAATACCAAGCTCTATTGTCTCGGTTGGCAATGGCAGTCTGCCGGTGGACACCCTGTTAAAAATTAGCGGTATGGATGCCATCACCGGTTATAGCTGGCTTTCACCGCAACAACTGGTGGTGGAAACCACGCGGGAAAACGACAGTTATGTCGCCGGGCAAAGCGGCTTGCCGCTGACCACAGGCTGGTTTACCTGGGACCTTGGTACCGGCGAATTTGCGCCGTTTTACGAATTTGACACTACCGGCACCCGCGCCATTGTAGCTACGAAGTTAGAGGATGCGCGCGCACAGCTGACCGTGCAGGGCGGCAACCGCTACGCATTTGATTTTTCTACTGTGACCCCCAATTTAATTACGGTAATATCTCATGAACAAAACGACCCTCAACGGGCATATTGCGACCTGCCCACCGGTAATTTGTTTTTTGAGCAAGACGGTGCCTTGCAGTGGGATACTGGGAACGGCCTGCTTTCGCTTTACAAATTTAATGGCCAAAGCACCCCCACTTCGTTTGCTGTTTCGCCCGACAGCATGACCCTTGCATTTGTGGTAATGGGGGAAAACAAAACCGCGCAAAAGGTCGTGTTGATTGACCTGCCCAGCCACCACGCCACCGAGCTGCCACCACCGGCAGCCACCCCGCAGCTATTTTGGCTGGGCAACGAGCTGATGGCCGCCGCAAATGTAGAAACCGGCGGTGCTGTTTTATATTATGGCGACCGGCTTGCCAACAAACTGCCCGTGCAGTTTGAGGGGGAGCAAGGCATGTTGGCATTTGCCGAAGGGAAAAGTAACCTTGGGGCAGTTTTGGGCAAACTGCCACTCGTCAAGCGCTCGATTGGCGACAGTGGCAACCATCTTTCGCAGCTTTGCTTATTATCTGCCGACCCCGAAGGGCGGCCGGTATTAACCGAAGAATATACGTTAAAGGGTGGCAGCATCCGCTGCCCCGCACTTTCAACCGACGGCAAAACACTGGTGTTCAATTACTCTACCGACCTTGCGGGCGAAAATGAAACCGTGTTTATTTTGCCCATTACCAAATAGTAATTTGTTTTTTATCAGATAGCACAAACGGCTCTCTTTACCAGGTAACTGGCAAAGAGGGCCGTTTGTTTGTTGATAATTTTTACTTTTTTACAGACATGTAGTCTAGTTTCGCGTTAAGTTGTTCCCCTCATAAACCGCTTTAAACTTTAAATTTGTCTTTTTATAGGCGACCATGTTGATGTAAGCAAACATTTTGTCTCGGTGGCCGCCTTATTTTCAAAATACTTGTTTTAGATCATGCCTCACACAAAAAAGCAGAGGGCCTGTGCCCCCTGCTTTTGTTCTACCGTTTATTTAATATCAATGCCGCCAAATACACAGCTACTGTTCATATAAATGGTCGGGTTGCCTTCGGTAACGCCGCTTGCATGGTTGTCAATACCGCCAAACACCGGCACACCGGCAACCTGCACCCGCACATGGGGAGGCACCAGAATATCCACGCCACCAAAAATCGCAGTGGAGTTGACAACTACGTCGCCGTTGAATACCGCATCCCGCAAATCCAGTTTCACGCCGCCAAACACTGCCGTCAGGTTAGCGCCGTTAAAGGGCTCTGCCGGCCAGCGCACGTCACTGCCGCTAAACACCCCCGTATAACTGGGGACGCCCGACTGCTGCGACACGGTTTGCCCACTGCTGCCGCCGCCCACTGTGCTGTGGGTAGTGATGTGGCGCCGCCCGCCCAGCAGGATGGAAATGCCGATCAGCACTAAAATCGCGGGCAGGAACATCTTGCCAATCAGCGCCCGGTCCAGCACATCCTGTGCGGAGAGCAACAGCACGATACCGATCAGTACCACGATCACATTGCCGGTATTCGGGCCATTTTGCACCATGCTGATC
>JAQVCK010000190.1 GCA_028689835.1 Pygmaiobacter sp. | reverse complement strand
AGTGCGGCAATAGACTATGAGACATCTTTGAATAATACAGAAGAATTTTAAAATGTGGCATAATAGTTAAGACGAACAGGCAGCTGTTTTACCTGCTGTCTGTTCGTCTTTTATATCATTCTTTTTTCCGTATTCAGTTTGCGTTTCCTATTTTGTCCCTATGGGACTGTGCCTTTCGGCAGCCTTTTTTGTTTCAGTTCGGTTACTCTGCTATGTTGCTTAATGGGTGGTGAAATACGCCATCATGTTGTTGACCATCGTGTAATATACCTGCTTGTCGGCACGCAATAATACGTCTACGTTGGGCGGTTTGCCACTTACATGATACAAGTCTACTACCGTTTGCCCAAACGAAAGAGTGCTGCGGGTTTCGCAGGTGGTGTAGCAAGGCTCGTAAACAGCAATTTCCGGCGCAATAAAACAGGCCATGGTCACAAGGTCGTGAATAGTCGAACCCGGCAGCCCCCAGCCCGTATTGC
Organism: Pygmaiobacter sp.; assembly: GCA_028689835.1. Classification (GTDB taxonomy): domain Bacteria; phylum Bacillota; class Clostridia; order Oscillospirales; family Ruminococcaceae; genus Pygmaiobacter. The sequence continues at coordinate 4,026 of JAQVCK010000190.1, read as the reverse complement.
GCTCGTGTATAAAGTGCGCGATATGCGAGGTGACGGGTGTTACACGTGAGGGCTGGTCGAACAGGCGGAACATTTCTTCCCCCGTCAGCATGCAACTGTCGTTGCCGTCCAGCCCGCACATTGCAATGGGGATGCCGGAGCGAAACACGATGTCGCAGGCATGCGGGTCGATGAAAATATTAAATTCGGCGTACACATTGGTGTTGCCTTGGTGGGCGGTGCCGCCCATGCAGGTGATTTTTTTGATGAGTTGCCGCAACTCGGGGTAGCGCAGCAGTGCAATGGCGACATTGGTCAGTGGGCCCAGCGTGACGAGCTCCAGCGAGCCGTTTGCGCGTTTTGCCTCTTGGTACAACACATCCCATGCATAGTCGGGGTCAAAATCACGGGTAGATGCCGGCAGATGGTAGCCGCCCAGCCCCCCAGTGCCATGAATTTCACCCGCGTCGCGCGGTGGTGCAATCAGCGGTTGTGTCGCGCCGCGCCCCACGCGGCAGTCAAGGCCCAGTAAATCGCGCAGGCGCAGGGCATTTTGTGATGTGCTGGCATAACCAACATTGCCAGCCACCGGGTTGATGGCGCGGATGTCGAGGGAGGGGGTGCTGGCAGCAAGCATCAGTGCCAGCGTATCGTCTACCCCGGGGTCACAATCAATTACAACAGGGCGTTTTGTCATCATTCGTCCCCTCCTTTACGAAAACCGTGCCGCCGAAGCGAGCAATAGTTGAATGAATTTTTCACGGTCCAGTTCCATCACGACCTCAGTGTTAAAGGGGTGCAGGCGGCCCCGGTTACGGAAATCGGTGGCGGTGCAACCAAGGGTTTGTTCCCCAGTTAGGTCTACCTCCACATAGGCGGGGCTGGTTTTCATCAGCTCGGGGTGGGTCAACACCATCACCGCCACAGCATCGTGCACGGCACAGCCGTTAACAGCGTCGCCATACTGCTGTTTATAAAAGTTATAATAATGCCCGAACGCATCGGCGCAAAAGGTGCCCGCCGCGTTGCCAAGGTTTGCAAAGGCATCAATGTCCTGCTGCGTTGCAATGGCCTGCATCGTGACATCCAGCCCGCACATCACCATCGGCACCCCGGCCTGAAACACCATGTGTGCGGCCTCAGGGTCCACCCAGATATTAAACTCGGCCACGGGGGACGCGTTGCCGCGAAACGCCCCACCGCCCATGATTACAATGCGCTCAATCTTGGCTTTTAAATGGGGGTAGGCCTTCAGCAGTATGGCGATGTTGGTCAGCGGGGCCACCGCAACAATCGTGACCGGGTCTGCGCTGTTTTCAATCCAGCGGCGCAGGCAGGTTACAGCGTCGCTAGCCTCCGCTTGTTTTGTGGGCGGGGGCAGGGTAGCGGCCCCAAGGCCACTTTCACCGTGCACGCTGGCAGCGGTATGCAGCGGGCGCACCAGTGGCCCGGCAGCCCCGGCGGCAACCGGGATGTCGGGGCGGCCCAGTAGTTCCAACACAGCCAGCGTGTTGCGGGTGGTTTTTTCCAGCGTCTGGTTGCCGCCTACCGTTGTGATGCCCAGCACATCCAGCTTTTCGCTTGCCAACGCGTGCAAAATGGCAATGGCATCATCGACACCGGTGTCTACATCCAGTATGACAGGAATCTTCTCCATAAAATTCTCCTTACTTTGCAATTTTGCGCGCCGCACAAAGGTGGGCGTTTCTTTTTCTTGCATCTTAGCATGCGGTGCGGTAAAATACTATGAGAAATCTCACCTTTGTGACGGAAAAGAGAGAGGGGCTAAATGAAACGACAAATATCGCCGGGGGAACTGATGAAGGAAAGTGGGTTTGCGGATTATTTTTCGTTTGACGTTACCCCGTATACCAGCGTTACGGTTTTTGAAGAGGGAGAGGATATTCTGCGTGAGGGGCAAAAGGTAACACGGCTGTATTACCTTGCCAAGGGCAGTGCAAAGCTGTTTATGACCCACAAAAACGGCAGGGTAACCTTAATTAATTTTTACGAAGCCCCCTGCTTTTTGGGCGAGATGGAACTGCTGGACCCCGAAACCCCGTCCAGAGGGGTGCGCGCCCACACTCGCTGTGAATGCCTGGTGCTGGACCTTGCCCGCTGCGGCGAGAGGGTGCGCAGCGACGGCCTGTTTTTGCGCGCGCTGTGTTTATACCTTGGGCGCAAGGCATTTGTGGGCACCCGCACCTATGCGCAGCGGCAGGCTTACCCGCTGGAAAACCGCCTGGCAGCGTATATTTTAATGACCGCAAGGGACGGCGTATATGCTGAAAAACACACCGAGGCGTCAGAATACCTAGGCATCACCTACCGCCATTTGCTGTATGTGATGGCGAAGTTTTGCAAGCAGGGCATTTTGCGGCGGCTGCCCCGCGGGTATGCGATAGAAAATGAAGAGCAACTGATTGCATTGCAGGATGAAATGCAGGCATAGGCGGTAAACAGGGAGGAACCATGGAATTAAAGATTACAAAAGCGACAAAGCAAGACCTTGTGGCAGTTGTGCAGTTATATGAGGCGCTGCTGGAGCATTTAGAGGCCGGTATCAATTACCCCGGCTGGAAAAAAGACATTTACCCGACACAGGAAGATGCAGAAACGGCGCTAAATAAAGGCCAGCTTTACGTTGCAAAAAGCGGCGCTGTGCTGGCCGGCACCATTGTGCTGAACCATTTTCAAGAGGATGCCTACCAAACAATGCTTTGGGGCTGCAACGCGGCACCTGAAAAAGTAATGGTACTGCACACCTTTGCGGTGCACCCCGGCTTTGGGGGCAAAGGTGTGGGCACGGCACTGATGCAGTTTGCCGAGGCAAAGGCCAAAGCGGACGGGCTGCAAACGATACGGCTGGATGTTTACGAGGGCAACAAACCGGCCATTCGGTTATATGAAAAGCAACAGTTTCACCATGTGGGCACCGCCGATATGGGGTATGGTATGTACGGGTTGCATGAATACCGGCTGTACGAAAAAATACTGTAACAACAAAACAGGGGGCAACCGCCCCCTGTTTTTTGTTCTGTAATAGATTCTTTGTGTCTAGGCGCCCGCCATGCAGGCAATCAGTGTGGCATGGGGTGCAACGGCGGTTTTTTGCGTTGCTGCCCCGCCAGCCAAACCAGCAGCCCTACCGGCAACAGCAGGCCGGGCAAGCTGCTGGGTAAAACCTGTACCAGCAGGCGGCCAAGGGCAAAAATGCTGCCGCCGACAGAGGCGGCGAGCATCAGTAAAACTACGGCAAAACTGCAAAAAACAGTGGTGACAGCCACGGCGGCAGCTGCCCCAAACGGCGTTTTTTGCAACACAAACAAGCTGCACAGCAGGTAAAGGGTAATAGTGGGCACGGTGGCAAAGAATATAATCAATGCGTATAGGGGCCTTGCAGCACCGGCAGCAAACAGCGCCGCCACCGAGCTGCTTTGCTGTACGGCGAACATCAGCCCCGCAAAGCCAAAGACACCTGCCAGCACCCCGCGCGGCAGCTTTGCCGAAACGAACAATACGACGGCCAGTGCAAGCACGGTAAGCTGGTACAGTACCCGCCACATGGTGTTTGGGGCGGATAAAAAACGAAACGCTTGCGGCAGTTGCCACGGCCTAGCGGCACACAATACTAAAATTGAGGCCACCCATGCGGGCCAGTGGTACTTTTGGGTTGAAGCCAAAGAAACTCCTTCTTTCGCCTTTTTATTTTGTTTGGCTGCAATAGCATTATGATAAAACAAAAAAGGCAGCACCGCAACTGCGGTGCCGCCTTTTAGTCAATTGATTATTCTACCGGGGTAAACCCTTTGTCCTTCAAAACAACGTCGTGGTAACCGCCCTCGACAATGCTGGTCGAAGAAACCAGTGTCAGCTTTGCTTTTTGCTGCAATTCGGGGATGGTCATAGCACCGCAGTTGCACATGGTGTGCTTTACCTTTGCCAGTGTTTGCGCCACGTTGTCCTTTAAGCTGCCGGCATAGGGCACATAGCTGTCAACGCCCTCTTCAAACGACAGTTTGGCACCGCCGCCAAGGTCATACCGCT
>JAQVCK010000189.1 GCA_028689835.1 Pygmaiobacter sp. | reverse complement strand
GTGATTGGCCTTATTTTCACCCCGATGCTCGTCAAAAAATTCCATGGTATGTATAAGCTGAACCTTGGCGGCTACATCTGCGCGGTTGGGTTCCGCATTGTGTTTGTAATTGCCGGTATTGGCAGAAATGTGCCCCTTATGCTTTGCGCCTCCGCGCTGGCCGGCCTGTGCACAAGCCCCGTTACCGGTGACGTGAATGCTTTGATTTCCGCAACCTCCGATTATACTGTGCGCACCAAAGGCAAGCACATTGAGGGCACCATGTTCTCCTGTTCTTCCTTTGGCATCAAGGTGGGCGGCGGCCTTGGCTCTGCACTTTCCGGCTTGTTGCTCTCCGCGGGCGGCTATGTAGCCAACGCGGCCGAACAATCTGCAAAGTGCATTGCAATGCTGGACTTTATGTACCTGTGATTCCCGCTGCTTTGCTTGCTGGGCATTACGGTTATCATGTACTTCCTCAAAGTTGAAAAAGCCAATGCCGATTGGGATAAGGCGCACGCTGTAAGCTAAACCTGCCCCGGAAGCTCTGCGGTATATTCCAAAGCTGAGTGAAAATAAAACCGCAGGAGAAGCTGATGCCTTGGCTTTGCCTGCGGTTTTTCATGAAATGAAAAGGAGATTTACCATGCTACGAGAAAAATTGAACACCGCCTGGCAGTTTGCCAAGGGCACCCCCTCCATGATGTCTGCCTTTACCGGCGGGGAAACCTTTGAAACCGTTCACCTGCCACACGATGCCATGGTGCATGAGGATAGAAAAAAAGATACGCAAAATGGGGCACAAACCGGCTTTTGGCCGGGTGGCGCCTACACCTACATCAAAACAATTGCTGCCCCACAGGGCTGGCAGGATAAAACGGTACTGCTGGAATTTGAGGGTGTTTACGAAACCGCAATGGTGTACATCAACGGTGTGTTGGCCAAAACAAACCTTTACGGCTACGCAGGGTTTTATGTAACGCTGGATGCCTATTTGAATTATGGTGCCGACAATGAGATTAAGGTTGTCGTCAACAATGCGGCAGAAAAAAACACACGCTGGTACTCCGGCAGCGGTATTTATCGGAACGTCAACCTATTGGTCGGCAACCGAATTTATATCTGCGAAGATGGCGTAAAAATCAACACCCCACTGGCGGATACAAAGCATTCGATTGTTGAAATTGCAACAGCCGTTCAAAACTTGCAGCGCCGGAAAGAGCGCATCACGGTAAAAACAACGCTAAGCTATCAGGGCACCGTGGTTGGTACCGATACCTCGGTTGTGACGATGTTCAACCGCGCGCAGGAAACGGTGCGCCAGCGCATGGATTTGGAAGATGCCAAGCTGTGGAATGTTGACACGCCGGAACTGTATGATTGCCTGGTGCAAATTTATGCCGGGGATGAGCTGCTGGATGAAGCAAAAGAGCATTTCGGCATCCGCACCCTAACGCTGGATGCACAGCACGGCCTGTGCATCAACGGCATGGAAACAAAGTTGCGCGGCGCTTGCATCCACCACGACAACGGCCTTATCGGCGCAGTGACACTCGAAGCCGCGGAGGCACGGCGCTGCCACCAGCTCAAGGAGGCCGGGTTTAACAGCATCCGCAGTGCGCACCACCCCATGAGCAAGGCCATGCTGGATGCCTGCGACCGGTATGGTATGCTGGTTATGGATGAACTTTCGGATATCTGGACAAGGCACAAGAACCCCAACGATTACGCCCTGCACTTTGCCGAAAACCTGGAGCAGGAGGTTGACCGGATGGTGGAAAAAGACTATAACCACCCTTGCGTGGTTTTGTATTCCACCGGCAACGAAATCCCCGAGATTGGCACACCGTCCGGCGCACAGATTAACCGCAAAATCTGTAACCGCTTCCGTGCGCTGGATGCTACCCGCTACACGACCAATGCCATCAACGGGATGCTGGCACTTGGCAAAAACATGGGCGAAGTGATCCAGGATTTGATGAAAAACCAACCCCCCAAGCAGGAGAGCGCCGGCAGTGAGGAGGGCGCGGGCGCGCTGAACAGCATGATGGCGCTGATGAAAGGCCCCATGGCGGACGCGATGGCCTGCCACCCCCGCATGACGGAAATTTTGGAGGAAGCCAGCCAGGCAATGGATATCACCGGCCTAAATTACCTGACCGGGCGCCACGAACTGGAAAAGCAGCTGCACCCCAACAAATGTGTTCTTGGCACCGAAACCTTCCCCGGTGATATTGTGCGCCTGTGGGATATTGTGGAGCGCAACCCGCACGTTTTGGGCGATTATACCTGGACAGGCTACGATTATTTGGGCGAGGCCGGCTGTGGCATCTTCTACTACGATGGCACGCAAAACTTTAACGGTGTCTACCCGGACCGCCTGGCCTATATCGGTGATATCAACCTCATTGGCAGCCGCAGGCCAATCAGCTACCTGCGCGAGATTGTGTTCGGTTTGCGCAAAGCGCCCTACATTGCGGTGGAAAAAGTGGATAAGTACGGTCTGCCGCATTCTTGGACAGCATGGATGGACAAGGACAACATTGCCAGCTGGACGTGGCCCGGTTATGAGGGTAAACCCGCAAAACTGGATGTGTTTAGTGCCGATGAGGAGGTGGAGCTGTTCTTGAACGGTACCTCGCTGGGGCGCCGCTCGGCCGGAAAAGCCAATGGCTTCCGCGCGTGCTATGCGCTAACCTATCAGCCGGGGGAACTGGTTGCGGTTGGCTATACCGGTGGCCGCGAAACAGGCCGGCAGGTTTTGCAAACAGCCGATAGCGTTGTACAGATGGCGGCGGACGCACCGGCAACCCTCAAGGCGGACGGCGAAGATTTGGCGTTTATCACCGTAAGGCTAAAAGACGCGCAAGGGCGTGAAAATACGTTTGCGCAAAAAGAAATTACGGTTACCGTGGAAGGCGCAGGCACATTGCAGGGCTTTGGCAATGCAGACCCAAGAGCAATTGGCAGCTACGATAGCCCGGTATGGCAGAGCTACGAGGGCGAAGTGATGGCCGTGGTTCGCGCCGGCACAAAAGCCGGTAGCCTTCAGGTTAAATTTGCGGCACAGGGGCTGCCGGATGAAATTGTTACGTTGGCCGTGGAGTAAAGGAGAAGGCAAAATGATTTTGTATGTAAATGCCGCCGCGCCAAAAAACGGCAATGGCCGCAAGGAAACCCCGTTTAAGTGTATCAACGAGGCAGCCCAGCTGGCTTGCCCCGGCGATGAGGTGGTGGTGGCACCCGGCATCTACCGCGAATCGGTAGACCCCAAAAACGCCGGCACCGAGGAACAGCGCATTGTTTACCGCAGCGAAAAACCGCTGGGGGCAATTATCACGGGGGCAGAGCCCATCAAAACCTGGCAAAAATACCAGGGCGCGGGCAATGTGTGGGTTTGCCGTGTGCCCAACGGTGTTTTTGGCAGCTACAACCCCTACACCACCCTCGTTCAAGGCGACTGGTATTTTGCGCCGCCGGTGCGCCATACCGGGGCGGTCTACCTCAATGACCGCCAGCTTTACGAGGCTGAAACACTGGAGGAGTGCATCAAAGGGGAGGTGTATCCACCGTCTTGGGAGCCGGAATACTCTATTTACAAGTGGTATACCGCGCAGGAGAACGATGAAACCGTTATCTACGCAAACTTTCAAGGGAAAGACCCCAACGTCGAAAATGTGGAGATCAACGTGCGCCGCAACTGCTTCATGCCGTCAAAAACGGGGGTTTCCTACATTACCTTCAGCGGTTTTAACGTAAACAAGGCCGCAACCACCTGGGCACCCCCGGCCGCCTACCAGGATGGCATGGTTGGGCCGCATTGGTCAAAGGGATGGATTATCGAGGACTGCGAAATCAGCAACAGCAAATGCGTGGGTATTTCGCTGGGTAAATACTATGACGAGGAAAATGACCATTATTTTACCACAAAGCACGTCAAAAGCCCGACCCAGATGGAGCGCGATGCCGTCTGCCGCGGCCAGTATCACGGTTGGCTGAAAGAGAAGGTGGGTAGCCATATTGTGCGCCGGTGCCATATCTACCGCTGCGAGCAGGCAGGTATTGTCGGGCGTATGGGCGCGGTGTTCAGCATTATTGAGGACAACCACATTCACAACATCAACAATATGCAGCAGTTGGGCGGCGCGGAAATTGCCGGCATCAAGCTCCATGCGGCAATCGATGTCATTATGCGGCGCAACCACATTCATCATTCCACCATGGGCATCTGGTGCGACTGGCAGGCCCAGGGCACCCGCATCACGCAAAACCTGCTGCATGATAACGCACTGCCCGAGAATACGCCGGTGGCAGCCGGTTCCATGATGTGCCAGGATGTTTTTGTTGAGGTTGGCCATGGCCCGACACTGATTGATAACAATATTATGATGTCGAAAGCCTCTGTACGCATTGCAACGCAGGGCGTTGCGTGTGTACACAACCTGATGATGGGTGCCTTCACTGCCGTGGGCGGCGGCACCGACATGATGGTTGATGGCGTTAACCAGCCGCGCTATACGCCGTATCACATCCGCCACCGCACCGAGGTTGCCGGCTTTATGAGCA
>JAQVCK010000188.1 GCA_028689835.1 Pygmaiobacter sp. | reverse complement strand
TTCAGCACTTCTTCAAAATCGATCACATCCAGCGCCGCCGTGACATTAAATGCCTGCCCGGGGTCACATTCCACATTGTCCGCGACGGTCAGTGCGTTTTGCACCACCAGCAGCTTTTCTTTTTGCCCGCTGTGGTACCGCACGTCATAGCCGTTGTCTTTTAAGGTTTTTGCAATCAGGTCAATTTTATTTTTAATCGGCTCGCCAAACGGCTTTTGTGGCCGGGTGCCCACAATTTCCTGATGGCCAAAAAAAGTATCGGCCCCATCGTGAGTTAGTGTCGCCTTACCATAGGTCGCACTAAGGCAGCGCTTCATCTGCGCTGTCTCGGTGTTCACAATGTTCATCAGGCCCAGTTTTTCAAGTGTCGGCAGCCGCAGGCCGGGGGTGTTCTGCAAAATGTGCAGCCATGTGTTGGCCCCGGTATCCTGCGGGCGCACCTCTGGCACATCTGCCATTTGCCCAACCCCAAAACCGTCCAGTACGATCACCATGAATCTTTTCAATGCGTTGTCCCTTTCTTTTTGCCTGTGGTTAGCCCAGCGGCTGCCCCAGCGCGGTATATTGGCCCAGCAGTACCGGCTTGCCCGCGGGGATGCCCGCCACCAGCGCCACCGTGCTGCGCGTGACAAACACCTGCGTGCGGTACGCCATAACGACCGGCTGCGACACCGGGGCGTTTTCGCTGAGCGCAAAATAATAATCGATGCTCTCGTCGCTGGGCGGGGTCACCTGCAACAGCCGCCCGGCTGTAAGCGGGCCCACCAGTGCTTCGCGCACATGCGAGCGCCGGTAATGCCCACCGCCGTAACAATAGGCGCGCGGCCCAAAATTATGTGAAATTTCGCTTACATAAACCATTGCCGGCTTTTCTGTGCAGGTTGCCGCCGCGTGTAGCGGCGTGGTACCCAGCAGGCCATGGCCCGGCTCGCCATGTGTTCCGCCTGCCGCTTTGATCAGCGGGATGCTGGCACAACAGGTGGCGCTGGGCATGTTCATCTCTTCAATTTCTATCCCCAGCCCCGCCAGTATATCCTTTGCCTGCTTCAATGTTGCCACGTTGGGGGTGGGGCAAATTTCGCCGCGCGCTTCGTCGTACAAAAAGCAGGGGAAGGATGTCAGCCCCGCAATGCGCACATGGGGCAGCGCCGCTATGGCGGCCGCCACCGCGGGCAACTGCGACAGGTAAAAACCGCCGCACTGGCCGGAATATTGCATATCCTGCTGGCCAATCACCCGCAGCATCAGCTTTTGTTCGGTGCCAAGCTGGCCGCACACCGCGCTAATCTCCTGTGCTTTTTCTACCGAAAACACGGTGACAACCTGCGGCTTTGCGGCAAGTATTTTGTGCAGCGCCGCCCTCGGCGTTTGCACTAAATGCCCCACGTTGCCCAGCGGGATACCTGCGTCTACCATGGCCAGCGCCTCTTTAAAATCGACCGCCACCGCACCGTCGTACCCCAGCTGCATCAGCTTTGCCGCAACCACCGGGTTGCGCCCCAACTGCTTGAGCATAAAATAAAGATGCACGTCATTTTTTGCGGCTACCTGTTGCATGGCAGCCGCATTTGCGAGCAGTGTGTCCAAATCCAGCACATAGGTGTCCGGCAAAATTTGTCCGCGCTGATGCAAGTCGATTGCCGCAGCAACCAACGCACTGTTCTGTTCGATTGTTTTTTTCAAAAACATGCCTGGCCAATCACCTTTCGCTGTTGTTTATCTCTTCTAGCGCCTGCTTTAAAATACGGATAACGGTATCCGGGCCGCCGCGCATGGGGTTAATGCGGATCATGCGTTTTTCCAGCGTGGGGTCCTGCTTGCGAAATGTGCCCGAAACGCGGTACATCATTGGCACAACCTCATATTTGGATTCGCAGCCGACAGGGTTTGCCGCCGCACCGTGCCGGGTGGTATATGCCAGCACCTGTTCTGCAATATCGTGCTCAAATTCAACCAGCAGCACTTTAGACTGCGCGTTGGCAAGAAACGCCTGTTTAACGCCATTCACTTCGCCACCGCTCAGCCGCCGCACCAACTCTTCGTTCACCTCTGCCTGTATGGCAAGGGATACCGGCGCATACACAAACCCGCGCAGCGTTTCCATTGCCTCATGCCCCTGCACCTGGCTGCCGCCCGAGTAATTGCACTCACGCACAAACTGCACCAGTTCGGCATCGCCCACCAGCGCGCCGACCCCCTCTGGCCCCAGCAGCTTGAAGCATGAAAAGCTGGATAAGTCCGCCCCGCACTGCACGCCGATTTTCTCCACCTTCATCACGGCGTAGTTGTCGTCGGTCAGCACGCGGATGGCGGGGTTTGCCTTTTTAATGCGGGCAATCACGTCGGCATAATCATAGCTGTCGTCCGGCTTTTGCCGGGTAAGCTGCACCAGTGCGCCGGTCACTTCCGGGTGCTGCGCGATTACCGTTTCAAGCTGGTGCGGGTCGTTAAAATCTGCCCGCACCACCGGTATTTTCATCATGTCCAGTGACACCTGTGTTGTGGGGTACACCGGCGAAGTGTGGATAAGCAGTGTGCCGCCCTGCTGAAAAATGGCATGCAGCCCCCAGCGCAGCGCCCCGGTGCCCGCGCCGCGCACCAGTGTTGCGTCCGGCACGCCGAACAGCTCGGCAATTACCTTTTCTGCACGGCTGGTGGTCACCGGCCGGTTTAGCCCTTTGTGCACGCCAAGGTCGCCGGTAGATAAGATTTCATCCCCGTCAAAATGGTTCATAATCGTATCTACAATGTGAAATTGCAGCTGTTTTGCCTGCTCTACAGAAATGGCGGGCAGCGGAAAGGTCGTCATACGGTTGCCTCCTTTGCTTTGTAAATGCGGGCGGGCGTTTCGCACAACAGCTGGTGCAGTGCAACATCCCGAATACCCGCACGGCGCAGCATTGGTACAAAAGTATCCAGCAGATAGGCATACCCAAGACCGCCGTTTTCTTTAAAATGCGATTTGCGTGTGATGTCCATTGACATAACGATTTGCCTGGCGTACCCTGCTTCACACAGCGCCACCAGCCAGCTGGCACGCTGCTCGTCTGGCTGGTAGTTGTTTTTGCCAACGGTGTCAAACGCAATGTTAACGCCTTTGTCCAGCAACCGTTTCATGTATTCCACATCGCCGCTCAGGTCAATATGGCTGAGCACCACACGGCTGAGGTCGACCCCCATCTGCTGAAACAACTCCACCTGCTCAAGGCCCAGCAGGCCAAGGGTGGTATGGGTGACGATTGGCACCCCTGTTTGCAGCTGCGCGCGGCAGGAGGCGCGAAAAATCTTTTCTTCCGCCGGCTCGATCCGCTCTTTGCTGGTTCCGATTTCCCCGATAACCGAAGCCTTGACCCCGGTATCTTCAATGCCAGTGGTCAATTCACCCACCATCATCTGTGCCAACTGTTCTTCGGTTTGATTGTATACTTCTACCGGCAAAAACGGCTCTTTATAATAGCCGGTCGAATGCAGAATCTTGACGCCGGTCTGCTGTGCCACACGGCAGACGGTATTGACATCGCGGCCCATACCGCGGTTTGTAACATCAACGATCATGCCCACACCGCGCTCACGCAGGCCGGCAAATTCCCGAATAGTTTTTTCTATCTCATCCAGGCGGCAGTCAAGGTCTTTCTTGACTCCCGACAAATCGACCGTTGTGTGTTCGTGCGCATAAATAAACGGCAATTCCTGTTGCATTTTGCTCCCCCTATCTGCATCACCATGAGATAAATTTCCTGTTTCGAGATAGGTTTTATCTTGTATTTGCTTTGCTGATGCTCTTGTATTCGCTTTGCCTATTCACCCATACCATACTCGAGGGGGAAATAGGCAGTAAACCTTGTAAAGTATTCTGCAAGAAGTGCGTCCTCTTGGCACGCAAAACCCGCCGCCAGTTGCAGCAGCTTGCTGACCTTTTGCGGGGTGGATTCGCACAGCAACAGATACCCGCTGGCAAACTCTGCCCCCGGCACCACAAGTGCCGTGGCATTGACCATGTTCGCCACCCGCAGCAGCCCCTTTTTTGCGTGCTGCTGGTCTATGGCCGTGCGCTGGCCCAAATGACCCAGCACGGTATCGCCAAAGCCCTCGTAATCTACCGGGCCCTCATAGGAAATCAGCACATCACAATCATCCAACTGCTGCCTCAAAAAGTCAAGCAATGGTTGCCGCGCTTTAAAAATATCGGGGTAGGCCACCTGCTTTACCACGGCATCTTTTGGCAGATGCTGTGCAATTTCTTCAGCCCCAACGGCTGGCACCACCACGCGGGTAGGTCCTGCCGGTTGCGGCAGCTTTAGCACTGCGTTGACCGCGCGCAGCAACTCGCCATAGCTGCGGGCCATAAACCCAAGCGAAGGCGAAAAGCCAATGCCATCGGTGGATTTTTTAGAAAACTGCGCAAGGTAATCCGGTTCAATCAGCCCGCTGATGAACCCATATAAATTTACACTTATCGCTGGTGCCAGCACCGAACCGCCACCGTCTGTGCCAATGCCAAGGTCGTTGATGCCAAGCCTTACATTGATGGCCGTACCGCTGGAAGATCCGGTCATAG
>JAQVCK010000018.1 GCA_028689835.1 Pygmaiobacter sp. | reverse complement strand
TTGTAGGTGGTGATCTCCTCTAGGCCCATCGGCCCGCGCGCACCGACCTTTTGGGTGGAAATGCCCATTTCACAGCCCTGCCCAAATTCTCCACCGTCGGTAAACCGGGTGGAGGCATTGACATAGGCCGCCGCCGAATCGACCTCGCGCACAAACTGCTCTGCCGCCGCTTCATCGGCGGTAACAATGGCGTCGGAGTGGTGCGTAGAATGCGCGGCAATGTGCGCAATGGCACCGGCAAGGTCGTCTACTACTTTTACCCCAAGGATATAATCTAAAAATTCTGTGTCAAAATCGTGTTCATTTGCAGGTTTGCCTGAAATAATTTTAGCCGCCGCTTCATCCAGCCGCAGCTCTACCTGCTTTTCAGCCAGCTTTTGGGCCGCAATCGGCAAAAAGGCCGGGGCGATATCGCGGTGCACAAGGCAGACCTCGGCGGCATTGCACACGCTGGGGCGGCTGGTTTTGGCGTTGAATAAAATTGAGACCGCCATATCAAGGTCCGCTGCCTTATCCACATAAATATGGCAGATGCCGGTGCCCGTCTCGATGCAGGGCACGGTGGCGTTTTCCACACAGGCGCGGATCAGCCCCGCCCCACCGCGCGGGATTAGCAAATCCACCTTGCCCTCTGCGGTCATCAATTCGTTTGCACTCGCACGGGTCGTGTCCTCCACGAGGCAGATGACATCCGGGTCAAACCCGGCGGCGGTTGCCCCCACTTTCAGCGCCGCCACAATGGCGGTGTTGCTTTGAATGGCTTCTTTGCCACCGCGCAGCACGCACACACTGCCCGCTTTCAGGCACAGGGCAGCGGCATCTGCCGTCACGTTGGGGCGCGACTCGTAAATAATCGCAATAACACCCATTGGCACCGTGACCTTTTCAATCAATAGGCCGTTTGGGCGGTGAAGCTGTTTGACCACATTGCCCACTGGGTCCGGCAGGGCCGCAACACTTTCAAGCCCCACCGCCATACCTTCAATACGGGCATCGGTCAGGCGCAGACGGTCCTGCATCACATCGCTAATTTTACCTTGCACCGCAACAAGGTCGGCGGCATTGGCCTGCAAAATTTGCTGTTTTTGCGCGCGCAATTGTGCCGCCATAGCCTGTAACAGCGCGTTTTTACTTGCGGTATTGGCATAGGCAATGCTGCGCCTTGCGTTTGCAGCACGTGCCAGCAATGCAGTTAAGCTCATTCGGGTTTCCTCCCTTCAAAACGGGTACCCACCGGTTTGCCCTCCATCAGGTCGTACAACAATTCCGGCCGCTGGCCGTTGAGGATGACCATGGGGATGCCCGCGCGGTTGGCAACAAGGCCTGCGCGCAACTTTGTCTCCATACCGCCGGTGCCCAGCGTACTGCCAGCGCCCCCTGCCAGTTTAAAAATCTCCGGGGTAATGGTTTCAACCCGCGGGATCAGCTTTGCATCCGGGTTCTGGTGCGGGTCACTGTCATATAGCCCGTCAATGTCGGACAAAATGACCAACAAATCGGCCCGTGCCAAGGTGGCCACAATAGCGGACAGTGTATCGTTTTCGCCAATGCCCAGCTCTTCGGTTGCCACGGTGTCATTTTCGTTGACAATAGGCAGCACGCCATAATCCATCAGCCGCTGCAACGTGTTTTCAATGTTTTGGCGGCAGTGGATGTTTTCAATTTCATAACTGGTCAGCAGCATCTGTGCCACTACGTGGTGGTACTGCTCAAACTCTTTATCGTAAATATACATCAGCTCGCACTGGCCCACGGCCGAGGCGGCCTGCTTGCCTGGAACGTCTTGCGGTCGCTGTGGCAGCGAAAGCTTGCCCACCCCCATGCCAATGGCACCGGAGGAGACCATAATAACTTCTACCCCACTGTTTTTGATGTCCGCGATTACCTTACACAGCTGCTCGATGCGGCGCAGGTTTAGTTGCCCTGTACCATGTGCCAGTGTTGAGGTACCCACCTTGATAACGATTCGCATACCGTTCCCCCATGCCGCGCCGCGCGCGGCCTGTCATTTTCTGAAAAACGCCTGAATTAAGCTTTATTATAGCATATCCGCTTAGGGAAATCAAAGCACCAGCCCGGTGCCGGCGAGGCCTTTTTTCAAAACAACGGCCCGCACCAACTGGTGCGGGCTGTTGTTTTGAAAAGCGCAAATTAGACGTCGGTCTTCCACAGGCCATGCAGGTTGCAGTACGCATATGCCGCAACCGCCTTTTCACCCTCGGCCAAGGCAAATACGGTCTTGGGCTCGCCGCCCGGGGCCAGCTCGTGCCGCTGACCGCCCTTGTTTGTCTCCAAATAGATCCACTGAATGTAGTGCTCGGGCAGCATGGGGTGTGCCACTGAGCCAACTTCAACAGTGACGTGGTCGCCCATCACATGAATGACCGGCAGGTGCTTCTCGCCCGCAGCCTCGGTGGTGTTGGGCTCCAAAGCCTCCATCGGGTCTCCGCAGCAGATAATCGGCGCGCCGGACGCATGGATCATCCCCACGAGATTGCCACAATGATTGCAGCGATAAAATTTAGCAGCCATTTCAAAAACCTCCCATTCAGATCAAATTTGTGGTAGAACCTGTTTCTTATTATAGCAGAATGGGGTAAAAAGGCAATCCCCCCGGCTTTGTACGCACAATGTATACAACGCGTGGCAAAAGCCCGCCGGCGGCGCTGCGGCGCGCTTTGGCGCAAAAAGGCGGCGGGCCAGTGGCCCGCCGCCTTTGCAGCAATTTTACAGAAATTTCTTTTATTCGGCAGCCGCACGCTCGGCCTGACGTTTTGCCATATCGGCCAGCGCATCCTTGCGCGAAAGGTTGATGCGGCCCTGCTGGTCAATTTCAACGACCTTGACAATCAGCTCGTCGCCCACTGCAACCACATCTTCTACCCGCTCGACCCGCTTGCTGTCCAGCTTTGAGATGTGCACAAGGCCCTCTTTGCCCGGTGCAATTTCAACAAATGCACCAAAGTTCATCAGCCGGGTCACGCGGCCCTTATAAATAGCGCCGACCTCGGGGTCCTCCACAATCATGCGCACAATGCTGACCGCACGGTTCAAATCGTCGCGGTCGACTGCCGTGATGGAAACGCGGCCATCTTCTTCTACGTCAATCTTACAGTTGCATTTTGCACAGATGTCTTGAATGACCTTGCCGCCCTTGCCGATGACATCGCGGATTTTTTCGACATCAATCATAAAGCTGACCATCTTGGGGGCATACTGCGAAAGCTGCTCGCGTGGCTCTGCAATGGCCTTCAGCATAATCTCATCCAAAATAAACAGGCGCGCCTTGCGGCATTTTTCAAACGCCTCTTCAATGATATCATAGGTCAGCCCGTCAATTTTGATGTCCATTTGAATGGCGGTGATGCCGCGTTTGGTGCCACCCACCTTAAAGTCCATATCGCCGTGGAAATCCTCAACGCCCTGAATGTCCAACATCGTCATCCAGCGGTCTCCCTCGGTGATTAACCCGCAGGAGATACCGGCCACCGGTGCTTTGATGGGCACACCGGCATCCATCAGTGCCAGCGTAGAGCCGCAGATTGACGCCTGGCTGGTAGACCCATTAGAGGACAGCACCTCGGACACCAAGCGAATGGTGTACGGGAACTCGGTCTCGCTGGGCAGCACGGGGATTAGTGCACGCTCGGCCAGCGCACCGTGGCCAATCTCGCGGCGGCCGGGGCTGCGGGGCGCACGCGCCTCACCCACCGAATACGGCGGGAAATTGTAATGGTGGATATAGCGTTTTTCGTCCTCGGTGCTGATGTCGTCCATAATCTGCGCATCGCGCCCATTTGACAGTGTTGCCACCGTGAGCACCTGGGTCTGCCCACGGGTAAACATGCCGCTGCCATGCACGCGGGGCAGAACGCCCACTTCGGCGGCCAACGGGCGAATTTCGTTGATGCCACGGCCGTCCACGCGCTTGCCGTCATCCAGCAGCCAGCGGCGCACGACGTATTTCTGCATCTTATACATCAGCAGATCTACCTCGGCGGCATCTGCTTCGTCCTCAAACTCGGTCGCAATGCGCTCGCGAATGGGGGCAAGGCGGGCATCGCGCACGTTTTTGTCGTCGGTGTCCATGGCGGCCTTAAAGTCATCTAAGTAGCCGTTGCGCACCCGCATCAACAAATCAAAGTCAAGGTCGGCAATTTCAAAATCCCGTTTGGGCTTGCCAATCTCGTCTGCCATGTTGTTGATGAACTCGATCATATGTTTGATCTCGACATGCGCGGTTTTGATGGCTTCGAGCATCGTGCCCTCGTCCACCTCATTTGCGCCCGCCTCAATCATCACGATTTTTTGCTCGGTCGCCGCCACCGTAAGCGCCAAATCACTAACCTTGCGCTGCTCTTCGGTGGGGTTGATGACCAGTTTGCCGTCCACAAGCCCCATGAACACGCCTGCAATGGGGCCGTTCCAAGGGATATCAGAGATAGACAGCGCAATTGATGTGCCGATCATGCCGGCAATTTCGGGGCTGCAATCCTGATCCACGCTCATGACTGTCATGACCACCGACACGTCGTTGCGCATTGTTTTGGGGAACAACGGGCGAATAGGGCGGTCAACAACGCGGCTGGTCAGAATAGCCTTTTCACCGGGGCGGCCTTCACGGCGCATAAAACTGCCGGGGATACGGCCAACGGAGTACAGCTTCTCTTCAAAATCAACACTGAGCGGGAAAAAGTCGATGCCTTCACGCGGCTTTTCGCTCATTGTCACGTTGCACAGCACAGCGGTTTCGCCGTACCGTACCATGCAGCTGCCGCTTGACAAGCTGCACATTTTACCGGTCTCCACTACAAATGGGCGCCCGGCAAGCGTGGTCTCGAACACGCGGTGCTGCGGGAAGGTTTCGAGACGCGAAGTAAATTCTTCTACCATGGGGGTTGCCTCCTGCTTTTGTGAATTTCGGGTCGAATTTGGGCAACCGGTTTTAGCAATAAACTCGGCGTTTTATACAAACTAAAGCGCCCAGTTTACCGCTAAATGCCGAATGCCTCTATAATCAGGGAAAGGACAGCCGGTAACCGGCTGCCCTTTCTGATTTCTTACTTACGCAGGCCCAATCTTGCAATCAATGCACGATAGCGCTCAACGTCTTTCTTTTGCAGGTATGCGAGCAGGTTGCGACGACGGCCAACCATTTTCAGCAGGCCACGCTTGCTGTGGTGGTCGTTTTTGTTCACCTTCGCGTGCTCGGTCAAGTGGTTGATGCGCTCGGTCAGCAGTGCGATCTGTACCTCCGGCGACCCGGTGTCCGTCTCGCTGACGCGATACTCTGCGATAATTTCTGATTTTTCTCTCATGATGCTCTCCTTTAAAAATATGATGTGCCACGAGCCAAGCGAAGGTCGGAGAACCTTTCTCTGAGCCCGGGTAACGGGTGATTGGGTGAAACCCATACCACACCAGTGTGCATTATTATAGCACAAAGCCATTGTTATGTAAAGTTTTTTCCGCTTTTTGTGCACACAGCAACCGCCGGGGGCGGGGTTTCATTAAAATACCGCTCGGCCGCTGCGGCGGCATCAGCAATGTATTGTTTCAGTTCGTCCAGCGTGTCAAATTTCAAAATAGGTGCAAAATACTGCAAAAATTCAAGCCGCACCACTTTGCCGTATAAATCGCCGTCATACCCCACAAGAAAGCTTTCGCAGGTGATGTCGGTGCCACCTACCGTGGGTTGCGGGCCAAGCCCGGTCGCCGCCGGGTACCATTTACCGTCTACCTGTGCCCGCGCAAGATAAATACCACTGCCGGGTAACAGCATGCCGGGCTGGTATTTTTGGTTGATGGTGGGAAACCCCAGCCGCGAACCCAAATGCTTGCCGTGTACCACCTCTGCCTCAATGGCATACGGGGCACCCAGCAATTCGTTGACCTGCTGTATTTTGCCTGCCAGCAGTAAATCGCGGATACGGGTAGACGATACCAGTTCGCCCCCCTGCCACGCCATCGGCACCACAGTTACCGAAATGCCATGTTGCCGGCACAACCGGGTAAGCATTGGCACATCGCCTTGTCTGCCACTGCCAAAGGTAAAATTGTCGCCACAAAACACCGCGGCGGCATTCATTTTATCAATTAGCACCTGCTGCACATATTCTTCAGGCGAAAACCGGTAAAAATCCTCATAGCAGGGGCAATAATACCAGTCCATCCCCAGCGCCGCAATGCGGCGGCGGCGTTCGTCTGGCGAAAGCAATGCTTTGCCTTTAATTTGGTGGCGCTCGCTCAGCAAAAAGGTAAATACCCCGCTTTGCATCCCGCAGCGCTGTGCTTCCTCGATGGCGGCACACAACACACGGCGGTGGCCAAGGTGCACGCCGTCAAAGTAACCCAGCGCCACCGCAAGTTTTTGCTTTGGTCTTTCGATCAATTCCTGCATGGTAAAGCCCTTTACCTCTTTTTCTGTGGTTTTGCCGCTTTGCACCGCGCCTAGCGCTCGCAAAACAGCTTCTTGACCCGGATGCAGCCGGCCTGCACTTCGGCAAGGCCTAAAAATGCCCCATCGTGGTACACGCGGTACACCCCATCCGGCCGGTGCAGGCGGGTGGGTGCACCATGAAACAGGCGGTCATACAAAAAGTCGTCGGCATCCAGCCGGGTAAGCTGGCTAAACACCTCATCGGCCCCCAGCAGTAACGCCTCAGCCTCCCCCTGCTCTGCCGCTTGCAAAATAGTTTGCAGCGGGTGCGCCATGGCAAGTGTAAAATCGCCGCTGGCCGTGCGCCGCAACGCGCTCATCACCGCAATGGTGCCCAGCTTTGCCGCAATGTCCTCTACCAGCACGCGGATATAGGTGCCCTTCGAGCAGGTCACTGCCACCCGCCACTCGTTCGGCTGCTCGCCGAGGCCAATGCACGCAATGGCGTCAATTTCAATTGGCCGTGGCTTGCGTTCCACTTCGCGCCCTGCGCGTGCCGCTTTGTACAGCGGCTGGCCATTTACCTTGACGGCCGAATACATGGGCGGCAGTTGCATGGATGGGCCAAGAAAGCCCGGCAGCACTGCTTCCAGTGCGGCACGCTCGACCTGGCACTCGCACACCTCATCGGGCTCGCTTTCCAAATCACCGGTGGGGGTGTGCACCCCAAAGCGCAGCGTGGCCTCATAACTTTTTTTGTGGTTTTGCGGCAAATCCACCGCCTTAACAGCAGTGCCCACAAACAATGGCAGTACCCCGGTGGCCAGTGGGTCCAGCGTGCCGGAATGCCCTATTTTGCGGGTGTGCAGCGCACCGCGCAGCTTGGCAATCACGTCAAAGCTGGTCCAGCCGGTGGGTTTGTCCACAACCAGAATGCCGTTCATATCTGCTTTGCCACTTCTTCCAGCACGGCGGCCTTGGCGTTTTCAAGGTTGCCAAAAAATTCGCAGCCCGCAGCCCGCACATGGCCACCGCCGCCCAGCGCTTCGCACACCTTGCTGGCATCGATGCCCTCCGACGTGCGCACGCTCACCTTGTAGCTGCCGCTTTCTAGTTGGCGCATGGTGATGCCTACCAAAACCCCTTCAATCATACGCGGGATGCTGGTAATGCCCTCAAGGTCGTTGCTGTCTGCCCCGGTGGAAAGCACATCGTCCCAAGTGACATACATCAACGCGCAGCGGCTGTCAAAGTAATACTCCAAATGAGACAGTGCAACCTGCTCAATGGCAAGGCGGCGCTGGCTTTTGCTCTCAAACAGCAACTCGTTCAGCTGGATAAAATGCGCGCCAAGCTCCATCAGCTCCGCCGCAATGCGGTGGGTACGGGGGGTGGTGTTGGCAAATTTAAAGCAGCCGGTATCGGTTGAAATACCGGTGTACAGGCAATCGGCAATAGCGGGGGTCACCTCGACCCCCATGTGACAAATGAGCAGATAGATGATCTCACAGGTCGCCGCGGCATCCGCCTGCAACAGCGTCAACCCCGCATACCCCGAGTTGCTGGGGTGGTGGTCAATACACAGATCAACATGCTGCTGATATTTTGCGGCGGCATCGCCAAACAACTGCGTGCCCGCCACATCTACTGCGACAATGTACTTTGGCTGCCAGCTTTCGTCGTACAGTTCAATACCCATGTAATCATAGCGGCTTGAGATGGGGTCGCTGCAAAACACTGCGACCCGCTTGCCCAGCGCGCGCAAAGCAGCGCTGAGCGCCCCCGCAGAGCCCAGGGTGTCACCATCCGGGTTTTTGTGCGAGAGAAGCAGAATATCATCCTGCTGCAAAAGCCGTTTTGCTACCGTTTCAAGGTCAATGTGTTCCGTCATCCTTTAAATCTCCTAAGATCTTATTGATGTGGGCGGCATACGCCGCACCGTCGTCTTCAATAAACCGAAACGCGGGGCTTTTGCGGATATGCATCCGCTTTGCAATTTCACTGCGCACATGGCCGGCGGCGTGGTTTAGTGCCGCCACCGCCTGTGCCGGGGCATCGTCGCCGCCCCCCAGCACGCTGATAGAAACTTTTGCCACATCAAGGTCGGACGTGACCTCTACACGGGTAACCGTGATCAGCCCGACCAAACGCGGGTCTTTCATTTTGCCAATGATGTCGATGACCTCCCGCTTCATATCCTCTGCGAGACGGCCCATATGGTTTGACTGCGCCATATCTTTCTCCTTATTCCGCAACAGGCGGATCAGTCACGATACTCTTCCATAATAAAGGCTTCAAAAATGTCGCCCTCATGGATGTCGTTATATTTTTCAAGGCCAATACCGCATTCGTACCCGCTGGCGACCTCTTTGACATCGTCTTTAAAGCGGCGCAGCGAGGCGATTTCGTTTTCGGTGATGACAATGCCGTCACGCACCAAACGAATTTTACTGCCACGGGTGACCTTACCGTCCAGCACATAGCAACCTGCAATGGTGCCGGAGGACGAAATTTTAAAGACGCTGCGCACCTCAATGCGGCCCAGCTCGACCTCACGGATTTTCGGCTCCAGCATGCCCTTCATCGCGTCGGTCACATCGTTGATGGCATCGTAGATGATGCGGTAGGTGCGAATTTCGACCTCTTCCTGCACGGCATCCGCTTTGGCAACGGGGTCCGGCCGCACATTAAAGCCAATGATGATGGCGTTGGATGCGGATGCCAGCATAACGTCACTTTTAGAAATGGCGCCAACGCCGGCATGGATCACCCGCACGCGCACTTCGTCGTTGGAAATTTTCTCAAGCGACTGCTTGACCGCCTCGGCAGAGCCCTGTACATCGGCTTTGACAACAATCGGCAGCTCTTTGCGCTCGCCCTCTTCAATCTGGCTGAACAAGTTGTCCAGCGTAACTTTTTTGTAGCTGCCCCACTGCTCTTCTTTTTGGCGGATGGCGCGCTGGTCGGCCAACTCGCGGGCAAGGCGTTCGTCCTCTACCGCTTCAAATAAATCGCCGGCGGCAGGCACTTCGGTCAAACCGGTGATCTCCACCGGGGTGGACGGGCCGGCCTCTTCGATCTGCTCGCCCGCATCGTTGCGCATCACGCGCACACGGCCCACGGCAGTGCCCGCAATAATGCAGTCACCACGGCGCAGGGTACCGTTTTGCACCAGGATGGTCGCCACCGGGCCCTGGCCTTTGTCCAGCCGGGCCTCCACCACAGCGCCCTTGGCGCGGCGGTTCGGGTTGGCTTTGAGTTCTTTTACTTCTGCCACGAGGTTAATACTCTCCAGCAGGTCTTCAATGCCCATGCCGGTCAACGCCGACACCGGCACGCAGATGGTGTCGCCGCCCCACTCTTCGGGCACCAGCTCGTATTTTGTGAGCTGCTCTTTGATCACCTCAGGGTTTGCCTGCGGTTTGTCCATCTTGTTGATGGCCACGATGATGGTGGTGTTGGCTGCCTTGGCGTGGTTGATGGATTCAATGGTCTGCGGCATGATACCATCGTCGGCCGCAACCACCAGCACTGCAATATCGGTCAAATCGGCGCCGCGGGCACGCATTGAGGTAAATGCCTCATGGCCCGGGGTGTCAAGGAAGGTAATCTTTTTGCCGCTCATCTCAATCTGGTATGCACCGATGGCCTGAGTGATGCCGCCGGCTTCGCCCGCAGTGACCTTGGTCTTGCGGATGGCGTCCAAAATAGAGGTCTTGCCGTGGTCGACGTGGCCCATGACCACGACCACCGGCGGGCGCTCAAGCAGATCTTCCGGCGCGTCGTCCGCATCCTCAAACAAGCGTTCCTCAATGGTGACATGCACTTCGTGCTGTACCTTTGCGCCAAACTCGTCTGCCACCAGTGCGGCGGTGTCAAAGTCCACCACGTCCGACAAGGATGCCATCACGCCAAGGCCCATCAACTTTTTGATGACCTTCGGCGCTGCCTGCTTGAGGCGCAGGGCCAGTTCCGCTACGCTGATCTCGTCCGGCACCATCACTTTTAGCTGTGCCTTACGCGCTTTTTCAAGCTGCAGGCGTTGCAAGCGCTCGGCTTCGGTCTCGCGCTTTTTTGACTGCATGGGGCGGCGGTTATTGCGGTTATTCCGGTTGTTGCGCCCGCCAAACTTCTGTTTGCCACCGGGGCCAATCTGCTGCCGGCCATGCTTGTTTTTATTCGTTGCCTGCGTGGCACCGCGGGTGGGCGCGCCGGCAAGATTTTCATATTTTTCGTTAAATTTATCCAGGTTAACGTCGCCGCCATGGGTATCCACCCGCACGGTCACCACTTCGCGCTTCGGCTCTTCGGGCTGTACCGTCTCTTTTTTCTTTGGCGCTTTAAAGTCGATATTGCTGCCGCCCGTGCGTTTCAGCTCGACGACCGTACCGTCCGCTTTTTTCAGCGGCTCTGCCGGCACCGGGGCAGGCTTGTCCTGCGGGGCGCTGGCAAGGTAGTCGTCAAAATTTTTCACTTCGGTTTCTTTGGTGTAATGCTCGAACACAAAGTTCAGTTCTTCTTCGGTCAGCGGGGTCGTGTGCTTTTTGCCTTCGCCGAATTTCGAGCCTACCACCTCGAGCAGTTCTTTGTTTTGCAGTGCGAGGTCTTTTGCAACTTCGCCCGCTTTGTATTTAATTACCATATAAGCAGTACCTCCATCAGTGGTTTGTATTCGGCGAAAGGGCAGCATCCTGTTCCTTTGGCCCGGCCAAGGCAAGCTGGCGGTTCACCAGTTGCGCAAGGCCCTTATCTGTCACGGCAAACACGCCGGTCTTCTTTGGCACAATGGCCAGCAATTGTTGCTGCGTAAGCGGCAGCAGTTGCGCTTTCATCCCGGCGGCCTCGCAAAAGCGCAAAGCCTTTTTGTGGCTGCCGGGGGCAAGGTCAGCGGCAAGCAACACCGCCTTCGCTTTGCCGTCTTTTGCACTTTGCGCCACGGCGTCAAACCCCATCACCAACGCGCCGGCCTTGCGGCACAGCGACAGGGCGCTAAGCAATTTATCCATCGGCACTCTCCCCACGCGCCTCAATTTCCTGCGCAAGGCGGGCGTAGACCTCATCTGGGATGGCACAATCTAGGGCACGCTCTAGCCGTTTTGCCTTTTGCGCTTTGGCAAGGCAGGTGGGCTGGGGGCAAAGGTACGCCCCCCGACCTGATTTTTTACCGGTCAAATCAACGCTGATCTCGCCTTCCGCGCTGCGCACAATGCGCACCAGCTCTTTTTTTGGCTTGCCTTCATTGCAGCCCACGCACCGGCGTACCGGTATTTTTTTTGTCACCAACTGTGCATCCCTCCGCTCCGGTGTCTGCCGTATTTGTTATTCTGCGGTGGCAGGTTCCTGCTCCACGGCAGGCTCTTCTTCTCCATAGTACCCGCTTTCGGGCCGGATATCAATGTTATAGCCGGTCAACCGGGCGGTCAACCGGGCATTTTGGCCTTTGTTGCCAATTGCCAGCGAAAGCTGGTGATCGGGCACCGTTACACGGCAGCTTTTAGTTTCCCCCTCCAGCAGTTCAACATTAACCACACTGGCAGGGGAAAGTGCCGCCGAGATAAACTCGACAGGGTCTTCGCTGTAGCGCACGATGTCAATCTTTTCGCCGCCCAGCTCCTCTACGATATTCGCAACACGGGCCCCGCGCGAGCCAATGCAAGCGCCCACGGGGTCCACATTTTCGTCTTTGCTGTACACCGCCATTTTGGTGCGCATGCCCGCTTCGCGCGCAATGGCTTTGATTTCGACGGTACCGTCAAATATCTCGGGCACCTCCATCTCAAACATGCGCTTCACCAGCCCCGGGTGGGTACGGCTAATCATGATTTTCGGGCCCTTTTCGGTAACCGCGACATCCACCACATAGACCTTAATGCGCTCGCCCTCGCGCAGCACTTCGCCGGGCACCTGCTCGTTATGCGGCAAAATGGCCTCGTTTTTGCCAAGGTCCACCACCACAATACCGCGCACAGTGTCAACTTTCAACACAATCGCCGAAATGATTTCATGGGCCTTGCTTTGCAATTCGGCGTACATCTGGCTGCGCTCTGCCTCACGCAGGGCCTGCCGAATAACGTGCTTTGCCGTTTGCGCAGCGATACGCCCAAACTCTTTGGGTTTCAACGGGATTTCGAGCTGGGTACCAACACGCGCGCTTTTGCGCACCGTTTGTGCCTCTTCCAGCGTGACCTGCAAGCGGGGGTCTTCTACTTCCTCCACCACGTCTTTCACGATGGCGACCCCAAATTTACCGGTGGCCGGCTCAATCATCACATTGACGTTTTCCTCTACATCATAGCTCTTTTTGACGGCGATGACGATTGCGGCCTTGATTTTCTCAATCAGATACTCCTCGCTGATGCCACGCTCCTTTTCCAACATGGAAAGGGCCTCAAAAAATTCGCTGTTCATGTCTTCTGTTATCCTCCCTGGCCCGCGGTACAGCGGGCTTTATTCTGTCTTTATGTTCTGCGCGGGGTCAAGAAAAAAGGTCTTCATCATCGCACAACTTTGCCAGCGCAATCTCCGCCATGGCAACCGTGCGCACACCGCCTGCCGTTTGCAGGCTTACACCCGTTTCATCGGTGCCAAGTAATATGCCGGTTAATTCTTTTTCGCCGGTTTCAGCAGGGCGGTACAGGCGCAGTAGCACCTTTTGCCCCTGCACGGCGGCAAAATGTTCGAGCCGCGCAAGGCGCCGGCCAAGGCCGGGGCTGCCAACCTCAAAGTAATAGCTGCCCTCAATGGGGTCCGCCTCGTCGATCAGCGGGTCCAGCGCGCGGGAGACCTTTTCGCAGTCGGTGGTATCCATCAGGCCGTCTTTATCGATCAACACCCGCAAAAAATAGTCCGGCCCCTCTTTTTCGTACCGCACATCCCAAAGCCGATAGCCCAGTTGTTCTACCACCGGGCGGGCGATGCCCTCGACGACAGCGGCCGTGTTGCCGCCTTTGCCTTTTGCCATTGTACACCTCCGCAGCGGTCGGCCTTCGCGCCGCGCGCGAAAACCGCCGTTACAAACAGGAAGCGCGGGCCTCGCGGCCCACGCTCCATGGTTGTCATCTTCTTACTACGATACTATACCATATTTATTTTATAAATGCAAGTGCTTTGCGCCGCCTGCGGTGCGGTTTACCGTTTTTTACCGGCGGCTTCCCCGCCACCTTGTACTCTGGGCTTCTAGGCCCACACCCCATTTTCAAAAATGGGTACCGTTTCACCCGTGCGGGTCGTGCCGGTGATGCGCAAATCTTCTGCGCCAATCATCACATCTTCGTGCACAACACTGTGGTTCACCCCGTGGGCCAGCAGCTCGTCCTGCGTCATGTCGCTGCCACCCTGTATCGTGCCGGGGTAGCCGTCGCCAAACGCGATGTGGCAGGCGGCGTTTTCGTCAAACAGCGTGTTGTAAAACAGCACACCGCTGCGGTTGATGGGGCTGGTGGCGGGCACAAGTGCCACTTCGCCGATTGACCGGCTACCCTCGTCGGTGTCGAGTAGGGTGCGCAGCAACTGCGCGTTTTTGGCAGCCCCGCTATCCACCACGCGCCCATGCTCAAACCGCACCCAAAAATCTTCAATCAAATCCCCATTGTACACATACGGCTTCGTGCCGTATACAATGCCCTCTACCCGGTCTTTGTGCGGTGCGGTAAACACCTCCTCGGTGGGTACGTTGGCAATAAACCGCTGGCCCGCCGGGGTGTGGCTTGCAGCCCCCTCAAACACGGCACCGTCGGCAAGGCCCACCACAAGGTCGGTACCCCGCGCCGTTTCAAAGTGCAGGGAGGCAAGCTGCAACGCGTTCAGCATATCCCGCTTTTCACTGGTAAGCGCAATGTGCTGCTCCCACGCGGCGACCGGGTCGCCGCCGGTGACACGGCAAACGTCAAAAATTGCACGCCAAAGCTGTTCTACCGCTTCGCCCGGCGCAAGCGCGGGGAACACTTTTTTTGCCCAGGTCTCGGTGGGTACCGCGACAATGCACCACGCCACGCGGTCGTTCATCGTCATGTTGCGCCAGGTTTTTTGTGCATTTTTCAGCGCCTGCCGCGCGCGGTTAATCTTACCGCCATCCAGCCCTAAAAAGGCCTCCGGGTCTTCGCCCAAAATATGTAAAATCGACGCACCGCCCGGCCGCTCTACATAATCAAGATAACTGCGCTCTATCCAAGGCGGCACATCGCACAGTGCTTCTTCCCCCGCAAGCTCATACCGGGCGCGGTCAATCTGCTCATCTTTATAGCGCACACTCACATCGCACGCACCCGCTTGCAGCGCTTCACGTGCGCAAAGGCGGGCGAAATCGGCCGCCTCTACCGGCGCCGAAATCATCAGCGTCTGGCCGGGCAGCACCCCCACCCCCACCTGCACGGCAAAGCGCGCGTACAGTTTAAGTAACTTCTGGTCCATTGTTTTCGCCTTCTTACCTGATTAATTCTCTGTCGTGCACACGACAGTTATTTTTTGATAACGGCGCTGGCAGCACCGTACCCTTTAGTATACACAAAAAAAAGCAGCCCACAACCCCCGCCGGGGGCCGCCGGGCCGCACACATTTAAAATAGGTACTTAAAAAACAAAGACAACAGCACGGTAAACAGGCCGCAGATTCCAATGGCAAGGCCGCTCATCGCACCCTCAGCTTCGCCCATCTGCACCGCAGTGCTGGTGCCTGCCGCGTGGCTGGAACAGCCAATGGCAAGCCCGGTGGCCACCTTGTTGTCGGCCAGACGAAACAACTTTGCAAGGGTGGGCCCCAGCACGGCGCCCATCGTGCCCGCAATGACCACCGCCACCATCGTGATTTGCGGGATACCGCCATTCTGCTCGCTGAGGGGCAGGGCGATGGCAGTGGTGACCGACTTGGGCAACAAGCTGGCGAGGATGGTGTTATCCATGCAAAACAGCTTTGCCAGTAGCCAAATGCTGCCCACACTGCTCAGCGCGCCGACAAAGCAACCGCCCAGCACCGGCAGCAGATTGCGTTTGAGCAACCCAAAATTGTCGTAAATCGACATGCCAATCGACGCGGTGGCGGGGAAGATCAAAAAGCTGATCATATCGCCACCCTCATTATAATATTCCAGCGGGATGCCCGTCACGACAAAAAAGGTTACCAGCAAAATCAGCGAGATCAACAACGGGTTTGCAAGCGGTGTTTTGAGCCGCTTATTCATCCAGACCCCCACCGCATAGGCGGCAATCGAAATGGAGATGCCAAACACCGGGCTCGAAAGCATTTCAACCATGTTCATGCCTCCTTTCCAGCTTTTGTTGCAGACGCATCAGGCCTTTCACCGCCCAGCCGGTAACCGCAAAGGTAGACAGCATCGTCACGGCGCTGATGAACAGAATGCCAAACAAGTTTTGCCGAATTAAATCAAAATACTGGATAATGCCCACACTGTACGGCACAAACAAAAACGCCATGTTTTGCGAAAACCAATCGGCCAAGTCTTTAATCTGCTTCTTTTTCAAAATCCCCGTCAACAGCAGCAAAAACACAAACACCATGGCCAGCACACTGGCCGGGAACGCAAACGGCAGCAGTTCCACCGCGCCCTGCGCCAAAAAACAAACGGCAAACAAAATGCCCACCTGCCAAAGAATCTTCAAAATCCCCCTCATCCCTTCTGCCTGCCGGGCGCCCTGCAACCATGCCGCACCATGTTTTTGCCATTTTGCCCAGTATTTTTATATTATTCTTGTTATTATAACAAACCGTACTGCCGCTGCCCATTGTGACTTCTGCTAAGATTGCGGCAGAAAAAACGCATTCTTTTGCACGCCGCGCCCGATTTTTAATTTTTTAGTGGCTTTGTATGCCGTTGTTTGTAGCTTTTTTGCAATAACCGCAGTTTAGCATCTCAGCCAGCCAGCCGGCCTATTTGTGTTTTTTGTACCTTGCTGCCTTGCCCTTGCAAAATTCCCCCGGCCCTCTCATATTGGTGTTGCAACTACATGCCGATGCCCCGTAGCGCGCTGCCACCGGGTACTTTTGCATAAAATACCGGTGTTATTTTTTTGTAAGTGCATTGCAAAACGAAAGTTGTATGATACAATTAAAAAAATAGTGAAGCACAGCAGGTGCAGGATGGTGGTATTTTTTGAGCGAACATAAATATGCGCAACTGGCTGACCGGCTGCGCACCGAAATCCAAAACGGCATTTATACCGGCGGGCAGCGGCTGCCCAGCGAAAACGAACTGGCAAGCGTAACTGGGTACAGCCGGCAGACCGTAAGGCAGGCCATGGCCTTGCTGGAAAACGAAGGCCTGACCAGCCGTGTACAGGGCAGCGGTACCTATGTGCGCAGCGCCGCCCCGCGGCGCGAAGCCACACACAATATCGCGGTCATCACCACCTACATCGGCGAATATATCTTCCCCGCCATTCTGCACGGCATTGATGATGTGTTGTCTAAAAAAGGGTACACCCCACTGTTGAGTGCCACCCACAACCGGGTGGATAACGAGCGACGTATTTTGACCGAGCTGTTGCAAAAACCGGTGGATGGGCTGATTGTAGAGGGCACCAAAACGGCATTGCCCAACCCCAATATTGATTTATATGACCGCTTTGCCGCGCTGGGCATCCCCGTGGTGTTTATCAACGGCTTTTACCCAGACCTCAAAAAGCCGGTCTACGTGGTGGCAGACGACCGCGCGGGCGGGCGCCTTGCTACCGAGCTGTTGTTGCGGGATGGCCGCCGCCGCATTGCCGGCTTTTTTAAAAGTGACGATATTCAGGGCCACCGCCGCTATGCGGGCTATGCCGAGACCCTGCGGGAGGCCGGCCTTGCGGTGGAGGATGACCATGTGCTGTGGTTTACCACCGAAAACCGGGACAGCCTGCTTGCAGCCGGCACCGGCGCAGTGCTAGCAAATTGCACCGCCGCTGTGTGTTACAACGACGAAGTTGCCTTGCAGGTCAGCCGTTATTTACAGGACCATGAGGCCACCGGGCAAGTGAAGCTGGTCAGCTTTGACAACAGCACAATTGCCTTGTTGTCCTCCCCACCATTTTTTTCACTGTCAAACCCCAAGGAGCAATTGGGCCGCCTTGCCGCTGAAAAAATGTTGGGTATTTTGGCCGGTCACCCGCAACAACCCACGGTGCTGCCTTGGAGCATTGACTGAGCTTCACAAAAATTGACTTTACCACAGCGTTGCCGCTAAAAAAACACCTGTTAACTGTAATTTTGCCCCCACCGCGGGGCTTTTTCTTTCCCCTTCGGCCTCCACCCAGGCACAAACCAACCATACCGCCGTATCAATTTTAGCTGTTTATGCCAAAACTGATGCGGCTTTTTTAGTGATGTTTGCCCTTGTATCCATGGGCATTGGTGCGGTATCATTTGGATATAAGTTGTACATACAAGTTTTTTGTTTGTTTTAAAAATTGTACCTACAAAATTGTTTTTGAGAGGAGCCCGACCATGATGACCAAGGAAAACGCCGCAGCTACAATCCGTGAAGGGCGCGCGGTACTCGGCATTGAACTGGGTTCTACCCGCATCAAAGCCGTCTTAATTGGAGACGACCACCTGCCGCTCGCCACCGGTATCTATGACTGGGAAAACCGGTATGAAAATGGGGTGTGGACTTACCACCTTGACGATGTGTGGGCCGGCATTCAAGCAAGCTACCGCATGCTGGCCCAGCGGGTAGAAGAACAGTATAACACCCCACTGACAACCCTCGCTTCGCTGGGGTTTTCAGCTATGATGCACGGCTATCTGCCATTCGATGCCGCGGGCAACCAACTGGCAGGGTTTCGCACTTGGCGCAACACAATGACCGAGCCCGCCGCAGTGAAACTGACCGAACTGTTGGGGTTTAATATCCCCCAGCGGTGGAGCATTGCCCACCTGTACCAGGCCATGTTAAACGGTGAAGAACATTTACCCCGCCTTGCCTTTTTGACCACGCTTGCAGGCTATGTGCACTGGCGGCTGACCGGGCGCCGGGTGCTGGGTGTGGGCGAAGCATCCGGCATGTTCCCCATCGACAGCGATGCCTGTGACTACGATGCTGCCATGGTGACAAAGTTTGATGCCGAAGCCGCACGCATGGGCTATGCGTGGCAGCTGCGTGAACTATTGCCGCAGGTACTGGCTGCGGGCGATGATGCCGGCACCTTAACGGCGGAAGGTGCAAAACTGCTGGACCCCACTGGGCACCTTAAGGCCGGGGTTCCCCTTTGCCCGCCGGAGGGCGATGCCGGCACCGGTATGGTGGCGACGAACAGCATCACCCAGCGCACCGGCAACGTGTCGGCCGGCACCTCTATTTTTGCGATGATCGTATTGCAAAAGCCGCTGTCCCGCGTGTACCCCGAAATTGACATGGTCACCACCCCCACCGGGCGGCCGGTGGCCATGGTGCATTGCAATAACTGCTCGTCGGACATCGACGCGTGGGCCGGGCTGATGCGGCAGTTTGCCGAAGCGCTGGGCTGCCCATGCAGCATGCCCAAGGCACTGGATACCCTGTTTTATGCCGCGCTGGAGGGCGAGGCGGACTGCGGCGGTGTGCTGTCGTACAACTATTTTTCGGGCGAGCCGGTCACCGGCCTTGATGCCGGCCGGCCACTGCTAGTGCGCCGCCCCGACGCCACCTTTACCTTGGCAAACTTTGCCCGTGCGCAGCTGTACGGTGCCCTTGCCACCCTGCGCATTGGGATGCAAATTTTGTTGCAGCGCGAACAGGTGCAGGTCGATTCTCTGCTGGGCCACGGCGGCTTTTTTAAGGCTACCGGGGCGGGCCAGCGCATGCTGGCCACCGCGATGGACACCCCTGTTTCGGTGATGCCCACCTCGGGTGAGGGCGGGCCTTGGGGGATGGCCCTGCTGGCCGCCTTTGCCGCACGCCGCAGTGCGGGCCAAACACTAGAAGATTACCTTGCAACACAGGTGTTTGCACAGCAACAGGTGACGACCGTTGCGCCGCTGCCGCAGGATGTGGCCGGGTTTAACGCTTACCTTGCCACCTATGAAAAAGGCCTTGCCGCCGAGCGGGCAGCCGTAGAAGCCATCCGCTGACCGCCGGTTATCAAACAAGATAGAACACACAATAAGGAGTAACGATTATGGCAATGAAAGAGTATGAATTCTGGTTCGTCGTGGGCAGTCAGTTCCTGTATGGGCCAGAAGTTTTAGAGACCGTGGCGGCCCGCGCCGCCGAAATGGCCGACAGTATGAACAAAGCGGGCCGCCTGCCCTGCCGCCTTGTTTACAAGGTGACTGCCAAAACCCCGCAGGACATCAGCGATGTGGTGCGCGAAGCCAACTACGACAAACACTGCGCGGGTATTGTGGTGTGGATGCACACATTCAGCCCATCCAAAATGTGGATTGAAGGGCTGGAACTGCTGCAAAAGCCGTACTGCCACTTTGCCACCCAGTACAACCGCACCATCCCGAACGAAGAAATTGACATGGATTTTATGAACCTGAACCAATCCGCCCACGGTGACCGCGAGCACGGCTTTATTGCAACCCGCCTGCGGATGCGCCGCAAAATCGTGGCCGGGTACTGGCAGGACGAAGACGTACAAGACAAACTGGGGGATTGGATGCGCGCCGCAGTAGGCGCCGCTTTTTCGCGCAGCTTGCGGGTGATGCGGTTTGGCGACAATATGCGCAACGTCGCTGTGACCGAGGGCGATAAGGTAGAAGTACAAAAGCAGCTTGGCTGGCAGGTAAACACCTGGCCGGTGGGCGAGCTCGTCGAAATTATCAACGCAGTAACCGATGAAGAGATTGGCGAAAAGATGCGCGAGTACGCTGAAAACTACGACATTGCCACCGATGACCTGCACGCCGTGCGCTACCAGGCACGGGAAGAAATTGCGATTCGCAAAATGCTGGACCGTGAGGGTTGCAGCGCTTATACCAACACCTTTGAAAACCTGTACGGCATGGAGCAATTGCCCGGCCTTGCCAGCCAAAACCTGATGGCCCATGGCTACGGCTATGGTGGCGAGGGCGACTGGAAGGTCTCCGCCATGACCGCCATCGTGAAAGCGATGTCTGAGGGCAAAACCGGCGGGACTTCTTTCATGGAGGACTACACCTACAACCTTGAAAAGGGCAAAGAGTATTCGCTGGGTGCCCACATGTTGGAGGTTTGCCCCAGTGTTGCGGCGGCAAGACCCCGCATTGAGGTGCACGCGCTGGGCATTGGCGGTAAAAACGACCCCGCCCGGCTGGTGTTTGAGGGCCGTGCCGGCAATGCTATTGTATTGAGCCTGATCGACATGGGTGGCCGCCTGCGGCTAATCTGCCAGGACATCGAGTGTGTCAAGCCTATTTTGCCGATGCCCAACCTGCCCGTTGCCCGTGTGATGTGGCGTGCCATGCCCGACCTGTTGACCGGGCTGGAAGCTTGGCTGACCACCGGCGGTGCCCACCACACGGTACTCACCTATGATGTCACTGCCACGCAGATGGCCGACTGGGCGCGCATGATGGACATTGAGTTTGTGCACATCAACAAGGACACGACCATCGAGGCGCTGGAGCATGATTTGTTCTTGTCCGACCTTGCGTGGAAACTGCGCTAAGGAGGCCCCTATGTTAGAAACTCTGAAACGTGAAGTATATGAAGCCAACCTGCTGCTGCCCAAGCACAACTTGGTCGTCTTTACCTGGGGCAACGTGTCCGGTATTGACCGCGAACAGGGGCTCATCGTCATCAAGCCATCCGGTGTGGAATACGATGAAATGACGCCGGACGACATGGTGGTGGTAGAACTTGCAACCGGTAAAAAGGTAGAGGGTAAACTAAACCCGTCGTCCGACACGCCGACCCACCTTGTGCTGTACCGGGCGTTCCCCAAAGTTGGCGGCATTGTACACACCCACAGCCGTTGGGCCACCATTTATGCACAGGCCGGGCGCGAGATCCCGGCGCTGGGCACCACCCACGGCGATTACTTTTACGGGCCGATCCCCTGCACCCGCAAAATGACCCCGGCCGAAATTGGCGGGGCGCCCGGCCATTACGAAACCGAAACCGGCAACGTGCTGGTAGAAACCTTGCAGGGTACCGACCCCATGGCGGTACCCGCCGCACTGGTGCACAGCCACGGCCCCTTTGTTTGGGGCACCAGCCCCCGCAACGCGGTACACAACGCCGTCGTGCTGGAAGAACTGGCCTTTATGGCTTGGCATGCACAGCAGTTGGTGCCAGGTTTGCCCCCCATGCAGCCTGAACTGCTGGACAAGCATTACCTGCGCAAGCACGGCAAAGACGCGTATTATGGCCAAGGCCATTAAATAGCCGTCCCTGCGCAGTGCTGGCGCATTGGCCTACCCTTTGGCGGACAAAGCAAACTTGCTTTGTCCGCCAAAGTTTGTTTTGGGGCAGTTGTACAAAAAAGTATCAAAACCACCAATTTTAAGTTCCATTTATTCCCTTTTTGACCCTATTTTTTACCAATTTCAGATGTTATAATTAAATATGATTTTGCGTTTTCTTCTGTTTTCCAAAGGAGGGTTTTGATGTACAGTGTGTTTCTGGTAGAGGATGAAGTCGTGATCCGCGAGGGTATTCGCAAACTGATTGCATGGGAAGAGCACGGTTTCACCTTTGCAGGTGAGGCACCCGACGGCGAGATTGCCTGGC
>JAQVCK010000187.1 GCA_028689835.1 Pygmaiobacter sp. | reverse complement strand
ATGGATATCTGACGAAGATTACAGCCAGTTTGCTTACCAGAACAACGTAACACATTTTTTGCTTAAAAATTCGTCAAACACAAAGCTGCAAAGGGCATTGGAACACTGCTGTAAGGAGAAAGGATGGGAATGGCCAACATGAAAACGATCGCCTTGTGCGGCGTGAACGCAGAGATAGTCGAAGCGCTGGAACGCCACGGAACCTACCATTTAATATCCTTCACTGACTCGATGGAATATCGGGGAGAGGTGCAGCTCATTTATTTTTTAAACACGGGGCATACCTGTGATCTTGCCATAGTGGCATATCCCGGCGCGGCAGGGTTGACTGCTTGCGACTACCTGCGCGGGCACAGCAAAACGCTGCCCATTCTGTGGCTGTGTGAACGTGGGGAATTTCTCAATGAGGCCGCGCGGTTGGGTGCAGGGTTCTATCTTATTGGTCCACCCAAGGGTGTGACCGAACAAAAAATCATATTGCAAATAGAACAAGCGGTGCAGAGCGGCAGCTTAGCACCGTAATGTAAGGAGAGCTGATTATGAAGAAAAAAGTACTCAGTATGATACTGGCCTTCGCCATAATAATGGTACAGATTCCAGCCTCTGTCTATGTGCTGGCAACAGACAGTGGCATTGATAGCGCAGTCATTGACTCAGCCAATGGAAGCAGCACCGGTTGGACAATTGACGACGTGCTGGATCTTATTGACGGGCTGCCGCAGGCAGACGAGGTCGCCGACGAAAGCAAGGTTGAGGTGAAGATAGCGCTGAACGAAGCGCTGGCAGTATATTCTGCCGCGATGGAGCAGGCGGATATCGACGCCGAGGAGCTGCGCGATGCCGTCGGCGACGAACGCCGCAATAAGCTCCGCGCGCTTTCGGATTTACTTAGCGATGTCGAAATTCCAGTTCTTGATAGCGGAATAGACGCGCAGATGCAAGCGGAATTTGAAATGGGCAGGCTTCCACTGATGAGCCAGATGCTGCTAAGAGGGTCATCGCCCACCAGCGCCGTTATCGGCTCGGCGGAAAACCCGTTTTTAATTGGCACACCGGCGGTGCTGGCAGAACTGGCTGAGCTGACACAGAACAATGAGGATTATGGCACCGATATGCTGTTTGCCGCGGCCAACTATCAGCTGGTGGCGGATATTGACCTCGCCGGAGTTGACGGCATTCAGCGTATTAAAGATTTCAAAGGCACCTTTGACGGCGACGGTCATTCGGTCAAAAACATGAAAATTGCGGGGCTGTTCGCAACTGCCGAAGCAGGCTCCGTTATAAAAAATCTGGGCATTGAAGACTGCAAGATTTCTTGCGAAGGTAGCGTCGGCGGCGTGGCAATGTATACCAACGGCGCCATAACAAACTGCTACGTCACCGGAACAATCACCGGCACAGATCAGTTTATCGGCGGCGTGGCGGGCTCTGCCGGCATCAGCGCAGTGGTCACAAACTGCTATGCCGTCGTCGATGTCTCGGGCGTTGATTTTGTCGGCGGCGTGGTAGGGCGCACCACTGGTACGGTCACAAACTGCTATGTAACCGGCAACGTTTCTGGCAGTAGTATGGTCGGCGGCGTGGCAGGTGTTGCACAGGACGCAACAATTGCAAACTGCTATGTAACCAGCAACGTTTCTGGCAATAGTATGGTCGGCGGCGAGGTGGGTTGGGCGGTCTTTACGACGACGATGCCGACGGTTACAAACTGCGCGGCGCTTGGGCAAACCGTTACCGGTAATTCCGATGTTGGCCGTGTGGTGGGACTTAATGGCGGCTACGGCAGCAACATTTCGGGCTGCTATGCCTTTAGCGGCATGAAAATTGGCGCAAGCGGCAGTGAAGCTGTTGTTACCGGCGGTGCGGTGGATAATCAAAACGGCGCGGATTTGAGCTATACCGCGAGCAATGCGGAAGGCAAGCTCTCCGCACAGTTTAGCGCCATTTTTGGCAGTGGTAATACGGCGTGGAATTACACGGTGGATGGCCTGCCCACTTTGAACAATGTGAGCGGCGACCAAAGCAGCGAACTGCCCATGTGGTTTGCGCC
Source organism: Pygmaiobacter sp. (assembly GCA_028689835.1). Taxonomy (GTDB): domain Bacteria; phylum Bacillota; class Clostridia; order Oscillospirales; family Ruminococcaceae; genus Pygmaiobacter. The sequence continues at coordinate 2,586 of JAQVCK010000187.1, read as the reverse complement.
AACCAGTTTTGATATTTCTACGGCGGCACAGCTGGATGAACTGCGCAAGGTTGTTAATGGTGGCACCAGCGCATTGGGCTACACTAACACTGACGACGCAGTTTATAACCTGATAAATGATATTGACCTTACAGGTTTTGACAGCGACACCGACGCTACCAACGGCAACTGGGCACCGATAGGCAATTTGGATAACCCGTTTAATGGCACCTTTGAAGGGAACGGCTACGCAATCAAGAACATGGTCATCAATCTTTCAGAGAGCAATGTTGGTTTATTCGGTTACGCAGCCGTGGGTGCCGCCATCCATAACGTCGGCGTCGAAAACTGCACAGTCACCGGCGGCGGGAGCACCGGCGGCGTGGTGGGTTATGCCGGTGGCGCGATTACAAAGTGCTATAGTACCGGAAGTGTATCCAGCACCATCACCAGTACCAGTGAAAAAATTGGCGGCGTGGTGGGTTATGCCGCCGGCGCGGTTACAGATTGCTATACAACCGCCAGCGTTTCCGGCGTTAAAAATGTGGGCGGTGTGGTGGGTTATGCCGCCGGCGCAATTACTAACTGCTATGCCACCGGCGATGTTCTCTCCGCTGGCAGTTTTAGCGGCGGCGTGGTGGGCTTTGCTAACGACGCAGTTACAAATTGCTATGCGGCCGGCAGCGTTTCCGGCAGCAGTAGCGTTGGCGGCGTTGTGGGCAGAGCGATGAAAAAGGTCACAAACTGCATTGCGTTTGGTCAAAGCGTTACCGGCAGCTATGCTACCGGCGGCGTGGTCGGCTATGCCTCGGATGCGATTACAAACTGCGCGGCACTTGAGCAAACTGTAACCTGTAGTGGTGACAATTATGGCCGTGTTGCGGGGGTGAACAACAGTACGATCTCGGGTTGCTATGCCTGGAGCGGCATGAAAATTGGCACAAGCGGCAGCGAAGCTGTTGCCACCGACGGTGCCCTGGATAACAAAAACGGCGCCGATTATACCGGCGGCAATGCGCAGTTCAGCAATATTTTTAACAACGATACGGCGTGGAACTACACACCCGGCGCGCTGCCTACGCTGGCAGACGTGGGCGGCAGCCAGAGCAGCGCCCTGCCCATCTGGATTGGTGCCAGCGGCAATGTCTTTGCCATTTCCACGGCGGAGCAGCTCGACGAACTGCGCCAGCTTGTGAATAACAATATCCCAAGCGCAAGCGGCTACACCAACACCGCCGAAAGCTACTATTACCTGACGGCGGATATCGACCTGGTGGAGAGCGGCAGCGTAACACCCATCGGGCTTGGCCGTGCGGTGCCGTTTAGAGGTACCTTTGACGGCAAAGGCTATGCGGTCACGAATATGACCATCTCGTCTTCCGATAATGTCGGTTTGTTCGGTTACACCGCGGGGCATTCTGTCATTAAAAACCTGGGTGTCGAAAACTGCGATGTTACCGGAGGAGATTATACAGGCGGTGTGGTGGGCTTTGCTACCGGCATGGTGACAAACTGTTACAGCACCGGAAGTGTGACTGGTAACAAATATGTCGGCGGCGTGGTTGGCTCTGCCGATACTGATTATGAGTTTGATGCCGACTACAACATGATTTATTATACCGGCACGGTTACAGGCTGCCACTCCTCTTGTACGGTCTCCAGCAGCAGTTCAAGTTCTGCATATGTTGGCGGCGTGGTGGGCGTTGCCCGTGGCACGCTCACAAACTGCTATGCCACGGGCAGCATCTCCGGCGGTGAATACGCATGTGTTGGCGGCGTGGTGGGCTCAACCTACGGCACGGTCACAAACTGCTATGCTACTGGTTACGTCTCCGGCGGCAATTACGCCGGAGGCGTGGTGGGCTCTACCTATGACTCAGTAGTCACAAACTGCTATGCCACGGGCAGCGTCTCCGGCAGCGTTGGTGCCGGTGGCGGTGTGGTGGGCTATACTAGTGGCACGGTTACAAACTGCTATGCCACCGGCAGCGTTACCGGCAAAGAAAACGCGTTTGTTGGCGGCGTGGTAGGCGTGTTTGACAGTTCCACCGGCACAGTTAAAAACTGTGCGGCACTTGGAAAAGCCGCCGCAGGTGTAGCCGCAAGTCGCATTGTGTCAGCCATTTATAACGGCACTGTTTCAGCCTGCTACGGCTGGAACGGCATGAACCTTAGCGGCGATAACATAGGCAACAACGGAACCGATTTAACCTACACCGCAACCAATGCGGCGGGCGCAAGGCTCTCCGCACAGTTTAGCACCATTTTTGGCAGCGATGCGGCGTGGAGCTACACCGCGGATGCCCTGCCCGTTTTGGCAGATTTGGGAGGCAGCCAAAGCAGTGAGCTGCCCTACTGGGTGATGCTTGGCGCTGGCACAGAGGAAAACCCCTACATCATCTCCACAGCGGCGCAGCTAAACGACCTGCGAAAAGTGGTCAACGACGGCGCTACCAGCACATATGGCTACACCAACGCCGCAGGCCGCTTCTATAAGCTGAACGCGAATATCAACCTCAGTGGCTTTGACGATGACGGTAATTCCACCAACGGCAACTGGACGCCCATTGGAACCTATGAAAAAATGTTCCTAGGCAACTTTGACGG
>JAQVCK010000186.1 GCA_028689835.1 Pygmaiobacter sp. | reverse complement strand
TCAGACGTGTGCTCTTCCGATCTCAAGGTCAATACCGATAATCTTTCCCATACTCTATCTCTCCTTTAATGCAAAAACTGCGTTGTGTTGTTTCGTTTTATTTAAACTGCTGTCGGCTTTTTGTGTTTCAAAAACAGGCCCGGCCGGCGGGGGCAATCTATGTCAACGGCCGTTGGCCGAAAGACGTTGGGGCTATTCTGCCACGGCCACCGTGGCGTGCCGGATGACTTTGTCCCCCAGCTTGTAGCCCTTTTGCAGCACCTGTAGTACGGTGCCACTTTCCACACCTTCCGGCGCGGGCTGTTGCAATACGGCGCTGTGCCGCTCGGGGTCAAACGGCTTGTTCAGCGCGTCAATCTCTTCAATACCAAGTTTCTGCATGGCCTCTGTCCACTTGGCAAGCGTCATTTCAACGCCTTTTTTAAAACTTTCATCCTCTGTCGGGGCAGTTGCGGCCATCTCCAGCGCGTCTGCCACCGGCAGCAACTGGGTAACTGCAAAGGTCAGCCCGTTGTTAAAAACCATATCTTTTTCGCGCGAAGTGCGCTTGCGGTAATTATCGTATTCTGCGGCGGTGCGCATCAGGGTATCCTTTGCACCCGCAAGGTCTTTTTCCGCCTCGGTGAGTTTCTTTTTCATCCCACCCAGTTCTTTTTCCAGTGCGGCAAGGGCTTTGCGCTCTTTCTTGTCCGCCTTTTTATCGGTGCTCTCCCCACCGGGGGTCTCTGCCTGCTGACATTCCTCCGTCGGGTTTACCTGTTGTTCCAGTTCTTCTTCGGTGCCCGGTGCGGTGTTCTTCTCATTTTCTGCCATGGGTCTGCTACTCCTCCTTACCGGCGCCCGTCATTGCCTGACAAAGCTTTGCCGAAAAATATTCCAGTGTTGGTATGACTTTTGTGTACTCCATGCGCGAGGGGCCCATCAGTGCAATGGCCCCGGTCAACCCGCCACCCGCAAGGTAACGTTTTGCTGCCAGCGCCACCCCCGGCAACCGGTAGCCGGGCATATCGTCGCCCAATAATACCATGGGCCGGTCATTTTTGGGGGAAATCAACCGTTGCAGCTCGTCCTGCCGGTTCAGCAGTTCGAGACAACCGCGCAAGTTAGGCTCCATCTCCGGGTAAGACAGCAAATTCTGCTCGCCCTCCACATAGACCTTGCCGCGCCCCGCGCCCTGCAACAGCCTTACTGCGGCTACCATCAGCGGCCAGCAGTTTTTATCTTCTCCCATCTCACCCCAAAGCTTTTGCTTCAATAGCTCGTCCACATCGTCACGCGCCACAAAACGCAGCCGGCGGTTGATGCAGGCAGCCGCCTGTTCCACCTGCTCGGTGGTCAGCGGCTTTTGGGTAAGGGCCACGCGGGTGGCCACCCCGCCGACCGAGTTGACGCTCAGCACTGCGGCACTGCACCGCCCCACCTGCATCACGTGAAAATAGGCAACCTTCACATCGTCGCTTTTGGGGGTAGTGGCGACCGCCGTAAACCCGGTTAGGTGCGCAAGCTCTTTTGCGGTGGCTTTGGCAAGCCGTTCGGGGTCATAGTCAAACCCCTCAAACGCCTCGTCAATCTGCCGGCGCAGCGCAGCGGGCAGCCGTGGCTGGCGCTCGCCCGCGCCCATCAGGTTTTCAATGTAATAGCGGTAACCCGCCATGCTGGGCACCCGCCCCGCACTGGTGTGGGGTTGTTCCAGCAGGCCAAGCTTTGTCAGGGCGGCCATCTCGTTTCGCAGTGTGGCGGAGGATACTGCCATATCAAAATAGCGGCGCAGCAAATTAGAACCAACCGGCTCGCCATCATTTGAATAAAGTGAAACGATTGCCGAAAGTACCCGTTGTTTTCGTTCGTCCATTGCTGTCTTCACGCCCTTTCTGCTTTTTTGTTTTAGCACTCTATTGCCTTGAGTGCTAAATCTATTCTACATCAAATTAGGCCGTTGTCAAGAACCAACCGAAAATATTTTTATTTTTTTACAAATTAGACATAAGTACTGCCCGCCGGCACGGCAAACCCCCGCCGCACCTTACCGGTACCGCGGGGGTTTTGTTGTTTTTTGTTGATTGCTTTAGCCTTTTTCCGGTGCGGGGCTGCGGCGGTGGCGGTGTGGCTTTTTGGGCTTTTTGCGCACCGAAAACCCAAAGCTGCCCACCTTGGCGCCCAGCGCAAAATATTCGCCGTGCGCGTAGGCCAGCAGCCCGGCGCGGTCTAAATGCAAACGCCCGGCATCATCTACCAGCTGCTCGTCCACGTCCACCGCCACAATATCGGCAAGGAACATCTCGTGGCTGCCCAGCGGCACGGTGTCAAACACCCGGCATTCCAAACACAGCGGGCAGTCGTCAATCAGCGGTGCTGCCACCTTGCTCGCCGGGGCCGCCGTCAGCCCCGCCAGCGCAAACTTGTCCACCGCCGCGCCGGTTTTACAGCCGCACAAATCCACCGCACGCACCAGCGATGCCGGGGGCAGGTTAATCACAAATTCGCCCGTCTCTTTTAAAATGGGGTACGAATGCCGGTTGGGGCGCACCGAAATATAGGTGCGGGGCGGTTTCGTGTTCAGCGTGCCCGCCCAGGCCACCGTCAACACCGCCGGGGCTGCCAGCGTACCACAGCTGACGAGGGTGGGTGGCACCGGTGCCAGCAGTGCACCGGGGTTCCATGCGATTTTGCTCATCTGTCTTTCTCCTTTGGGCCGCGGGGTGCGGTTTACGTTTCTTTTTTATACCTTATTGTACTATGCTTGCCACGTAACGCACAAGGGACGCACGGGCGGGGGCACGCGCCTCCCTCATAAACAGCACGCAAAAGGTCATAAAATTTACTTTTTCAGCTTTCTCTTTGCCCCGCACATGGTATAATAGCAAAAAAAGGGGTCTGCTGCACCACCCCGCGCCGCGGCGGCCCCTCACGCACAGTAATTTTGCCCGGCTACCGCCGGGTTATGTGAAAGGAGCCCCTGCTCATGGAACAGTTCTGGTGCGATAAAAAGGTGATTGGTAAAAAAGTATTACCAGTACCCGGCTGCGGCTTTGCGGCGGCCTCGCTGATGGACGCGCTGGCTGGCACCGATACCCCTTATGCCAAAAACCTTGGTGGAAATTGGACCTTTTTGTTCTGCTCCTCCGTGCACCGCTGCCCGCCTAATTTTGCGGCCACCGATTTTGACGACACAAACTTTGACCAGATTAAAGTGCCCTCCAACTGGCAGCTGGAGGGGTACGACATCCCCATTTATACCAACGTAAACTACCCCACCCCCATCAGCACGAAACGGGGCGAAATCCCCAAAATCGCGGTGGGGCAAAACCCGGTGGGGCTGTACCGCCGCCGGTTTACCGTGCCGGCTGGCTTTGCGGGCAAACAGGTGCTGTTGCAACTGGACGGTGTCAACAGCGCGGCCGAGGTGTACTGCAACGGCGAGTTTGCCGGGTTTTGCCTGTCCAGCTTTGACGCGCACCGCTTTGATTTGACCGATTTTTTGGTAGAGGGTGAAAACTTGCTGGTGATTAAGGTGTACCGCTGGTCAACCGGCAGTTACCTTGAGGACCAGGACATGTGGCGGCTGGCGGGCATTTTTCGCGATGTGTGGCTGGTGGCGCAGCCCCGCGCGGGCTTTGCCGACATGGTGGCCCGCACCGTGTTTGAAAACGGCGATTACACCCGCGCCACTTTAACTGTGGCGGTGACCACCACCGGCACGCTGCCGCAGGGCGCCACGCTGGAAGTGGTGCTGGCCGGGCCGGACAACGCGCGCGTGCTTTCTGCCACCGAAACGCTGACGGGGGATGCCGCGCAGACCTTCCGTTACACCGTAGAGCAGCCCGCACTGTGGAGCGACGAAGACCCGGCGCTGTACCACCTTGCCGCCGCGCTGAAAAGCGGTGGCACCTTGCTGGATGCACGCGGCTTTGCGGTGGGCTTTCGCGAGGTGCGCATTGACGGCGAATTGCTTTTGCTCAACGGGCGGCCCATCAAGCTGCGCGGTGTCAACCGGCACGAGTTTCACCCCAGCTGCGGCCACGCCGTCACCCCCGAGCTGAACGAAGCGGACATCCGGCTGATGAAGCAGAACAACATCAATGCGCTGCGCACCAGCCACTACCCCAACAGCCGCGTCGTGTATGACCTGTGCGACCGCTACGGCATTTTGGTGATGAGCGAGTGCAACCTTGAGACCCACGGCCTTGCCAAAAAGCTGCCCCGCAATGACCCGGACTGGACGGCCCACTGCGTTGACCGCATGCAGAACATGGTGACACTGTTGCAAAACCACCCCTCGATTATTTTTTGGAGCCTTGGCAACGAGAGCTTTACGGGGCGTTGTTTTATCGAGATGCGCAAGGCCGCGCTGGCGCTGGACGACACGAGGCCGATTCACTATGAGCCGGATGTTTCGTTTAAAGTTACCGATGTTTACAGCCAGATGTATGCGACGGTGGAGCATGTGAAAAAAATTGGCGAGGGCAAACGGGTACTGCTGTCGCGGCTGAGCTACCCCTGCTTTGCGCCCCCCGCCGGGGTAAAAAAATATGGCAAGCGCCCCTATTTGCAGTGTGAATACGCGCACTGCATGGGCAACAGCCTTGGCAATTTTGCCGACTACTGGCAGCTGTTTTTCCAGTACGACCGGCTGGTCGGCGGCTTTATTTGGGACTTTGCCGACCAGGCGCTGTTT
>JAQVCK010000185.1 GCA_028689835.1 Pygmaiobacter sp. | reverse complement strand
TCATGAGTTTTTCTTCTCGGCTGTGAAATGTATATTCTTTGCGCATTGCTTTCACCTCAATACTCAGTATACAACAAAAGATAGGAGACACGGTTTTTCGTGTCTCCTATCTTTATACCATTTCAGCCGTTAGCTGGGCGGCCTTTTTGTCAACCTTTGCCGCCAGCGGCCAGTGCGTACCCACAAATAAAACAAAAAACAATTTTAATCTCGCCAAAAATCATTCATAAAACCCATTGAAATATTTTTGCAAACAGTGTAATATAATATTAAATATTGTATTAAAGAGTTAGGAGAATCGTTATGACCCCCATGTTTCGCACGGCACAAGACCCCATCAGCAGTGAAACACACGCAGCCGGTGCGGCGCTTTCATTACTTGGCGGTTTTATTTTAATCGCCCATGCTTTGTTGCAACAGGCCTCTGCACGAAACCTTGCCGGTGCTTTTGTTTTTGTATTGTCGCTGATTGCACTGTATACAGCTAGCGCTGTTTACCACTATTACCCCGGTGATGTAACAAGCGGCGGCGTAAAACGGCTGCTACGCAAATTAGACCACAGCATGATTTATGTGCTGATTGCGGGCACCTATACCCCGTTTGCCTTAACATTTTTACCGGAACAAAAAGGCCTTCTCTTCTGTGCCATCCTTTGGGGTATTGCACTGGTGGGCACCATTATCAAGCTTTTTTGGATCACCGCACCCCGCGCACTGGCTGCCGCCGCTTACCTTGCCATGGGTTGGTCCATTGTGTTTGTCTTTCGTGATTTTGCAAGCTGTGGCCCTGCTTGCCTTGCTTTGGTGGCCGGTGGCGGCGTATTGTACAGCATTGGTGCAGTGTTGTATGCCATTAAAAAACCTAATTTTTCTGCTTCTTTTGGCTTTCACGAGGTTTTTCATCTGTTTATTTTAGGCGGTAGCCTATTGCATTACCTTGCGGTTTTTTTCTTTGTCGTATAACCGCGAAACTTTACCTTTCTTAAATTTACAAAATCCGCTGGTTTGCGCCTTCCCATATGGTATAATAGTGTTGTATTTGCCGGTTTTGTTTTGAATTTCGGTATACACAACTAAGATGGGAGGTCTGCCGGTTTTGGAAAACTCCACTTCACAACAGGGCTCTACCCAGCCCTCAAATGGCAGAAAAAAAGGTTCTAAGAATAGGGTTGTTAAAATTGTACTTGTGGTGCTTGCCGCATTGCTTCTTTTGATGGGCATTGGCGTGGCAATTGTCTATTTCTATTTGGATGCCCAAATTAGCGAGGGCGATGCAGGCCAATTGACCAGCGCCGTACAATCTACCACACCAGAGCTGAAAAGCAAAGTCGTGCACTACCTTGTTTGTGGTATTGACTTTGACAAGGACGACGACGGGCGAGATTACTCTAACGGGCTTGGCATGACTGATGTGATTATGTATGTAACATTGGATGTTGAAAAAGGCACCATGAATATTTTGCAGATCCCCCGCGACACCTATGTGGGTGAGGAACTGCCCACAGGCGGTACCTACCGGTTAAATGCGATTTATAGCCATGGTGCGGACGAAGTAAACCGCATTTCTAACCTGGCAACCGTACTCAGCGATGACTTTGCGCTACCGGTAGACCACTATGTCACCATCAACATGGATATGTTTAGGGCAATGTTTAAAATTTTGGGCGGCCTTGAAATGTATGTGCCATGGGACGTTGCGGACGAGAAGGGCAATGTCATCCCCCAAGGCACTTACTTTTTGGATGCCGACCATATTGAATGGATTTTGCGCCAGCGCAAAGAATATGCGCAGGGCGATTTGAAGCGGCTGGAACTGCAGCAGTATTTTTACAAAGCAATGTTCCGCACCTTTAAAAGCTTCCCGATGAGCGACGTCATTAAAGTAATGCCCACCTTTATCACCTACGTCAACACCGATATGAGCGTGAGCGATTTAATTTCGCTGGCCTCTACTTTTATGCAAATGGACAGCAGCAAAATTGGGTTTGCGCGCTGCCCCGGCGGTTCAATTACCCGATACAATGGTGTAACTGGTGAAAAAGAATCGTGTTATGGCATCAATGTTGAAAACCTGGCTACCCTGCTGAACAACTATTACCGGCCTTATGCGGACCCTGTGCCCGCCTCTGCACTTGGGCTGCCGGTGTTGGATGAAGATGAATTTACGCTTGGCCAGTTGAACGATGACCTAAAGATGATGGGTACTTTAGAAAATGACAGTACCCTGCCTGATGCGGAAAGCACTTCTCAACCGGCGGCTTAAAGGCATAGCGCACTTGTTAATTTTGTAATTTTGGTCTTATTTTTTACTTTTTGTAGCATTATGGCCCGCCCCAACACATCTGTAGTGGGGCGGGCCATTTTTTATGCGTTGCAACTACCCAGCACAAGCAACTAGCCAAATATTTAGTATACGAATACGCTTTTGCTATGCTTTTAATCTGGCAAGCAATTGTAAAGCTGCTGTGCCAATATCTGTAGCGGTATCAGTTGTCATAACCAACTGTATTATCAAAGTGTTACCTTACAACTTGTTCTCCCAATATGCGGCACTGTGCAAAACAGCAAAAAGGCCCCCCACACAAAACTTGCGTGGGGGGCCTTGCCTTTTACACCTAAAGCAGGTACTTAATTAGACCAGCTCAATTACCGCCATCTCAGCAGCATCGCCACGACGGGCGCCAATGCGAATGATACGGGTGTAACCGCCATTGCGGTCGGCATACTTCGGGCCGATCTCGTCGATCAGCTTTTTGGCAACATCCTCTTTCGTGATGAAAGAATAGATCTGCCGTTTCGCGTGCAGGGTGTCCTGCTTGCCGAGGGTAATCATCTTCTCGGCGACAGCACGAACTTCCTTTGCTCGGGTAACCGTGGTTTCAATCTTGCCTTTTTCAAAAAGGTAGGTAACCATCGCCCTGAGCATCGCTCTGCGGCTATCACTGGTTCTGCCAAGCTTTCTTGTACCGGGCATCCCAATTCACTCCTTTGCAGTAGTCCAAGCCCGGCGGGCAAAACGCCCCTTTGCCGGTTTGGCATAGTAGTAAGTTTTACTCGTCGTCTTTACTCAGCTTGAAACCGAGCGATTCCAGCTTCGAGATGACTTCTTCCAGGCTTTTACGGCCCAGGTTGCGTACCTTCATCATCTCGTCCTCGCTCTTGCTAATGAGGTCTTCGACCGTATTGATGCCCGCACGCTTCAGGCAGTTAAACGAACGCACAGAAAGATCCAGTTCCTCAATCGTCATCTCAAGGACTTTCTCTTTACCCTTGTCGTCCTTTTCCACCATAATCTCGGCGCCCATGGCCTCTTCTGACAGGTTGACAAACAGGTTCAAATGCTCGGTCATAATGCGCGCGGCAAGGCTGACTGCCTCTTTCGCGTTGATAATGCCGTCTGTCCAAACCTCAATCGTCAGCTTGTCGTAGTCGGTAATCTGGCCGACACGGGTGTTCTCAACGGCGTAATTCACCTTTAAAACCGGGGTGTAGATGCTGTCGACCGCAATGGCACTCAGTGCCGCAAACTCAGCATTCTGCTTGTTGCGGTCTGCTGGCACATAGCCGCGGCCCTTGTCAAAGACAAGCTCCATCACCAGCTTTGCACCCTCATCCAATGTGGCAATGTGCCAGTCCGGGTTGAGAATTTCAATCTCTGCATCCTGCTGGATGCTACCGGCTGTCACTTCGCACTCTCCACTGGCCTCAATCCGAACGGTTTTGGGCCCTTCGGAATACAGTTTAGCGCGGACGCCTTTGAGGTTCAGGACGATCTCGGTCACGTCCTCTTTTACGCCCTCAACTGTCGAGAACTCGTGCACCACACCGTCGATTTTCATCGAGGTGATCGCCACACCCGGCAGAGAGGAAAGAAGTACGCGGCGCAGGCTATTACCCAACGTCGTACCGAAACCACGCTCCAGCGGCTCTACAACAAACTTGCCGTAGCGGCCATCCGCGCTGAGGGTAGCTGTATCAATTTTCGGCCTTTCGATCTCAATCATTCAAAAACCCTCCTTGTAAAGCAAAGGCACAGCCTTTGCCATAGATTCGCATTCCCTATGCTACTTATCGGGTTATTTGGAATAAAGCTCAACGATGAGATGCTCTGCAACGTCGAAATCGATATCAGCACGGTCGGGCAGGCGGGTAACGGTAGCTTTATAGTTATCCTTCTCAACCGTCATCCATACCGGGGTCGGGCGGCCTGCATTCTTCTCGACGCTCTCTTTGATCTTCTCACAGTCACGGGTGCGCAACTCTACCACGTCACCCTCTTTGATCAGATACGAGGGGATATTAACAATCTGACCATTGACGGTGAAATGACGGTGCAACACCAACTGCCGTGCCTCAGCGCGGCTCATGGCGAACCCGGCGCGATAGACGATGTTGTCCATTCTGCTTTCAAGGATCCGAAGCAGATTTTCGCCGGTCATCCCGGGCTTGCGCTCGGCAATGTCAAAGTATTTGCGGAACTGGCTTTCCAGAACGCCATAGTATTTCTTGGCCTTCTGTTTTGCACGCAGCTGAACGCCGTACTCAGAGACCTTTTTGCGGGCCTGACCATGCTGACCAGGGGCAAAGTTTCTGCGGGTAAGCGCGCACTTGTCGGAATAGCAACGTTCGCCCTTCAAAAAGAGCTTTTGGCCTTCACGACGGCACTGGCGGCATACTGCGCCTGTATATCTTGCCATTCTTT